>CAZZIE010000008.1:0-49140 GCA_964654185.1 uncultured Spirochaetaceae bacterium | reverse complement strand
CCCCGGCGTCTTGCGCGGGCGTCCCTCGTAGATCGAGCCGATGACATCCCCTGCAACCGCGCCGAGTACCATCACGTACCTCCCCTTATGCCGCGCTATTCCGGGGTGGCCGCTCCGCCTGCGTCGCCCCCGGATTGCCCACCCTTCCCTTCGCCTTCGGGTGTGAGCTCGTGCACCACCGCTCCGGGAAAGCTGCTTTGAACCTCCTCGGCCAGACCGGGGTCCATGGTGAAGATGACCAGCTGCCAGCCGTGCTCTTCCCGGAAGCGCCGGAGCAGAGCCAGCGCCCGACTCCTTCGTTCAAGATCCAGCGCGGCAAAGGCTTCGTCAAAGAGCAGAATCCCCGGCGATGAGAGCGCCCGCTCCGCGAGGACCAGGCGGCTTGCCAGAACGAAGGAATCGCGGGTGCCCTGGCTCAGAGATCCCACGGCGCGAAGAACGCCGGAGCGGTCCTGGACGCGCCCCTTCATGGGGTCGATCTCGGAAAGCGTTGCGGCGCGGTCGTCCCCGACGAGAGAGCCGTACTCCCGGGCAATGTCTTCGGCGAGATCGGCAAGCATGGTCGTCGTATCCGACGCCACCTCGGCGAACATCTGCGCCGCCCACTCCGCGGCGCGGCGCGTTGTGTCCAGCTCGGCGATCTCCTCCTCCAGGAGGGCAATGCGCCGGTCACACTGCGCAATCTCCTCCGGGAGGTTACCCATGGCGGTTTGGACGGAGCCGGTGGCCTCTCCCGCGCGGCGGTTCACCTCGCCGCGCCGCGCCGCGAGACGCTCCTTCTCCTGGATCAGGCGGGCCCGCTCCGATCGGAGGGCGCGAACCTCCGCCTCACTCTTGGGCGGGGCGGTAATGGAGGCGTCGAGATCCTTGATGCGACGGCTCACCTCCGCCTGGAGCGCTTCCGGGGTGTCGGCATTGAAGTCGTCCATGGCGCGCTCTACCCGCGTGCGTGCCTCTTCACGCTCCGCTGCGAAGCGCTCCGCCCGCTCCCGGAGCTTCCAGTACTCCTCGGTTCGGGAGATGCCGCGCCGGGTAAGCCACTCCGTAACCGCACGCGAGGCGCGGTCCGCTTCCTGCCTCGCCTCCTCCGCTGCTGCCTGCGTACGCTGCCGGCGTTCTTCCGCCGCCCGGAGCTCCTCCCGGCGAGCCGCCGCATCCGCGTGCAGTCGCTGCGCCTCCTGCTCCTTCCGGTAGAGCTCATCGCGAAGCGCCGCTGCGTCGCGGCCGGACAGATCCTCTTCGAAGCGCCGGCGCCAGCGATCGCGGACCTCTTCAACCGCGGCGGTGACGGCGCTCTCGTCCGGCACGTGGGCCACCGACCGCGCAAGAACCACAAAGAGTGCCGAGAGGGCTATTCCGCCGACGGCGCCGCCGATTGCGGCCGCCCCCGGCAGGAGGACAAGCGCGGCTACCCCGCCCATCAGGGCAACGGCGGCTGCCACCAGAGCCCAGGGACGCCACGAGACAACCCGGGTGGTCGGGCGCTCAGCCTCGGCCGTGCGGACGCGTTCGCGGAGCTCTCCGGCGACACTGCTTCTCGGTTGCTCCTCCTCGGCGGCGCGCTCCGCCCGGTGCGCCCGCTCCGTGGCGGTCGTGACGGCATCCCGGGCGTGCTGCGCCTGCACCTCGGCGCGCTCCGCCGCGGCGCGCGCATTCTCGGCGGCACCGGTCAGTCGCCGCAACTCCTCTCCCTCGTCCTCGCGCACTGCCGCCAGCTCCTCGAGAGAGCTCTCCAGGGACTTCGCCTTCTCCACCTGCTGCCAGATCCCTTGAAGACGTTCCCGCTCGTCAATGCGTTCCTGATGGGCAATCTCAGCTTCCACGCCGGAGAGGTGCTCCGAGACTTCCGTCAGCTGCGTCTCGATCTGACCCAGCTCCTCGTCCAGGGACGTCGCGCGGTGCTGGGCTCGCAGCACCTCCTCCCGCCGCTGATCGAGCTCCCGGCGATGCCGGCGCTCAGCCTCCAGCTTCTCCACCTTCCCGGCGCGCTCCTTCATGTGACGCCGGTTCGCCCGGGTATCCGCCCGGTCGTCGAGGAGACGCTTCACGCGCTTCGGGTCGACGCCTCCCGAGAAGAGTTGCGACTTGACGTCGTCCAGCCAGTCCGACCTGTCGCCGACAGTAATGCTTATGCCCGCCGAGTCGACGGCCAGAAGATTCAGGAACGTTTCCGCGGAGAGGGTGCCTGCCGCCTCTTCGGGATCAACGGTCACGCGACGTTCCGGTCCGTAGCGCCCCTCGAGACGCTTTCCGAAGGTCGTCGTTTTCGGCGGATTGCACAGAACCTCCCCGAGCGCGTCGAAGACCGTGCTCTTGCCGCTCTCGTTGGGGCCGAGGAAGAGCGTTACCTCGCCGAAGTCGAAGTGGCGCCGCGCAAAGCGGCCGTATGCCGTGAGATCGAGGGATCGAATCATTTCTTCTGCTCAACCACCTGTTTTACCGTGCGTAAGCCCAGCTCCCGGGCGCGGTACCAGAGGCGCCGCGTCTCCGCGTCGTCGGCGGGTAGGGACTCGCCGTGCCGGCGCCACACCTCGAGAAAGCGCCGCACGATCGGCTCCTCGGAGGCACCGTCGATCAGGATCGTCTCCTCCGTTGCTACCTCGACGACGCGCGCCCGCTCCGCCAGGGTGCACCGCACTTCTTCGGCGACGCGGCGAAGCGTCGCATCGTCCTCCAGAACCCCCACCAGGGAGCACGCCACGTAGTCCGCCCCGCCGGGGGAGATCGCCTCCAGATCTGTGCCGATGCTACCGGTGGGCTCGACGGCAACTACGACCGACCGGTACTCCCCGGCGCTCGAAAGGGTATGCCGGCGCCAATCGACTCCGTCGTCGTCGAGGCTCACCAGGATTGCCGATCGCGGTCCCGACTCACCGCGGCGCCACACCCGGGCGGATCCCGGGTAGACCGCGTCGGCCCGCGGCCCGCCGGCCCGCGCCCCGCCGGCGCCGCCGCCCGCTCCAGTGGTCCCGGCGCCCTCTCCCACCGGGAAGTTGCGGCCGGCGTGGATGTGCCCCAGGGCGACGTAATCCGGGTCGAGATGGCTCAGAAGGTCCGCATCCAGAAACGTGCTGCCTTCCTCGCCGGACTCGTCGTAGAAGAGGCCGGCCACCGTAGCGTGGGCGGCCACGACGCGCCGTCGCGCCTCCTTTGCAGGAACCTCCCACTCCGTGTAGCCGCCGTATCCTCCCTGATGCGGCACGAAGAGCAGCTCGATCTCGCCTGCACGAGTGAGCGAGAAGGGAGTCTCCCCGGCGACGGCCATGCGGCCGAACTCAAGGCGGTCGAAGCGCCGCTGTCCGGCGCGGAGGACCTCGTGATTTCCGGGAAGGAGGTACGCCGCGGTCTCATGCGGAAGGGCCTCGAGCTTGTCCGCCACGACGGAGCGGAGAGCTTCGGCATCGTCATAACTGTCGAAGAGATCCCCGGCAAAGAGAAGCAGGCGGACCTGTTCCTGTCGGGCGGTCTCGATAATCTCATCGAGGACCGCGAGACCGTAGTCGCGTTCCGGGCCTTCGGCGCGCAGATGAAGATCGGCGGCGTGGAGTAGTGTCATAGGATTCTCGCTCCCCCAGTTACTGATGGAACATACCATACGGCGGCACCGGCGTCACGCGGCGGTGTCACTGCGAGAATCCGCTCTGCGCCGCGCCCCGGGAGGGACGCGCGATCCCGGCGGCGCCCTGGGAACTCGGGGCCGGGTCGTCTTGTTCTTGTCAGGCGCCCGTGTTTTCGTCAAGTTATGGGGACGTACCAGGGAGGAAGTACATGGAAACGCCCGCTGAGCAACGCATTGTCTTCTACAACACCATGACCAGGCGGAAGGAGGTCTTTCGCGAGCGGGAGCCCGGCACGGTGAGGATCTTCACCTGCGGCCCCTCGATCTACCGGCGGCCGCATCTCGGAAACTATCGAACCTTCGTGTTCGAGGACGTGCTGCAGCGCTATCTGGAGTACCGCGGCTTCGATGTGCACCGCATGATCAACTTCACCGATCTCGAGGACAAGGCGATCACGGAAAGCGAAGAGAAGAGTGTCTCCCTGAGCGATCTGACCGAACCCAACGCACAGACCTTTCTCAGCGACGGGAAGCTCTTGAAGCTGAAACTGCCTGAGCCGATCCCGCGCTCCACCACCAGTGTCGACCAGGCGGCGGAGCTCATTGCCCGGCTGATCGAGAACGGCCACGCCTACTGGCACGACGGGAACGTCTACTACGACGCCCTGAGCCATCCCACCTTCGGCGCGGTGTACGGCCTGGACATGTCACGATGGCCCAAGAAGCGCTATCGCTTCTCCCGGGACACCTATCCGGGACAGCGCTGGAACCTGGGAGACTTCATCCTCTGGCACGGTCACCGGGAGGGACAGAACTCCTGGGATACAAAGATCGGCCGCGGGCGGCCGGCGTGGAATGTCCAGGACCCGGCCATGATCACCAAGCACATGGGCTATGAGCTGGACATCCACTGCGGCGGCATCGACAACGTCTACCGCCACCACGACTACAACAGGGCCGTCGTCGAGGGGGTCAGCGGAACGGAGCTCGCCCACTACTGGCTCCACGGTGAGCACCTCTTCGTCGACAACCAGAAGATGTCCAAGTCCAAGGGAAACGTCGTCTACCCTGAGAATCTCGTCTCGGCGGGGCGCAGCGGTACGGAGATTCGCTTCTTCCTGCTCTACGGGTACTATCGGCGGAAGGGAAACCTCACCAACGAAACCCTCGATCGCGCCGGCGGGGTGCTGCAGACGCTCCGGGAGCGGACCGCCGCGCTCGTCGGGGCGGACCCGGACCGGCGACGCCGTGGCGCGGGCGGTGCAGACGCCGCAGCCGGTGCCGGCGGTGCGGCAACCGCCGGTGACACAACCGGCGCCCGGGGTAGCCGGGAGGACGGCAGCGCCGCGGCGCAGCGGGGCGTCTCCCGCGCCGATACCGCGTCGATCGACCAGCTCGTTTCTGAGATCACGCCCCTCTTCACCGCCGAGATGGACAACGACCTCCACACGGACGCGGCGATTGACAACGTGAGCCGCCTTCTGCAGGTGCTTGTGCGACGGAAAGAGGAGATCTCGCCGGCGCAGCGGGAGCGGATACGGACGCAATTGACCGAAATCGATCACGTACTCCAGGTACTCGACCTCGCGGATTGACGAATTCTAGAACGGACCCTGCAACTGACGGAGTGAGACAATGATTCGGGACGAAGTACTCAAGCGCGGCGCCGCCTGGGTGGCCCAGGGGCGACCGACGGCGGTCGCAACGATCGTGCGCATATTCGGATCCTCCAGCGAACCGCTCGGGGCGCGGATGGTCGCCACCGAGGAGGACTTCCACGGCGCCGTGAGCGGCGGTTGCGTGGAGACGGACGTGCGGGAGAGCGCCAGGTCGGTCATTGCCTCCGGCAGGGCGCAGATGCTCCACTACGACCAGGTGGAGGATGCGGATCTCGACGTCGGCCTCAACTGCGAGGGAGCCATCGATGTCTTAGTGGAGCCTCTGACGCCGGAGCTGGCCGCCTTCCTTCAGCCCGAGGTGGCCCGGGTCAACCTGACGATCTGTACCCCCGGATCGCCTCGGGATCCCGATGTGTGGCACGGATGGGTCGACAGATCCGGGACCGCAATGTCGGGGAGCGCGGAGTCAGTCACGACCGGTGAGTTCCACTCAGCAGGCGCCGGCGGCGTGCCGCCGGAAATCGAGAAGAACAGGGATGTCCTGGACTCTATTGTGGCCGCCACGACGCTCGATCTCGGGGAAGGCCGGATTGCCCTGGCGGAGCCGATGCTTCCGCCCCGGTACCTGTTGATCTTCGGCGCACACGACATTGCCGCACCCCTCAGCCGGCTTGCCGGGGTCATGGGCTTCCGCACGATCGTTTCGGACCCGCGCGCCGACTACGCCCGGGCAAGCCGCTTCCCCGACGCCGACGAGGTCGTTACGGGATGGCCGCATCAGGTGCTCGAGCGCTACAGGCCGGACTCTCGGACCGCAGTTGTGTCCCTGAACCACGAGCCGCGCTTCGAGGACGACCTGCTGCACACCCTCTGCATCTATCCGGATGTCGCCTACATCGGCGCGGTCGGCAAGCCTCAGCGTCGGGCCGAGCGGCTCGACCGGGCGCGAGAGGCCGGCGTGGACCTCTCGGTGCTTCCGCCGATTCACACCCCGGTCGGCCTTGATCTGGGGGGGAAGGAACCCGAGCACATTGCCCTGAGCATTGTGAGTGAGATCGTGGCGGTCGAGCACGGCCGGACCGGCCGTCCCCTGGTGGAGACGGCGTCGGTACCGAAAAGCTCCTTCGTTTGACAGGGGCTCGATCGGCTCAGGACCGGCGGGCCGCGTCCTGAGCCGTGGCGCCGCTACTTCACACCAAAAAGGTTGCGCACCGCCTCCAGGTTCTTGTCGTTCTTGTGGTCGGGGCCGCCCTCCGCGAACATCCGGTCAAGGAGATGCTGGTGCGCTTCGACGACGCGGAAGCGTACCATCTTCATGCTGGAGTTGATCATCTTGTTCTCTTCGGTGAAGTGCTCTTCCGCGATCTGGAAGGTCGCGGGAATCCACTGCTCCGGGAAGCGCTTGCGGTAGGTATCCTCATTCTTGAAGGCGTAGAAGGAGCTGCGCAGCTCGTCGAGGACCTCCCCGGCGGTGGAGAGCTTCTTCGACTCAATGGCCTGCTGGACCGCTTCCTTGTTCAGGGTTACGAGCGCCCCGGTGAAGCGGTTGTGGTCGTTGTAGACGAGCGCCTGCTCGATGAGGCGGGAGGTGTTGACGATGGCCTCCTCGATCTCTTCAGGGGAGTACTTCTCTCCATCCGGTGAGATCAGGAGCGCCTTCTCCCGGCCGACGACGTTGAGAAAGCCGTCCTCGTCCATGTAGCCGCGATCCCCGGTGTAGAGCCATCCGTCCTTGATGGTCTCGGCCGTCGCCTCGGGGTTCTTGAAGTACCCCTTCATGACGTTGTCGCCCTGAATGACGATCTGCCCGGTCTCGCCGGTCTCCGCCTCGGTCCCGTCTTCCCTCACGATGCGGCAGTTAACCGTCGGCAGGATCTTGCCGGAGGAACCCATCTTGTGGGCGAAGCCGGTGTTGGAGGAGATGACGGGCGCCGCCTCGGTGAGGCCGTAGCCCTGGTAGATGGGCACGCCGATCGCCTTGAAGAACTCCTGCTGGCGGATGTCGAGGAGCGCTCCGCCGCCCACGCAGAACTCAATGTCCTTTCCGAAGGTCTCACGCACCTTCCGGAATACAACCGCGTCGGCGAGCTTGTAGGGGAGCCAGTTCCGGAGGCGAACGCCGAAGGGCGGCCTGTGATAGCCGTCGCCGTGGTAGGCGATTCCCGCTTCGACGCCCCTGGTAAAGAGGCGCTCGACGAAGCCCCCCTTCTCCTCGATTGCGCCGCGGATCTTCTTCATGAAGTTCCCCGTAAGGGCGGGCACCGTCAGCAGGAAGACGGGATTCGCCTCCTTGAGGTTGATGGGGATATTTCGCAGGGTTGCCATGGAGCCGCCCCGGGCATCTACGAAATAGATGGAGATGCCTCGCAACAACGCCGCGTAGAGTCCGACGGTGTGGGCGAAGGAGTGGTCGCACGGAAGAATGAGGAGCGTCTTGTATCCGAAGGGCACCTGGAAGATCTCCACGGAGTCGCGGCAGTTCGCGAAGTAGTTACGGTGCGTCAGCATGATGCCCTTCGGATTACCCGTCGTTCCGGAAGTGTAGGAGATGGTGACCACGTCATCCTGGTCGAGGGATTCCTCGATCTTCCGGAGGCGATCGGACATCTCCTCCAGCCGGCCCCGACCCTCCTTGAGCACACTCGCATAGTCGATGATGCGTCCCTGCTCCTTCAGAGTCGCCGCACCCTCCGGCAACGCATCGATCTGATCGAGGAAGAGCACGGTGGGAGTGCCCTCGAACTTCTGCCACACCTCGAGCACCTTCGGCAGCGTGTTTCTGGACGCCACGATGATTTCGGCCTCGGAGTGGTTCACCCGGTAGGGAATCTCCTCCGCCTGGAGCTTGATGGAGAGTGGAACCGAGATCCCGCCGGCGTAGAGGGCGGCGAACTCCGAAACAACCCACTCCTGCCGACCCTCACTGAGAATGACCATCTTCGAGTCGGGCTTGAATCCGCGATTCAGCAGGGTCGCCGCCACGGCGCGTGACGCCTCCTGAACCTCGGCGAACGTAAGCGGTTGCCAGCCGGCATCGGTCTTGTTCCAGACGTACGGGACATCCGTAAAGGTCTCGGCGGCGTGTTGCAACATGGACAGAACAGTAGCCTTTTCCAAATCTCTCTCCTTGCAGTGATTACCGTACGTACGTCGGCGTGCCTTGGGCGGCGGTGCTAGGGCGTGAACTCTTCGTACGACGGGATGTCGTGCTTCGTTATGGAGCACAACACCTCATCGGTCAACACCGTCAACCCGGATATGCGATTCGCCTGCTTCTCGATTATTCGTTCGAACAAGTTTCGCACAACCCGGCCGTTTCCGAAACTCCGATCCCGTTCGGCGTGAAGCCGCCGGATCAGGTTCAGAACCTGACGCCGAGCCGGATGGGTGAGATCGAGGGAAGCGCCGCCGGCGAAGAGGTCGAAGATCCCCATGAGTTCCTCCGGGGCGTAGTGATCGAAGTAGAAGTAGCGGCTGAACCGCGACTTCAGCCCGGGATTGCTGTCGATGAAGGCGCGCATCTCATCCGGGTAGCCCGCCACAATGACGACGAGGCGGTCCCGGTAGTCTTCCATGCGCTTCAGAAGGGTGTCGATGGCCTCCTGGCCGAAATCGGAGCCCCCGCCGGGCGGGCTCAGGGTGTACGCCTCGTCGATGAAAAGCACTCCGTCCAGGGCCTGCTGGACCGTCTGATCGACCTGAATGGCGGTCTGGCCGACATAGCCGGCAACAAGCCCGGCGCGATCGGTCTCCACCATGTGACCCTCCGCAAGGAGGCCCATGGCCTTGTACACGCGGCCGAGGTATCGGGCAATGGTGGTCTTGCCGGTTCCTGGGGGACCGTAGAAGACCGCGTGCTTGGAGAACGGCGTGATCGGAAGATTGCGGCGCTCCCGCTCCCGATGAATCTTGAGGAGGTTCACGAAGGTCTCGACCTGCTGCTTCACGTTCTGCATGCCGATGAGCTGATGCATATCCGTGAGGACCTCTTCGAGAGTTTCCTCGTCCGGCGCCGGGGTGGTGGCCCGCGCCTTTGCCTGGTTTTCACCCACCCGCGCCGCCTGGGCGGCGTCCGGAGCGCCCTCCTCGCCGAAGATCAGCTTCTCGATCTGTTCCAGCGTAGTGTTCTGCCCGGCGGAACCCTCCGGGTCGAGAATCTGCCGGGAGTAGCCCAGGAAGGCCGCAGCAACCTCATGGAAGTGGTGCGTGCCGTTCTCCTGGTCGCGGCGCTTCAAATAGACAAGGGACTTCAGGGACTGGCGCTTCGAGGAGCTGCGCATCTTCTGAATCTCGTTTGCAAAGAGATCCCAGTGGCTCAGGATCTCCCGGCGATGCTTCAGCGGAAGAGTGTCGAAGCGGAAGAGGTCCTTGATGATCTCCTGGTCGCTGATAAGGCCGCGGCGCAGGTACATGAGGACCATGAGCATGAAAAGCCGCGGCTCTTCACCTACGGTGCGAAGGCTGCTGACGGCGTGGTAGGTGACCAGGAGGAGATCGTCGATCAGTTGTTGCAGGAAGGTGGGTTCGTTGTTGAACTTCCGGTAGGCGTTGAGGGTGACGATCATCTCCCGGGCGGCATCGTGCAGCACCTTCAGGCGGGAGAGTTTCTCTCCGGCGTCGCCGTTCTTGCGGCTTCGCGCGTCCGTAATGGAGACGATGTCCGCGCCGAGAACGCGCTTCAGTGTAGCCAGGAAGGATTCCGCGCCGTCACCGCGGCGCGTCGAGGTGAGAACGCTCTCACCGTCCCGGTGGGTTACGGTGAGACGCAGCGAGGAGTCGCCGCGCTTCGCGTGAACCGCCAGGATGATCTCGAAGGGCAGAACCTCGGAGACACCCCCGTTTCCTCCGTTATGGAGGAACATGAGGCGTCGATCCGTTATGGAGAGGACACCCGGGGCGCCGGACCCCGCGGCGGCGATTGCCCGGCTGCGGTAGAAACCCTCAAGCACATCCTGGACTGTCTCATCCGTGTCGAGCGCCTGGTTGAAACCCGCCAGGAGGCTCTTCTTGAAAGAGACGTTGATCCAGTTCTGAATGCCCTCGAGCTGAGACTGTATCTCCTGTTCCTGAGGCATTCCGCTTCGTTCCCCTCCGCACCGGGATTATACCCGACTTCGCCCCGCTAGTTCATCCCGTTCCGTAGCCCTTTCGGCCCGGAATGTTATCCCACGGCGCGAAGGACACCCGGACTCTCCCGCTCCATACGGACAAGAAGCGCCCGCGCGCCGTCGGCGATTGCCCGTGTCGCCGGTGAGTGAGTAAGACCGACGAGAACTCCCAGGCCGGCATTGAGGCTGTTGTGGGCAAACTTGGTGAGGAGCTTGACGTAGGCCTCGCTGTTGGGCCGCCCATCTCCGTCCCGCAGAAGGAAGCGATCATATCCTTCCAGGCGCGAGAGCTCCCCGACCTGGCGGGTCACCAGGGGAAACATGCTCCTCACGAGGTGATAGAACCGCCGATGATAGTCGCTGTCCCGCTGAACCAGGGCGCGGATCTGCCGCTTCCGGTCGCGGATCAGGCTGCCGTCCTCGTTGGATCGGGTCGGGATGAAGTCGTAGATCAGATTACGGACCCGCTCCGAAACCAGGAGCTTGTGCATGCCCAGATTGAAGAGCAGCACCGCCAGGGCCTGGTGCACCTCGTGGCGTTGCGCCTCCGGGGACTTCGCCGCCCTTGTCAGGAGGGTCCGCGCCTTCTGGTCAACCTGCTCGATCCAGCTCCTGCTTCCGGCGTGACCGAACAGGCTCGTCTGCGCGGAGGCCTCCTCAATTGCCCGGTTGATCACGTCGATCAGCTCCAGAACAGCCCTTCGAATAGGATCCTTCGCCAACCGGGCTACGTAGCTTCGGAGCCCCTTTTGCTGCGTGTCCGTCAGGATCGATGTTTCCGGCGAGAGACGCGTCAACCCATGGTTGGCTACGCGCAGTGAAACCAGCGTTACGACGTACTCCACGACGGCTGAACAGTAAGCATCGATATCAGAGATCCGGGGGTTGTGCTCAATGTAGCCGCGAATGATCCGCGCCGTATTCTCTCCGACTCCCAGTGCCGGCGGCAGAGGTGGAATCAGGATCTCCTGAAGGTACTGCGCGACGCCGAGCATCTGGTGCTGCCCGGCAAGGAGGAGCGACCCGCTCGAGGCGAGGAGGTCGAGAGCGGGGTCGCGCGGAACGAAGGCGATCTGCCCGATCGTCGCGGCGGCGCGCTCATCGATCTTGAGGTCCTCTTCGACGTAGCGGTTGTAGTTGCCCACAACGTTGCGGGGATCGAAGGCCGCGCCGATCTCCCGGGAATACCGGTTGTGCCAGATGTGGATCCGCAACGACGGGGCGATCTCCATGGCCGCCTTGATGTAGCCTCCCGCCGACACGTGTGAGGTCGGCTCGGGCTGGACCACCACCAGGAGATGCCCGACGTATGGCAGGAAGCCGAGGTTCTCCTCCGTGTTGATCCCCGCCGGCATGTCGAGGATCACCAGGTCGTACCGGTCCGCCGCCTGCGGCGCCAGGTGGTTGAGGAAGCCCTCCTGCAGCCGCCGGCGCTCCTCGGCGTCGAGCTTTGCATGAGGAAAGAGAAGATCCATGGTATCGGTCACGGCCAGAGCGTAGTCATCCAGAACCGAGGAGGCCGTGGGAGGCTCATGAGAGACCTCTTCCAGGGATTTCTCATCGACGTCGAGGATCGTTGCTATGTTCGAGAGGGGATCAAGGTCAAAAAGACCAACGCGGTGTCCCAGGCGAGCGTAGTACAGCGCCAGATTGACCGCGGTAGTGGATTTTCCGACCCCTCCCTTGCCGGAGCCCACCGCAATCGTGCGCCGGCGCATTCCCGAGTCGGAACGTCCGACGCTGTCTTGTGTCGCCATATTCGCTTCAGATTAGTACACAATCCCCGCGCTTGCAACTCACACCTGGTGGGCTCTACCGGTTTTCGCTTGACGCCGTCGGTAGTATGATAAGGGGGAGCTATGGCAGTGAAATACCAGGACTACTACGAGACACTGGGAGTGGACCGCAAGGCCTCCCAGCAGGACATCCATAACGCGTATCGAAAGCTGGCCCGGAAGTACCATCCGGACGTAAACAAGGGCAAAGAGGCGGAGACGAAGTTCAAGGAAATCAATGAGGCCTACGAGGTCCTCAAGGATCCGGATAAGCGGAAGAAGTACGACGCCCTCGGCCACAACTGGCAGGCGGGCGAAGACTTCACCCCGCCCCCGGGATGGGAGAATTTCGGATTCGGCCGCTCCGGCGGCGGAACCGGGACCGGGACCGGAACCGGTGGCTTCGGCGGGTTCAGTGACATCTTTCGCGGCTTCGACATCTTTGGCGGCGGCGGCGATGAGCGTGGAGGCAGTGGCTTCAGCGACTTCTTCGACAGTCTCTTCGGGGGCGCCTTCGGTGGTGCCGCCGGGCGCCCCGGCGCGGGGCCCGAGGGCGCCGCGCGGAGGGGCGCCGAGGACGTGCAGGCAGAAGTGTCCATTCCGCTGGAGGACGCCTACCACGGCGGGAAGAAGACCATCACCCTGCAGCAGCAGGAACCCGGCGCGCCCGGGGGCCGCCGGAAGAACATTGAGGTAACCATTCCGCCGGGCATTACCGACGGCCAGAAGTTGCGCCTCTCCGGTCAGGGCGGTGCAATCGGGCCCGGTGGTCAGGCGGGTGACCTCTATCTGACCATCCGGATCCAGCCTCACCCGCGCTTCCGTGTGAAGGGCTCCGATCTGGAGGTGGATGTGCCGATTACGCCCGCGGAGGCTGTTCTGGGCGCGAAGGTGGAGGTCCCGATCGTCGAAGGCACCGCATCCATCACCGTGCCCGCCGGCACTCAGAGCGGCAAGCGCTTCCGCCTTCGCGGCAAGGGCATGCGCAAGAGCAAGAGTGAGCGCGGAGACCTCTACGCGGTCGTGAAGATCGCCGTCCCCTCATCCCCGAGCGCGGAGGAGAAGGAGCTCTACGAGAAGCTGTCCAGGGCATCCTCGTTCAACCCGCGGAAGTGACCGGTCCCGTTCAGTGCAGCGTGATCTCCCGGTACGCCCGGGAAACCTCAATGAAGGCGTTGTCGTTGCCGCGCCACTCGTGGCGGTAGCCCAGGCAGTTGCAGATGAAGCGCGTCGGGCGGTGGCGCGCCTCCCGGCGGAAGTGGACGTGACCGCAGACAGAGATCGCCACGCCGAACTCGGTTGCCGCTTCGCCGTACTCCCGGCTACCGAGAAAGGCGTTGAGGTAGCGCCAGAGTTCCGGACGGAAGGGAACGGCGAAGTCGCGAACCGGTACGGCGTGAGTTACCATGATGATCTTCGATCCGTGTCGGGTGGTGCCCGCGAGCTCCCGCGCCTGGACGAGGCGCTCCCGAAGCCGCTCCAGGAATACCCGGTGCACCTCACGGGTCGGCATGTCCCACCGGGCGAAGAGCTTGTCCTGCCAGACCCGGCCCTCTATCTCCATGCGCTCGAACTCCGCCTCTGAGTAGTCGTCGCTTCCCAAAGAGAAGTCGTACCACCCCGTCTCACCGACAAGCACCCACTCTCCCTCGAGCTCCACGATCCGCTGCGATAGCGTGCCGGTGAACTCGCGGAGCTTCTCGTGGATCTGCCAGGCGTCGAGGTGTGCATGATGCTTGTTCCAGAGGTCGTGATTTCCCGGGACAAAGAAGACCGGTACCCCCGTAGAGCTCCGCAACTCTTCGAGAACGGCGAGACTCTCCGTGTAGTCATTGGAGACGTCCCCGGCGCAGATGAACGCGTCCGGACGATTGTGTCGAACGGTGTTGATCAGTGCGTCGACTACCTCGTTGGTGCGCCCGCGGTTCTGGTCGACGTGGATGTCCGAGAGAATTCCGATACGCAGAGGTGCTCTCCGATCAGCACTCCGTGCAGAGGCTCGCAAACTGCTCCAGCTGTTCCCGGTCGCCGATGGCGATCATGCGGTCCTGCGCCTCAATGTGGACGTCCGGCGCCGGGTTGTAGATGAGCTCGCCGTCGGCACGGTGGATCACGACAATGATGATGTTCAGCTCCTTACGAATGGGTGACTCCCGCAGGCTTTGTCCCACCAGGCAGGAGGCCGGCTCTACCGCGATCTCCTCCATCATGATGCTCTTCCCGCCGCGGCGCACCACCGTGTCGATGAACTCCTCAATCCCGGGGCGCAGAACGAGCTGCGCCATGCGGTGGCCCACGAGCTCGTACGGCTTGATGACGCGATCCGCCCCGGCCTTCTTGAGCTTGGGCTCGCTCTCGTCCTGCAGGGCGCGAGCAACTACCTTTATGTTCGGGTTGAGACTCTTCGCAGAGAGAGTTGTGTAGATGTTTTCCGCATCACTGGAGACGACGGCGATGAGACCATTTGCCTGCTGGATGCCCGCTTTCGTGAGGATTTCGTCGGAGGCGGCGTCTCCGAGTACGTAGAGATAGCCGGCGTCTTCGAGTTGCTGTGTGTACGCCTGGTCCTTCTCGATCACGACGAAGCGCTCGTCGGCCTCCAGAAGGTCCTGGCAGATGTTTCGCCCCATGCGGCCGAAGCCGCACACGATGTAGTGGTTCTTCAATCGACGGAGCTTTGCGTCCATCCGTCGCCTCCTTCGTAAGAGGTAGTTTTCGATCAGGACCTGGACGAGTCGGCCTCCGAAGTACGCCAGTGAGACAAGACCGACAATGATGACGATGATAGTGAGGATCTTGCCCGCCTCGGACAGCGGGTGTACCTCCTGGAATCCCGTCGTGCTGATGGACAGGATTGTCATGTAGAAGGCGTCCGAGAAACTCCAGCCTTCAATGACGATGTACCCGACCGTGCCGAAAAGCATGGTGAACAAAACGATGAGTCCGGCAACGAGCAACTGCTGCATGGCGCGCGGTTTCATGATCGGTGGTGCGTACTCCCTGTTGCGGGATTGTCCTTGAGAATCCGCCGGGTATCAACCACCTGACAAAGCAGTTCTCAATTCGGCGTGCTTGCTTGATTGCTATACAGGTGTATAGTAGTATCACTCCGGAGGGTACGAGGGTGAATCTTCGCAACTTGTCGGTTGTTCCGGCCTCCCATCTCGAGAATACAGATCGGGCGGATATCGAAGGTGAATCGGCGCAGTATCCGCGGTCCAGTGACGGCGCGCAGAGCCGCTGGAATCTTCGCTACCTCTCCGGCAAGCTTGCGGAGGTTACCGGGTCTCAAGGGGGTCTCTCCCTTGCGACCTCTCTCATACGGGAAGCTCAGATTCGCGGCGAGCCCGCCGCGTGGGTAACCGCCCATCCGGATACCTTCTATCCGCCGGACCTTGCCGACAACGGCGTTGCACTGCCGGCGCTCCCGGTGGTTTTCGCGGGAAACGGCCGCGAAGCGTTCCGGAGCGCCGAGGTGCTGGTACGTTCCGGCGCCTTCAGGCTCGTCATCATCGACCTTGGAAGAAATTGCACGGTCCCCGCGGCGTATCAGGGGCGGCTGGTCGGTCTTTCGCAGTACTACAGCACCGCCGTGGTGGCATTGACGGCGACCGCTTCCGGCGGTCTCGGCTCCATGGTATCGGTGCGTCTGGAGCCGCGGCGGGTGCGCCTTTCGGCACAGATGGTTCGCTACGAAGCGCAGGCAACCAAGGATAAACGAAACGGTCCCGGGTGGATTCATGAAGCGCGTTACCGAAGCCTGGCTGGCCTGCGTTGAGATACCCTCCTTCACCCTGCAACTCCTGCTGTGTGAGCACCCGGAGTGGCGGAGTGTGCCCGCCGTCGTGGTGGATGTGGACAAGCCCCTCGGATGGGTCGTGGCGGTGAACAGCAGCGCTGCGGATCGGGGTATCCGCCGGGGCATGCGCTACGCTACCGCTCTTTCGGTGGTGTCCACGCTGCAGGCGGGCACAGTCGCTCCGGAGGAGCTACAGGAGGGTGTGGCGAGCATCATCTCGGCGCTGCAGCACTTCAGTCCCGAGGTGGAGCACGCTTCCTTCGATCCCCAGAGCTTCTGGGTGAGCATTCGCGGGATGGAGCGGCTCTTTCCGAGTCGCTCGGAGTGGGTGCGTGCACTTCGCGCAGCCCTCAGAGAGATCGGCTTCTTTGCCACCGTCGCCGTCGGACACAGCCGTTTCGGCACCTACATCGGCGCCAGGATTTCCAGGGGTGTGCGGATGTTCTCCAGACGGGAGCAGGAGGAGCGAGCCGTTGCTCAGGCATCGATCGGCGTGCTTCCACTGGACCCGCGAAGCCATGCGCGCCTCGAAGACCTGGGCGTCACCACGGTTGGTGGCTTTCGCGAGCTCTCGGGCAATCAGGTCCGGCGGAAGCTCGGAGATGTTGCCTTTGAGGTGCACCAATTCGCAACGACGGACGATGCGGTTCCTCTTCAGCCTGCGGAAGAGATCACCGATCTGCGCTTCGAAAAGAAGTTTCAGACCCCCCTATTCACCCGGGAACAGCTCCTGCACACCCTGGAAGAGCTGCTCGGCGCCGTGGTGGACCACCTGGAAGCGCAGTCCGGGGCGGTGCGGCGGCTGGCCATCTCCTTCCGCTTTGAAGACGGTGCGCTCCTGGAGACGGGGGTGCGTCCGGCGCGACCCACGCAGGAGCGAAAGACCCTCATGCGCCTGCTCTCACTTCGCCTGGAAGGTCTGTCCATATCCGCGGGCGTTGTGGAAGTAGCGCTCGAACCGGAGCCGGTCGTGCTGGACCTCGAAGCGGGGGAGCTCTTCGCACTGCACCCCTCCCGCAATCTGGAGGCGGGAAACAAGGCCGTTGCCGCCCTTCGCGCCGAGCTGGGAGAGGACGCCGTCCGTGCCGCCGAGATAGTGGATGCCCACCTGCCGGAAGAGCGCTTCACCTGGCGGCGTTTCGAGGACCTTTCCCAGGGCGCCGGGATGGCCGCCCCGGGCGCCGGCGCGCTCCCCAAGGTCGTTCGGCGCATCCTTCGGGAGCCGGTGCAGCTGGTGAAGGCGCCGCAGTTTCGGGCGGGACCGTACATCCTCGACCAGGGGTGGTGGCGCCACAGCGGCGGCGGCGAGCACCGGCGGGAGTACTACTACGCGGAGGTGAACGGTGAGCTGCTCTGGGTCTATCACGATGTCCGGGCGGACGTCTGGATGATTCAGGGAGTGGTCGAGTAGCGCCATGTCCTACGTGCCGCTGTGGTGTAAGAGCAATTACTCCTTCACCGAAGGGGCCAGCCACCCGGAAGAGCTGGTCAGACGGGCGGCGGAGCTCGGCCTGTCGGCCATCGCCGTGACCGACCGTGACGGCCTCTACGGCGCCGTGGCGACGCACCTCTCCGGCCTGGAGCACGGCGTGAAGGTGATCCACGGCGCCCAGATCACCGTCGACGACGGCTCTTCCGTCGTCCTTCTGGTGACCGATCACACCGGATACATTCACCTCTGTCAGCTCATTACCCGGGGACGACTTCGCAATCCCAAGGGCTTCAGCTCGGTCAGCTGGGAGGAGATCCGGGAGTTCTCCCCCGGTCTCATTGCCATTCTGGTGGACAATCGCCGCTGCACTCCCGCGGAGGCGCCGATTCCGGCGCTGAAGGCGGCCTTCCCGGGGCGCCTCTACGCCGGACTCTCCCGCCACTACGTGCACCGGGAGGTGCCCCGGGAGGAGGACCTGCGCCGTCTGGCGGCGGCAAACGAGCTCCCCCAGGTTGCGGCGCCGGAGGTGCTCTACCACCATTCATCCCGGAAGCCGCTCCAGGATGTCTTAACATGTATCAAAAACAATACAACCCTGGAACGGGCGGGGACGCTTCTCACCCCGAACGACCGCTTTGCCCTGCCCGAGCCCGCCGATTTCCGGCGCCGCTACGGCGACCACCCCGCCCTGACCGCACGCACCCTGGAGATCGCCGAGCAGTGCACCTTTTCTCTCGGCGAGATCGAGTACCGCTACCCTTCGGAATCCCTCCCGGCGGGGTACAGCACGGCGGAGTGGCTGCGCCACCTCACCTTCGCAGGCGCCCGGAAGCGCTATTCCTCGGGCATTCCCGCCGACGTCCGGCGGCAGCTCGAGCGGGAACTCGATATCATCGATCATCTCGACTACTGCGGCTACTTCCTCACCATGTGGGAGATCGTCGAGTACTGCCGGGAGAAGGGCATCCTCTGTCAGGGTCGCGGCTCCGCGGCGAACTCCGCGGTGTGCTACTGCCTGGGCATCACCGCCGTGGATCCCGTGCGCATGGACCTCCTCTTCGAGCGCTTCCTCTCGAAGGAGCGGGCGGAACCGCCCGACATCGATCTGGACATTGAGCACAACCGGCGGGAAGAGGTCATTCAGCACATGTACCGCAAATACGGCCGCTCCCACGCCGCCATGGTGGCCAACATCATCCGGTACCGGCGCAAGTCGGCAATCCGGGAGGTGGGAAAGGTCCTGGGCTTTCCTGAAACTACCCTGGATCGATGCTCACGGCTGACCTCGCGGAGTTCCGCCGACGTGGGGGAGATCCTGGATGAGGGCGGCCTCGATCCGGACAATCCGCGGGTGGCCGTGTTCATCGACAGAGTGAATGAGATTCTGGACTTCCCGCGGCACCTCTCCATTCACCCAGGCGGCTTTCTCCTGGGAAGCGATCCGGTCTCGCACCTGGTGCCGGTGGAGAATGCGACCATGCCGGACCGGACCGTGGTGCAGTGGGACAAGTACGACATTGAGCACATGAACCTCTTCAAGGTCGATCTGCTGGGGCTCGGAGCGCTGACGCATCTCGACATTGCCTTCCGGCTCCTGCAGCAGCACTACGGCGCCACCCTGGGCATGGCGACCATCCCCGCCCACGACCCCGCGGTCTTTCAGATGATCTCCCGGGCCGACACGGTGGGGGTCTTCCAGATCGAGAGCCGCGCCCAGATGGCCATGCTCCCGCGGCTCAAACCGCGGCGCTTCTACGACCTGGTGATCGAGGTGAGCATTGTGCGGCCGGGACCCATTACCGGCGGCATGGTTCACCCCTACCTGGCCCGGCGCAACGGCGAGGAGCCGATCATCTATCCCCACGAGAGTCTGCGCCCCGTTCTGGAGAAGACCCTCGGCGTTCCCCTCTTCCAGGAGCAGGTCATGAAGCTCGCCGTCGTGGCGGCGGATTACACCCCCGGCGAGGCGGATCAACTGCGCCGGGACATGGCGGCGTGGCGCAAGAGCGGGCGGATCGAGCAGCATAAGGAGAAGCTTATCTCCCGGATGGTGGCAAAGGGCATTGCCGGGGAGTTTGCCGAGCGCGTCTTCGACCAGATCCGCGGCTTCGGCGACTACGGCTTTCCCGAGAGCCACGCTGCGAGCTTTGCCCTCATTGCCTGGTCCACGGCGTGGGTGAAGCATCACTACCCCGAGGTCTTTGCCTGTGCCCTCCTTAACGCCTGGCCCATGGGCTTCTACGCCCCCTCCACCATTGTGGAGGATGCCAAGCGTCACGGGGTGGAGGTGCGCCCCGTGGATGTGCGGTACAGCGCCTGGGAGTGCACGCTGGAGGCCGCGGGGGTGTCGGGGGCCCGCGCCGCGGCCGGGGCCCCCGCCGGGAGTGATCGGGCGGGCGGCGGTGTGGGGGCGGGTGCCGGTGCGGGTGCCGGTCACACAGGTCCGGGTCACAGGCGTCACGGCGAGTCACTGAATGCCCCCGCCCCACCCTTCGCCATTCGTATGGGTCTCCGCTACGTCCGCGGCATCAGCCGCGTCGACTTCGAGCGCATTGCGGCGGCGCGGGCCGGGGCGGACACTGGCACGGCGGCGGGTTCGGGCGCGGGGACGGATGAGGAGGCGGATTCCGGGCGGGCTCTCCGGACGTTCGTACGGAGGAGCCGCCTGGACAGCGATGTTCTGGAGACTCTGGCCCGGGCGGGAGCCCTCCGCGGCTTCGGTGTGGGGCGGCGGGATGCGCTGTGGAAGGTCCTGGGAAAGCGCACGAGGGCCCATGCGCAACTTCCCGTCGGCGATCTGGACGCCTTCGAGGACGCTCAGAAGCATCCCGATTTCCCCGAGCTCAACGAGTTCGAGAGCGTTGCCTGGGACTACGGCACCACCCGGCACAGCACCGAGGGGCACCCCCTGGAGGCCTACCGGGAGGCGCTCTCGAAGCGCGGTCTTCCCGATGCCAGGCGGCTGAATGACACGGCGGACGGACGCCGCGTCTCCTACGCCGGCGTGGTGATCTGCCGGCAGCGCCCCGCAACCGCAAGCGGCACGGTCTTCATGACCATGGAGGACGAGACCGGCTTTGTGAATCTCATTGTCTGGAAGAAGACCTTCGAGGAGTATCGCAGTCTCATCATCACCAGCTCGTTTCTCGGCGTCTCCGGCCGATTTCAGAACGAGGACGGCGTGTCGCACATCATTGTCGACTCGGTGTGGCGCCCCCGGGTCGACAAGGCGCCGGTAACGCCGACCAGCCGGGACTTTCAGTAACGGCGCCCGGGGGTTGCGTCCTGCCGTCTCTTGCACCCGCAGGCCCGGGCTTACAGCGCCGCCGCCGTTCGTCGCGTGCGCGGCCGGGTCACCCTATCGGTGCCCCGTCGGGACGTAGGGTTTGAGCTTCTGGTGAACCAGATTGAGATCCAGCTCGGAGAAGCGCTGGCGCCCGTCGATCAACGGCACGGAGGGCCATTCATTCCCGATGAGTGGCCGGGCGTAGCGGATGAAGTCGTCCGTCACGTCTAACTGATCCTTCGTGATCCAGTGGGGCGGGAGCTGCCTCATGTTGTTGGCAACAACGTCCAGGGGGATCCTGTCGTAGTAACTGCGATACGGAGAGCTGGAGCTTCGTCGAATGGTGGACATGTATCCGGTTCCGTGCTCAATGGCAATGTTGACCGCAGCGCGGCCGACGCCGTACGCCTCCTCCTGGTCCAGCGGCGAAACGAAGATGGAGGTAGTCCGTTGCAGAATCCCCGGTACCTGGGCCACCGCCTGGCCACGGGAGTGGAGGCCGTGGTCGTTGAGGTAGTTGATAACCTCCTGGGCCACGGTACTGCGACTCGCGCCATACTCAACGTGGCCGAATGCGTCGTGGCGCTCACCGAGCGAGCCGACCTGGAATCCCTCGCTTACGATCAGAATGACCCGGCCGGAGCGGTTGAGCTCCCGGTTCACGTTGTCCAGCATAGACTCGAGGGTGTGGTCGGACTCCGCAAGGTAGAGCTGAATCGGCATCCGGCGGTCCGGATCCGCAAGACGCGCTGCCGCCGGGATGAAGCCGGCGCTGCGCCCCATTGCCTGCAGCACGACCACGCTCTCGGAGGGGCGCATGCCGCGGTTCTCTTCATTGGCCAGCTGGGTGATGCAGGCCCAGTACCGGGCGGTACTGCCGTAACCCGGGGTGTGGTCGACCAGATCCATTTCGGGATCCCCTACATCGTTGTCGATGGTCTTGGGCACGCCGGTCGCCACCAGGTCGTATCCGCGCTTCCGCGCCAGATCCGACACCTTGTGGGCGGTATCCATTGAGTCGTTTCCGCCGATGTAGAAGAAGTATCCAATGTCGTGCGCCTCGAAGACATCGAGAAGGCGGTCGAAGTCCTCGGACGCCTCGTCCTTCAGCTTGTACCGGCACGTACCAACGGCCCCGGAGCCCGGAGTGGTTCGAAGGAGGGCGAGTTCCTCCCGGTCCTGATGATTCATGTCGATGAGCTCTTCCTTGAGAACTCCTTCAACCCCGTGACGGCCGGCGAAGACCGAGCCGATGTGGTCCGTGTAATCGAAGCACGCCTCTACCACGCCAAGGAGTGAGGCATTGATGACGGGTGAAGGTCCGCCCGACTGGGCTACGAGTGCGTTTCGTTTCATGGCTCGGAGGGTACACACTTTGGCCTATGCACGAAAGCCCTGAGCCTGCGCTACGTTTGGCGCATAGGAGGCAGCAATGAGTAACTCCACGCCGGAAATCCGAAGGCACGAAGTGGACATTCGACTGAACGAGGTGTCCCTTCCCGGACACGTAGGTCTTCCCGATGGCGCACGCACCCTCGCCGTGTTCGTGCACGGAACGGGATCGAGTCGCCACAGCCCGCGAAACAACTTCGTAGCGGATCACCTGAACGACAACGGCGTTGCCACCCTACTCTTCGACCTCCTCACCGAGGAGGAGGATCGCAGCTATGCAACGCGCTTCGATATCGACCTCCTGACCAGGCGGATCATCGACGTGCTGGCGTGGACCAGGTCACAGGAGGACCTCGCATCTCAATCGGTTACTCTCTTCGGCGCGAGTACCGGTGCCGCCGCGGCAATTCGCGCTGCGGCGGGTGGGGCACAGAGTGAGGACACTGCCCGAATTTGCTCCGTCGTCAGTCGTGGCGGACGCCCAGACCTCGCAGGAGAGGCGCTGGAGCGGTTACACGTTCCAACCATACTGATTGTAGGTGGGGCCGATACCACGGTGCTCGATCTCAACGAGGAGGCGCGGGCGCGCATTCCCGGAGAGGTCGAGATGGAGGTAGTGCCCGGTGCAACACACCTCTTTGAAGAGCCCGGCGCCCTGGATAAGGTTGCCGAAAGGGCAACCAGATGGATCGTCAGCCGCTGTGCATGATATCATTGTTCCGCGCCGGTGAGCCCACGCCTGCCGGCTGCGAGGGGTTTCCGTGCAAGATAGGCGCACCGGATCGAGTGCACAGGACACCAGGACGTTCCACCACCACCACCACCACCACCACCGTCGCCACCGGGGTGTCACGCCGCAGTCGGTGCTTCGGATGACGGTGCTCCGGCTCGTGGCGGCCGCGTTGATTGCAGCGGCGAGTACGGCGTCGTGCTGGTACCTCGACAATCCGGTGGACCCGGAGGCATCAAGTTACGCAGGGACGGCCTCTCTGCGGCAGGTGCCGACGCGGGATCTGATCTCCTTCAGCTTCAACCCGGAAGAGAATCCGACACTTTCGCGGTCATATCGGGGAGGGATCGCAGATGGAGGGGTGACGCTTACCCTCCCCGCTTCGGTGGACGCCACTGCGCTGATTCCGCGATTCACCACCAACGGTTCGTACGTCTCAGTACGGGGAGAGCGACAGGTCGGCGGGGAAAGCGTACAGGACTTCACCGAGCCCCTCGAGTACACCGTCCACGCCGTCAACGGCGCGACGCGGACCTACCTGGTTACGGTGACTCTGCAGAACTAGCCGTTCCGCCGGCCCCGTTGGCGGCGCCGTCGGGCAGAAGGACGAAGGCCGTGTCGGCACGTTGTACGGACCCGCTGTGGAGCGACAGCACCTCGACGGTTGCCAGCCCGGAAGCCACATCCAGAATGCGTCCGTCGGCGATCAGGGTATCGCTACCGTCGGAGCTTCTACGTCGGATCTGGACGCGGTCGCCCTGACGGGCGCCTCCCGCTACGAGAGATCGAACGACCAGCTGATCGCCGCCCTGGGTTGATGTCACGATGCCCAGGAGCTCCCGCCGAAACTGCCAAACGTCGTCTACCTCGGCCGCATCGGATCTGGGTGCCGCGGACTCCGACCCCTCGGTGCCGGTATTCGCCGTCACGCGCTCCGGGTTCTGCAACTCCTCCTCGATTTCTGTCTCGAGCTCGGCAATCCGCTCTGATTGCTGCCGCCGCGTCTCCTGAAGAGTTGCAAGGTCCGCCTCGACTTCGGCACGGCGCGCATCTCCGGCTGCGAGCGCCGCCCGGGCCTCCCGTAGCTCCGCATCGCGGTTGCGGATGCTTTCACGAGCGCGGGCGAGCTCACGCTCCAGGTCGCCCTGGGTCTGCGCAAGGGTTGCCCGGTCATTCCGGAGATCCGCGACCTGGTCCTCAAGGCCGGATACCCGGGATTCGAAGTTCTCGATCTGCTGCCGGAGCGTGGCATTCTCCTCACGCAGGGTTGCGCGATCCGCCACCGCCTCACTCCGATCAGCCCGGACCTCCGCCAGCTCGTCCTCCAGGCTCGTGACATTGCCTTCGAGCTCAGCGGACCGGGAGCGAGCCTCCCCAAGGGATGCGGTCAACTCCGCGATCCGATCCTCCAGGGCTCCGATCTCCTCCTGTTGCCGTGCGAGGAGCTCTTCCCGCACCGCTATGGCATCGCCCTCAATCTCTGCAAGCTCCGACTGCAGGGCTGCCTGTTGGCCGGCGGAGCGTTCTTCCTGGTCAATGAGGTCGGCAATTGTGGTCGTGATCCGGCGGTCAATGTCACGACGCGCCTGGATTCCGCCGACACCGGCAAAGGTGGGTATCTGGAAGACCTCGTCGACGCCGGACAGCGCATCCCGCGCCGCGGCGTAGTCGTCCTCCCGGAGTGACTGAAAGACGCGCTCGTACGCACCGGCAAGCTGGTCCTGAAAGAGGCCGACGACCTGCTGCTCCCGCTCGAGATTGCTGAGGCGTGCTTCCGCCGTGCTCGCCGCTTCCTGCGCCCGGGCCACCTGCGCCTGCAGCTCCACCCGCTCCGCGGAGAGTTGCTCCTCCAGGGCGGTGGACTGCGCCTCCAACTCCGAGATGCGCGTCTCGAACTCCGCCTCCAGCTCGTTTCGATAGGACGCGAGCTCGCTCTCGACATCGCTGGTCCGCGCCGATTCGAGTGCCTCTATCTGCGCCGCTATCTCCGCCTCCGAGGTTCCGAGCGCCTCGAGTCGCTCCCGCTCTGCCTGGAGCTCTTGCTCCAACTGTGCGCGAAGCTGCTCCTCGCGCCGGGCGATCTCCTGATCGAGGCCCTCCTCGAGAGCGGCCTTCGATTCGGCAAGGTCCGACAGCTGCGACTCGATCGCGTTAATCTCCGCTTCCTTCCGGCTGAGCTCCTCTTCGGAGGTTCGGATAAGCTCCTCAATGATACGGCTTTCCGTGGAGAAGACCTCCGCGGTGTCAACGGCGATCGCCTCTTCCCGCGTGTTGAAGAGGGTCGTCACGGTGTAGAGGGCGCCGGCGACGATGAGCGCCAGCAGCACGTTGACAACCACCGGCAGACCGATCCCGAGTCGCCCTTCTCCGCGGCGCAGCACCACTGATTCGCTCGAGATGCGGCGGCCGGCGACCAGGTTCTCAATCTCGGCGCGAACATCCGGATCCTCTTCCTCGGCCGGCGCCGGGGGCAAACCTCCCGCCCCGGCGGTGCTTGTGGCGGTGTCTTCTTCACCGACTGTGGGGGCGTTTGCCCCCTGGGGAGCGTCTCCACCCGTCTCGAGGACGGGTTCACCGCCGGATACGATCTCAAAGCTCAGTTCCGCCGAGTCTCCCGGCGAGATGGTGAGGCGGTATCTTCGTTGTTTTGCCTGCTCAAGGAGTCCTGACTGAGCCATCTTTCGTTAGTATCGACCTGTCCCTTCTAAAACCGATAATATCACAAGGGCATGGTGATCCTGAATACGGTGCGTTCCTCGGCGGAGCATAACACATGAGCATCCGCGTTAAGATCATCCTGGTGGTGCTGCCGCTCATTGTCGCGACGGGAGCGGTGGTCGGTCTTTCGGCCAGCCTTCTCGCGAGAAGCGGCATTACCCGTATCGCTGTTGAAGCCCTGGGCTTCAAGGCGCGGGAGCTCAGGCAGTACGCGGACAACCAGTGGCAGTTACTGGTGAACAATGATCTCGCGGAGGACCCGGAGTATCGCGTCTTGAGCGAACAGGCGGTCTTCTCCTACGGACGCAGGCTCCTGCAGACCGAGACGGAGAAGATCGTCGCAGCGGGGGAAGACGGCAGCATCGTTTTCCAGACGGGGGATTCCGTCGCCCCCACTGAGAGCGAGCGGACGGCCTTTGCAGAGGGATATGCAGAGGACAGCAGCGGATGGGTTCGCTTCACTCTGGGCGGCCAGGCGCGGGTTGGACAGGCTTTCATCTTTGAGCCTTTTGGCTGGCGCCTTCTGGTGAGTGATACTGAGGCGGCCTTCTACGGGGAGGTCCAGAGCATCACGCGGCAAACCGCGATCATCCTGGGCATTGCCCTGGTGGTGGCGGCCATCCTTCTCCTGCTGTTCTCGAACGTCATGACCCTCCCCATCAAACGTCTGGTCCAGACCATGCGCAGCATCACCGAGGACAACGATCTTTCCCGCCGCGTCTCCATTGAGTACCGCGATGAAATCGGTACCCTGGGCAAGACCTTCAACGTCATGATAGATGAGCTCGAGCAGGCGTACAGCCAGATCAAGTCCTACGCCTATCAGGCGGTCCTTGCAAAGAAGAGCGAATCCAAGATCCGGAACATCTTCCAGAAGTACGTGCCGAGTGATGTGATTGATCAGTTCTACGCAAACCCCGAGTCCATGCTGGTCGGACAGAACCGCAGCCTGGCGATTCTCTTCACGGACATCCGCAGCTTCACCACGATCTCGGAGTCATTTGCGCCGGAGGATCTCGTCACCGCCCTCAACCGCTACTTCGAGATCATGGTGGACGTCATCATGGAGAACGGCGGCATTGTGGACAAGTACATCGGGGACGCCATAATGGCCTTCTTCGGCGCCCCGGTCGAGCGCGAGGACGACGCCCGCCGCGCCGTTGGGGTTGGACTGGAGATGCGGCATCGGGTTGGTGAGTTCAATCGAACCCAGGAAGCGCAGGGGTTGCCGGCCTTTCGAACCGGCATCGGGGTCAACTTCGGGCCCGTCGTGGTTGGGAACATCGGTTCGGAGCGGAAGATGGACTATACCGTCATCGGCGACATGGTGAACCTGGCGTCGAGACTCGAGGGGCTCACAAAGAAATACCGGCAGGAGCTGCTGTTTTCACGGAGCGTGTACGATCAGGCGCGCCACGCCTATCCGTGCCGCTTCATCGACAAAGTGCAGGTGAAGGGGAAGAGCTCCGGTGAGGACATCTACACCGCCGAAGCGAAGCTGGCACCGGAACAGAAGAGCCTCTGGTCCCTCTACCATCGAGGCATTCAGGCGTACTACCGCCGGGAGTTCCAGGCAGCCGGTGAGTTGTTCGAACAGACTCTGGAGAAGGCGCCCGGGGACCGCCCGGCGGAGATCTTCCTGGAGCGGAGCCGGGGCTACGCCGCGACCCCTCCCCCGCCCGCCTGGGACGGTACCGAGGTCATGACTGAGAAATAGCGTCGGCCACCCGCCGCATCCGAGCCCTAGTCTACCTACGCGAGAGGAGCCGGACCGGGAGCAGGCGGCTCGGCCGCGGGGCCTCACCGGGCGTCAGGGGTCGCCAGGGCTGCATCGATCGCGCCAATGTCCCGGAGCGTTTCGCGGGGTCGCTCGATACGGAGCCGCAGGGATTGCCACCAGGAGAGGGAGGCCGCCGAAGCGGCAATCGATGCCGCCGAGACCAGCCGATACGTATTGACCTGCCGTCGCAAAGAGACGGCGTCTTCGGTGAAGGTTGCGTTGTTGTACTGCTGAAAGGCGACCTGTCCCAGAATGAAGGTCGCAGTGGATGCAGCCGCACCGGCCACCCCGGTCGCAAAGGCGTACCGGGCGCGACGGCGAAGCTGCGGCAGTGTCGACACCTCCTCCGCAAGCTGCGCCGTCAGGCCCCGACGCTCCTCAAGAAGGGACGCGCGCCACGACGAGCCGTCTGCATCCGTGGATGCCGCCGGCTGCACCGTCACCACCGGGCCCGTCGACACCGTCCTGCTGATCGTCGGGCTAAGCACCAGCACCACTCCCGATGCCACGGCCACGCCGCCACCGATTGTCAGAGGAAGCACGCTTTCGGTGCCGTCGGGATCGTCGAACCACATGGCGGCGCCGCTGAGAAAGGTCGAGCTGCCCAGGATCACCCCGGACAGTGCCACGCTCTGCAGTGCACTGCCTGAGTCCACCGGGGCAAGCTCCTTTTCAAGGTCGATGAGTACGGCCCGCTCCCGAAGGGCGGCGTGATACCGCTCCTGCAGAACGAGCGACTGAGCCAGCGTGCGGAGCGACGCAATCTCCTCTCTCCGAGCGCCGTCGACCTGCAGGGCAAGGTCATCCAGGCGGGCGACGGTTTCCTCGGTAATACCCCCGTCCATGGCACTCCGCGCAGCGTCTAGGGGGTCCTGCCCGGGATCCCGCGCGTGGACCGGCGCCACGCCGACCGCGCCGATCAGAGCGACAACCAGAGCCAGAGCGACCAGTCTCATGTCCCGTCTCCTGCGCTCGACCCCGTGCCGGGATCCGCACCGGGATCCGCACCCCCGGCGGCCTCCATGATGGCATTTCGTTGGATCCTGAGCTGCCGCGACGTCACGCCACCCAGACTGGGGCGTATCGCCCGAACATAACGGGTTGCCGCGTCGGGGTCGCCGTAATCAACCTCGATCTCCGAGAGAGACAGAAGGGCACCGTTGATCTCCGCCGGATCGGGGTATCGCTCCGGAATCTGGGCAAGAAAGGTCCGCGCCGTCTCGGGGCTTTGAAGAATCCGATAGATCTCGCCGATGCGCCGAATCGACGCAGGTATCAGCCCCGACTCGGGATGGGCGTCCAGGAGCCCTCCGTACAAGTCACGGGCCTCTTCAAAGGAGCCGAGTCGGAACGCCTGCTCCGCCCGCTCGTAGAGGGCCGCCGCCGCGCCCGGCGTTTCAGCCTCGTTCACCAGAACAGGCACCTGCCCAGGATAGCGCGTCTTCTCGATTGTGAGACCGGCGTACGCCGACGCCGAGACCACTGCGAGCCCCGCCGCCGCCATGGTGCCGGGGCCGACGTAGAGCGGTCCGACGGGATCAAAGGCGTCGTCGAGACCGGCAAGAATCGCCACCAGTGCGAAGGCGGGGGCGGCAATCCCGACGGCGCGCCGCAGTCCTTCCCGCGGGTACACGCGCTCGAGTACCAGGGCATCGGCGGAGGCGCTCAGCCGGTAGTCCCCCACCGGAGCTTCGACGGCGAAGCGATCCGCTTCAACCTCCAGGGTACCGATGCGGAGCGTCTCGGCGCCCTCGAAGCGTGCAACCGCCGCGGTTCGGGTGAGTTGCACCCGGGCCGGCCGCGGCCACGGCCCGTCGGCATCGATCTCAAGAGAATAGGGCCGATACCCCGCCTTCCGCAGTGTGACGGTGTGTGTCTCGGTTCCGGCGACCGGCACGATTGCCGGGGTGAGGAGACCGACGGCGGCGCCGTCAAGGAAGATCTGCGCGTACATGGGGTCCGAATGGATGTAGACGAGGCGCTCGCCCCGGTCCGACTGGCCCCAGAGGAGGCTAGCGGAGAGCGCAAGGACGGTGAGGATGAGAAGGCTGCGCTGCATCATTGCGGTCCAGTTTAGCGCCTGTGAGGCGAAATGTCTGCACGAGGCGGCGGGATGAGCCGCCGGGGACCCGATCAACAATTCTCGCACCACTTCACGGGGCTTGAATTGCCTGCACTTTGTGGCGATGTTCATGCTGGTACGTCGGCGTGCCGGTGATCGGGCCGCTCCCGGCCGGGCACACCGCAAACAGCTGTGATGAAGTGACTGATGGAAAGGAGTTGACATGAGTGAGGTATTGAATCTGCTGCAGACTCGGCGATCATTCCGGGCGTTGGCGGAGGACAAGCTGCCGACGGACGTGGTGGAACGAATCATGACCGCGGCAACCCTGGCGCCTTCCTGCTCGAACAATCAGCCCTGGCGGTTCCTCCTGGCCCAGAGCGAGAGCGCCCTTGCAAAGGTGCACGAGCATCTGACCCGGGGGAACTACTGGGCGACTCGCGCTCCCCTGATCGTCCTGGTCGTAACCAACCCTGACCTCGACTGCAAGGCGAACGACGACCGTGAGTACGCGCTCTTCGATACGGGCATGAGCGTTTTCGGCATGCTCGTTCAGGCGGAGAAGGAGGGTCTCTACGCCCATCCCATGGCGGGGTTCAACGCGGCGAAGATGCGGGAGGCTTTCGGCATTCAGGACCCATACAAGCTTGTAACCGTCATTGCCGTGGGGTATCCTGCCGGTGATATCTCAATGCTCAACGACAAACATCAGGAGGCTGAGAAGTCGCAGCGGTCCCGGAAGTCCCTCGACGAGGTCGTCTTCCACGACGAGTGGCCGCAGTAGCGAGTTCGCGGAACGCAGCATGAAGGACATCCGGAAGAACGTTGAAGAGAGCTTTGTTTCACTCCTCAAGGAGACGTTGGGAGAGCGGCTTCACGCCGTCGTGGCGTACGGTAGTTATTCCACCGCCGCGTTTCGGCCGGGACTCTCCGACGTGAATCTTCTGATTCTCACGTCGGACTCCCCCGCGGCGGCGCTGCCGACCATGTCCCGGCGGGTGCACCGCGCCATGCGGCGTAATCGAATCACCCCGCTTCTGCTCACGATGGGGGAGTTTCTGACGAGCGCAGACGTATTTCCCATGGAGTACATGGACATGCAGGCACGACACACCGTGTTGTACGGTCCGGATCCGACGGCGGATCTTGTCTTCTCCCGGGACAACCTGCGGCATGAGCTGGAGCACCAGCTTCGGGGGAGTCTGGTATCGCTCCGGCAACTGGTTCTTGCCGCCAAGGGGCGCAGCAGGCTTCTCGGGCGCTATCTGAAGCGGTGGTACGGCTCGATCGCCGCGCTGTTTCGCGGCGTTCTCCGGCTTCGAGGCGTTGCGGAGATTCCCGAGGAGCCGGAGGCGCTGGTGCAGCGCATGAACGACAGTCTGGGCCTTGAGGGTGGGCCCTTTCTGACCCTGCTTGAGTACCGGTCGGGTACCAGGACCAATCCGACGGCCCTGGCTGCGCAGCTCATGGAGCGGCTCGAGTCCCTTGTGGCGATCGTAGATGCCTTTGAGGCGGAGAATGGCTGAGGTGCGATCGGCATTCAGCATGCGGCGCGTTCATCTCCTGGCGGGAGCGATCCTGCTGCTTATTGCGGCCACGGGCCACGCGCAGGATGGTGAGCTGCCCCGCCCCCGGGGAGTGGTCAACGACTTCGCGAACGTGATCTCCGCGTCGGCGGAAGATGAAATCCGCCGCGACATCGAGGCGATTCAGCAGGCAACGCCGGTAGAGGTCGCCGTCGTCACGGTGGCATCCATCGCACCCTACGCAGACGTTGAAGAATACTCCGTTGCCCTTGCTTCCGAGTGGGGCGTCGGCGGTCCCGAGGACGACACCGGCGTCATGCTTCTGGTGGCCATGGATGTTCGGGAGGTCCGGATCGAGGTTGGATACGGACTGGAAGGCGCCATTCCCGACGGCCGTGCCGGAGCGATCCTGGATGATATGGTTCTGCCGGGACTTCAGCGGGGCGACTACGGAGCGGGGTTGCGCGCGGGCGTTCAGGAGATTGCGGCGATTGTCGCACAGGAGTACGGCGTTGAGATCGCCGATTACGAGCCCCGGACCGACCGCGAGCCTGCGCGACGGTCGAGATCGCCGATCGGACGCCTCTTCTACATCTTCATTGTGCTGGTGATGTTCGGCGGAGGACGCTTCATCTTCCTCCCCCTCTTCCTCATGGGAGGGGGCGGCTTCTTCGGCGGCGGCTTCGGGTCGCGGGGCGGAGGCATGTCCGGAGGTGGAGGCGGCTTCTCGGGCTTCGGTGGCGGCGGCTTCGGCGGCGGCGGCGCCTCCCGGGGCTTCTGAGCGAAGCCGCGCGTGCGCGGGCCCGTCGGCGCCGGTGAGGGGCGTCGCCGTGAGCTGCGGGCAGGGTTCAGGTAGACGCAGGATTCAAGGAAACACATGGCACGGTCTCAGGAGACTGTGATGAGGAAGTGGAATGGCACAACGTAGAAACAGCGCGGGGCTCATCGGCATCGGCATTGCGGTGTTGATTCTCGTCATAATCGGGTTCTGGTATGTGGGACAGAGGAACTCCCTGATTACCATGGAGGAAGAGGTGGATGCGGCGTGGTCCGAGATCGACAACCAGCTCCAGCGACGCAGCGATCTCATTCCCAACCTTGTGAACACGGTAAGGGGATTCGCCCAGCAGGAGCAGGAGGTCTTCGGTCAGATCGCCGAGGCGCGAAGCAGGCTCGCCGGCGCACAGACGGTCGGTGAGACCGCCGAGAGCTACAGCGAGCTGCAATCCGCCCTGAGCAGGCTCCTCGTCGTCGTGGAGAACTACCCGGAACTTCGGTCCAACGAGAACTTCATTCGCCTTCAGGATGAGCTTGCCGGTACGGAGAATCGCATTGCCGTCGCGCGGCGGCGCTACAACGAGACGGTCCGGCGCTTCAACACGCGAATTCGAGTGTTTCCGACCTCGATCGTTGCCGGCCAGGTGGGCTTGAGCGAGAAGGAGTACTTCGAGATCTCCGAGGAGGCGCGAGACGTGCCCACGGTCGACTTCGGTTCAGACTCCTGACCGCCGCCGACTCGATTACTTCCTGTCGTCGAGATTGCTCAGAAGCTCCTCTATCGTCAGCGGCTCGAACCGGCGGGTGCATTCGCTACCGTCGTCGCCGAGAACGATGAGGGCAAAGCCGTGGGACTGTACCTCGAGCATGCGCCGCAACTCCGACGGCGTAAACGCGGTCGTAGATTCCCCTTCGATGGTTACCCTCATTCCCGAGACGGTGATTACGAGCACACCGCGCTCTTCGAGAGGGCGGCGGTGATGATAGATGCGGTCTATCATCGTCAGATAGTCGGGATCGTCCTGGGCCGCCGCGAACAGGACGACGACGGGACGGTTTATCCACTGCTGGATCGGGTTGGACACGGCGTACCCCTCCTTTGCGCACATCTGTCTGAAGTCTATGCGGCAACCTCGCGCCGTTCAACTACCACCGCGCCGCTCTTGCCCTTCAGCGGACAAGCCGGTACCGTTTGACCAGGTGGTAGATATGGCTCCGGTCAGACGCGCTGCAAGGTCTCGCCTTCTCACAATCCTTTGCATCTCCCTTTGCGTATCATCCGGGCTGAACGCCCAGAACGGCGCCGCCACCCCTGACGCCCTCGCCCCCGACGCCGCCGCTGCCGATGCCGACGACGCTGAACGACTGGTCATTGCCTCGGTTCAGTTCGAAGTACGCGAAGAGCGATACAACTCACTCGAACAGTTTCACCGGATCATTGATGATATCCTGCGCCAGGCGACGCGGGACCCTTCAGTGGATGTGGTGGTATTTCCGGAATACATCAATGTGCCGCTCCTCTTTGCGGAGTACCGGGACGTAATCGCGCGCAGTGAGTCTCTCGATCAAGCGGTCGCAGGCGTCCTGGAGCGAGCAGACGGCACCGAGTCCCTTCCTGAGCTCGTAGTTCAAGAGGCGCGGGAGGATACGCCCGCGACTATTCGTATGTGGCGGTCACTCGCAGATCGATACGACGTCGCCGTGGTTCCAGGCACCTTCTTCGTCGTTTCCGGTGACCCCGCAGCGAGTGGTGGCGTCCGCAATCGCACCATGGTGATCGATGCCGACGGGCGCATCGCGTATCAGCAGGATAAAGTCTATCTGACGCCGTTTGAACGGGATGTGCTGGCTCTCGCACCCGGCGACCTCAATAGCGCCGAGCCGATAGAGCTTGCAGGAGCATCACTTGGGATTACCATTTGCCGGGACACGTATTTCGAGAGCTGGGAAGCGCGGTTTGCGGGCGTCGATGTCTGGATCGACCTGCGCGCCAATGGTCAGGCATACACTGACGACGTTAAGATGCGGTTCGCCGAAACTCTGCCGGAACGGGTTCCCGCTGTCGGTGCCGATGCCGGGGTGAATGCCTCTCTCACGGGGGAGTACCTCGACTTGCTCTGGCAGGGACCGTCCTACGCGGTCGATGAGACCGGCCGCAGGATTGCGGAATCCCCTTCCCCGGTGGGAACCTCGCTGTTGCGTGTGGAGGTTCCGATCGTCACGCCGCCCGCGCCAGCTGCTCCGTGAGCTCGGCGAGACGGTTGACGTTGTGGGGGAAGACGTAGGCGAGCATCCGGCGGTGAACGAAGTCGTCGCGACTGCGCCACGCCGCCGGGATATCCACGCGGAGACCGAGGTGGTTCTCCAGCTCGGGCAGTACGGCTTCCCGAAGCTCGGCAATGAATCGGCGCAGCGCTGTTACCAGGTCGTAGAGCGACTCTTCACCTCCGTGGTTGTCCGCACATTGCCCGATCAGATAGCGCAGTTGCCGTACGCTCTGCGGATCAATGCCGGAGCGCGCGACCAGCGTTGCCGCCCATCCGCGGTCGAAGTGGTCATCGAAAACATTTCGAATATCGTGGATAATGTCAGTCGCATTCGGAGTTACGTAACTGATTTGATACGCCGTCGCCATGATGCTACCTCATTTTCATTTTCGGTGCTTCAGGACGGGCCTTAAGAGGAGATCGTCGTGTCGGACAAGGAGAACCAGGCAGCCACCACCTCGCAGCATTTGAGCCCCGACCGGGAAGCGGAGGTACTCCCCATTGAGTATGTGCCGGACTCACACGTGACGCCCACGCTGGACCGCGCATTGATCTCGTTGCTGTCGACGTGCTTCACAAAGCCGGGTGATGAGGTATTCCGGGAGCGACGTTACTTCCATGAGCTCCCGGAGCACCGCTTTCTCATGCCGGCCACCCCTGAAACCTCCGTCGAAGACGGCATTGCCGCGCACCTGGCCATACACGACCGCGCGGTATCGACCACGGTGGGGGTGCTCCCCTGCGGAGGCGTCGCTGAGGTCGCTGTTGCGCCGGAGCATCGGCGCCGCGGGCTGGTTTGGAGGCTCCTCGAAGAAGCCCACGCGTGGCTTTCCCGGCATCGATACGAGTTTGCGATCCTCTTCGGGGACCCGGCGGTGTACGGCTCGAGCGGCTACCACGCAGCGCGGAATCCGATCTACTATCGCGACGCCGAGACCGGGGAGTGCCGGTGCCGACGATTCGGTACATCACCGGGCAGCGAGGCCTTCATGTACCGGAGCATTTCCGGCGGAGTGTGGCCTTCCGGTCCGATCGACCTGCAGGGATACAAATTCTGACAGAGATACGGGTTCTGGATTACCGGACCTCGGGAGCGTCCTCGGGCCGCACTTTCATTCACGCCTCGAGCAGCCGTCTCAGCTCCCGGAACTGACCGAGACTCTCGGTGAGACCGCCCGGTCGTGACCGCGCGAGCCAGCGCTCCCGGTACTCCCCCTCCAGAGTACCGAGCCGGCGCGCCAGATCTCGGCGCGTCTCCGCCGGGATCGACCCGAAGGAGCCGTCTCCCCACTCCAGAACCATCCGACAGAGCGCAGCGCCGAGCGACGCGTAGGCGTGGGTGAAGTGCACCTCCTCAACCACCTGGGACTGCAACTCCAGCTCAAATGGGTTCGGCGGGGTCGATTCCTGACCGGCAGCGTGACGCACCGGGCCGGGGGCGTGGGGTGCCGGCCCGACGGGGTCGGGTGCAGCCCCCGCGGTCCCTGCGCCGGGAGCATCCGCCGTGCTGTCGGAACGCACGGCCCACCCTTCCTGCGTGATTCCCGCCAGTTGCACACCGATCGACTCGAGTTTCCGCTCTACCTCGGCAAAGGAGGCGCCGAGGAATCGGTGACCTCCCTGCCCATAGTAGGGGTGCAGCCCCGGCAGTAGCACCGCCCCGAGGAAGCTTGCGTTCGGCAACTCCGCGGGCTCCGCACGGTGAAGATAGCCAAGGTCGATGAGTACTCTCGCCACCTCAGACGGGATACCGTTGAGTGCGTGGAGGTGAACCGCCCCGGCCAGGTCCATTCGGGCGTTGTCCTCCGGTCCCCAGGCGACCCCCGCCGCGTACACCCACGGCGGAATCGAGATGGGCAGCTGCTGCGTATGGCCGTTGTCGCCCCAGTCGGTGATCAGAATACCGCGGCCCTGGTAGCGCACCGCAGCGCGAACCGCCGAAAGGGTGTTGTCTTGTGCATTCTGCAGTCGACCGGTCGGGGCGTTCCAGGAAGACGTACCCGGAAGGAGCAGATGACTCCGGTTCAGCGCCTGAAACCCCTCGGCACGTTCGGCGAAGGGATGGGCCGCTTCGTAGCCCCATTCGAGAATTGTGACGTCCTCCGGAAGCTTCTTCAGAATCCCGGGAGACTCCGCCACAACATCGCCGTAGAGCTGCACGGTATAGCCGCGGTCATGCAACGCCTCCGTAACGGCACGCATATGTCTCAGATAGAGTTGTGGTCGGTCGAGGCCGGAGGCGGCCTCTGCGCTTCGCCCGGTTCCCAGTTCCCAGGGCTCGTCTCCGCCAATGTTGACGGTCCGGCCGGCAAAGTTCGGCAGAAGCTCCTCGAAGAGAGACAGGACAAACCGGGCGCTTTCCGGATCCGCCGGATTGAGACAACTGCCGAAGGGCCACGCCACGCCGGCGGGTCCGATGAATCCGTCGGGGCACTCGGCCAGGGATCTGTAGGCGTTGTGTCGAAGCCAGCGCTCCATGTGCCCCAGGGAGTTCTGATTCGGGACGAGGTCGATTCCGCGGTCACGGCAGAATGCGTCGATGGTCCAGATCTCCTCCGGGTTGAAAGGAGACGCGCCGTGCCACACAGTTTCATGGTCGAGGTAGGCGAAGGTGTGCTCAAAGTAGAGCTGCAGCTGGTTCACCTTCAGGCGCGACCAGAGGTCAATCAATGCAAAGAGCGTTTCCAACCGGGGTACCCGCGTACGGCTTACGTCCAGAAGAACGCCGCGATCGCGCAGGTCCGGCCAGTCGTCAATGACCTCTGCGTTCAGGGAGCCGTCGGGACTCATTCGAAGAAGCTGCAGGAGTGTCCGCACCGCCCAGAAGCGCCCCCGGGTGCCGTCTGCGATCACCCGGATCCCCGTCGGATCGAGGACCAGTCGGTACGCCTCATCGTTTGTCTCCAGGGTGTGCCGGAAGGAATCGCTGCCCATCGCCTCCCCGGTCTCGAAGCGAATACCTTCCGGAAGCGCTGAGAGCGTGGCGCGGACGACGGCCCGGCGGAACCCCGGCGTAGTCGGCACGAGGCCGCCGCCGGGAGTCCTTCGCTTCGGCTCGGGCACCAGCGGCCCGTGCTGGTCAGGATTCGGGCGTTCACGCTGCGCACGGTGAGAGGAATCTGCCATGGGACTTCCTACCCTTTCAGAGCCCCGGCGGCAAAGCCTTTGGCGATCTGTTCGTGGAAAAACACGTAGAAGATGATCATCGGCAGGGTGCCGATCACCAGCGCCGCGAACTGCAGCCCGAAGTTCCGCGTCAGTCCCGCGGCGAAGGCGTTGATCCCGACGGGAAGGCTTCGAAGCGCCTTGTCAGTAGTCAGCACGAAGACAAAGACGAATTCGTTCCAATTGTTGATGAATGAGAAGATCACCATGGTCGATGTTACCGGCTTGGCCACGGGAGCGATGATTCGCCGGAATATCTGGAGGTACCCGGCGCCGTCCACGATTGCCGCCTGCTCGAGCTCGTCGGGGATGCCCCGGATGTAGGAGGTTGCAAGGTAGATCAGAAAGGGCAACCCGAAGGCGATGTACGGGATAATGACGCCGAGCCGTGTGTTGTCAATGCCGATCTTCGTCTCCAGGATGAAGAGCGGCACGAGTACCGAATGCGGGGTTACGAGAAGCCCCATGATGAAGAAGGCGTAGACCACACCGCTCACGCGATAGCGGAACTTCGCAAGGGCGTATCCCGCGGCCAGCGCGAAAACGGTGGTGAGCGTCGTGGCTATGGCCGTGTAGATGATGGAGTTCACGAAGAAGACGCCCAGATTGCCTCGTTCCCAGGCGACCAGGTAGTTCTCAACGTAGAGCTCCGTGGGCAGGGCGAAGACGTTGCGAATGATCGCCGGGTGTGGCTTCAGTGAGCTGTAGGAGAGCCAGATCAGCGGTCCGAGCGTCAGAACCGTGAAGACAACCATGACCACGTAGGCCGGAAGCTTCCAGCCGAGGGAGTGATTCCTGATCGAACCTACGGATGACATGGGGCCTCCTACTCGAACTTCCGGGCGAAGTAGCGGTACACGCCCAGGGCCAGGTAGATCAGCCCAATGCTCAGAATGATGATCACCATGGAAACGGCCGATCCGTAGCCGTAGTTGTAGTAGCGAAAGGTGTTGAAGTACATGTAGATGGCGATTACCTCGGTGTAGTGCGCCGGCCCGCCGCCGGTGAAGGCGAAGATAAGGTCGAAACTCTTCAAGCTGCCGGTAATGGCGAAGACCGCCGTCGTGAAGACGATATTCACCGTGAGCGGCAGGATGATGCGACTCAGAATCTGCCATTCCGAGGCGCCGTCTATCTTTGCCGACTCCAGGACCTCCGGATCGATCTTCTGCAGGTTGGCAATGAAGATAACCATGTACAGTCCTGTATACATCCACAGGATGACGAAGAGAATCGGCAGGATTGCGAGCTGTTTGTCCTCGAATATCTCGAAGATGAAGCGCGGGTCATTCGTGATGATCCGAACCAGTTCGGTCAAGAGGCCGGAGGTCGAGAAGATCTGATTCCACAGAAGGGCCACGACGATCGGTGAGATCGTGATCGGCAGGAAGATCATGATCTCGAAGAACTTCTCGGATCTGACCATACGCCGGTAGATGATGTAGGCGAGAACGAATCCGATCGGGATCTGCCCGAAGACCGATACCGCGACGATCAACAGGTTATTCCGGAGTCCGTGGAGGAACACCGGATCGACGAACATCTTCCGGTATTGTGCCAGCCCGACCCATTCGGGCGAGCCGAAGCCGGACCATTTGGTGAAGCTGAACCCGACGTTGAAGACGATTGGAAAGATGATGACCGCAGCGTAGACGAGTACCGCCGGTGCAAGAAGAATGAGATAGCTTTGGCGTCGTGATCCCTGAATTGTCATTGTCGTTCCGTATGTTCAGTGAGTAGAATTGCGGAGGGGCGCCGGGGCACCCGCCGCCACGGCCGGAAAACCACGTGGCGGGTGCTCCCGGTTAACCCGTGCTCTATTGCCGAGTCTCCTCGTTCTCGGCAACCCAGGTCTCGTACCGTTCCGCCACCTCTTCAGGGGTGAGGCTTCCGAGGATCATTTCCTGCATGCCGCTTTGCAGCACCGCCATCCCTTCCTGGCCGAGTACCGCATCGATCACGTAACCCGACGGTGTGCTGTTCACGAAGTCCGTGAGCTTCTTCACCATGACGTCCGCATCTTCAGGCACCGGCAGCTTGTACGCCGGAAGGGCGCCTTCCGCCTGACGAATCTTCGAGCCTTCCGGTCCGGAGTAGAACCAGATCCACTCCCAGGCCATTTCAGCCTTCTCGCCTTCCAGATCGGCATTCATGCCGTATCCAGTTCCGGCAACCGCAGCCGTGGACCCCGCCTGTCCGCGGGTGTTGGAAAGCTCCGGAAAGACGTTCAGCGTCATGTACTGCTTCTGCTCGTCCTCAAGGGAGTTCACCAGGTTATTCACCCGCCATCCGCCGTCGATGAAGTAGACGGCCTCTTCATTGATGAAATCGGTGAGGGCCTGACCGTATTCCGCCTGGTTGATACCCGGTGTCAGCATGTCCTCACCGGCGAGGGTATCGATGACGGCAAGTGCGTCCACGAACTCCGGGTCCGTGAAGCTGGCATTTCCGTTGACGGCGTCCTCCAGCCAGTCACGACCGCCGGTGCGTTCCACCAGCGCGCTCAACAGACAGCTCTGCATCTGCCAGCCGCCGCCGTTATCCATCGCAACGGGAATGTACCCGGCGGCGCGTATCGTCTCCCCCTGGGCGATCAGCTCTTCCATGGTCTCGGGAAACTCGAGACCGAGCTCATCCAGGAGACGCTCGTTCGTGTACATGACGTGCGTCGCCGTTACCTGCTCCGGGAGCTCATAGATCTCGCCGTTGGACCCCTGTGCCGCAACCGCCGTCGGTGCAAACTCGTCCATGTGCGGTTTCAGCCACGGGCGCAGGTCCTTGATCTGTCCGCTCCCCGTCACCACGCCGGTGCGCTTTCCCGGCCACAGGAACATGATGTCAGGCAGTTCCTGGGCCACAGCCATGGCCTGCAACTTGTTGTGATACGCCTCGTCGAAGAGCACGTCGATCTCGAACTCAACGTTCGGATGCAGCTCCTTGAACCGCTCCAGAAGCGTGTCCCACACGGCAACCTCGGACTCGTCGGTCACGTTCTGGTACTCGAACATGGTGAGCGTGATCGTCTCGTCCGCAGCGCCCTCCTCGCCACCTTCCGCCTCGCCCTGGCCGCCGGAAAAGACCGGCACGAGGGCCACCGCGAGGAGAAGAGCCAACGAAAGCCCGAACAACCTCTTCATACTATCCTCCTTGAAAGAGATTCCTCTATTCTGCGTCGCGGAGCGCCGCTCCGCGGTACCGCTCCAGTCATGGGACATGTCCCCTCCACCATCTATTCCGGCCCCTCGGATCCGCCGTCGGCGGCTGTGTCGACGAGCCGGCCGGCATCACCCCTTGAGGCGGCCTCGGTCGTGACCGGCCATCCGTGCAGGAGGGGGCCGCGTTCATCCTGGAGGGCCGCGAGGCCGCGCATCGTCTCGAGATCGGCAAACATACGCTCCAGAACCATACCTGCGGCGCCGTAGGCTACCGCGCGGTCTCCCAGAGAGGAGAAGTCGATTCGGCAGGGGACCTCATCCGGATAGGGCCAGTTCCGCTGGATCTCCTCGTAAATGACCTCCTGGACCCGGTGCCGCCGCCAGTCGATGCTGCCGCCGAGAAACACGTGGCTGAGATCAAACGTATTCGTGAACAGCGCAATGTGCCTGGACAGCTCGCGGATGAACCGCTCCATGATCTCCGGATCGTGGTCGATCCGCGCGGACTCCTGCCGGGAGAGGGAGAACTGGCCGGCGTGCTCCGGACCGCGCATGACGCTGCGGAACTCGCCGGCGGAATTGCGATATCCCCGGTGCACCTTTCCGTCTATCACGACACCGAATCCGACGGCAGTCTTCTCGTGGACGATCTCCGGCTGCGCGATGTCTCGCAGCTCAATGAGCACGAAGAGAAAGTCCCGCAGATCCCGGTGGCGGTGAAAGGCGAGCTCCCCCCATGCGCAGGCGTTGGCATCATTCTCAATCAGGAAGGGGACATCCAGGTCCGCCGCCATTGCGTCGTAGAAATTGAAGGGTTCCTGACGCTGGAGAGGGATCGAGTACTTCACCACGCCCTTTTCGGGGTCGACGATGCCTGAGAGTCCTACTCCCAGCCCCAGGATGGGAAGTCCGCACGCCGACACCTCCGACTCGGCGCGTTCCAGCACTGCGAGCAGCGACTCTCGAAGTGCCTCACCCCGCGTCGGCAACCGCTCAAACTTGGAGAAAACCACCTCACCGGTCAGATCAACCCCTACGACGGTGTACGATTCGGGACGAAGCTCAGCGCCGAGAACGCAGCCGAAGCCGCTGTTGAGGGTGATATTCACGGGCCGGCGCCCGCCTTGCGGCCCGACCGGTCCCTCCGTGGTTTCACGGATTACGCCGAGATCCAACAGATCGGTGACGATTGCCGAGACGGTGGACTTGTCCAGTCCGAGGTTGCGCGCGACCTGAACACGGCTGATCTCCCGGTTGGTCCAGATTTCTCGCATGATCCGTGATGTGTTGATCAGCTTGGTCCGTTTGATTGCCATAGTGCCGCTTGGTTGGTTTTACTACCAACTGAAATCGAGTTTCGCACGGCCTTTTCGTGGTGTCAACGAAAATGTTGCTGCTCGCGCCCGCCGGTGCGCCCGCGGCCGCACCGGCGGGTGTACCGGCGAGGTGACGCGTTGACGCCGGCCCGAAGTGAACCCATACTGGGTTGGTTGAAGTTTGTACTGACTCCGGCAGCCGGGGCCCCGCGCTCTCAGGCGGGTCCCGACAGGTCCGGTGAGGCAGCAAGGGAGCGTACCACCATGAGAATCGATCTGGCCGGAACCTGGAGACTCGAAGAGATCGGTGCGACCGGCGGGGCGCTGCACCTGGACCGGGCGGTTCCCATGACCGTGCCCGGTGACAATCTCTCGGCACTTCTGGCGGCGGGAACGGTTCCGGATCCCTACGAGGGCACCAATGAGCTCGGATTGCAGTGGCTCGGTTCCTCCGACTGGCGGATGACCAGAGAGTTCGAGGTCGGTCCCGACGTGCTTGGCCGCAGGCACGCCTACCTGTACTTGGATCGTGTCGACACTGTGGCGACGATCTCGATTAACGGTAGCCGCATTGCAGAGAACGAGAACATGTTTCGGCCGATTGTTGCCGACGTCACCGGACTTCTCCGGACCGGGAGCAACAACATTGAAGTGGTGCTCCGGGCACCTGAAGTCGAGGCGCAGCGCCGGGCGGGCGATCTCCCCTACCCCGTCCCCCACACGGAGTACCCTGTTCAGTCGCCCCACCGAAACCTGCTGCGCAAGGTTCAGTGCCATGCAGGTTGGGACTGGGGCCCCGCTCTCATGGTGAGCGGCATCTATGGTGCATCCTATGTCGCCGCCACCGACCTCGAACGCATTGCCTACGTTCACGCTGAGCTCTCCCGGGAGCGAGACCCGCAACGAACGCAGGGGCGCCGGGAAGGCGATGCGTGGACGGTCACCATCCTCGTCGAAGTTGAATCCTTCGAGCCGGGGAGCGTGCCGATTACGATCGATCTTGCCGGCGAGCGGACCGAGGTAGACGCGGAGCTCGCCGGAGGACGCACCAGGGTTTCCGCGGTCCTCACGGTGCGCGATCCGGAGCTGTGGTGGCCCGCCGGGTACGGAAACCAGCCCCTGTACCCGGTGGTGGTCACCACGCCCCACGATAGGGTTGAGCAGCACCTCGGTTTTCGGGAGCTCCGGGTGGAAACGGCGCCCGACGACCGGGGACGTCCGTTGACCTTCGTCGTAAACGACGTGCCGATCTACGCAAAGGGTGCCAACTGGATCCCGGCGGATGCGCTCCCCGGCCGGATCACGCCCTCGCGGGTACGCGCCCTTCTCGAGGACGCCCGGGCGGCCAACATGAACATGATCCGCGTGTGGGGAGGCGGACAGTACGAGATTCCCGCCTTCTACGACGCCTGCGATGAGCTCGGCATCCTGGTGTGGCAGGACTTCATGTTCTCCTGCAGCCTCTACCCTGCAACGGAGTGGTTCCTGAACAGCGTTCGCGGCGAAGTGGAACACCAGGTGCTCCGCCTGAAATCACACCCTTCCCTGGCGCTGTGGTGCGGCAACAACGAGAACGTCGGAGCCCTCACCTGGTTCGAGGTCTCACGCCGGCTCCGGGACCGCTACCTGATCGACTACGACCGCCTCAATGAGGGCGTTGTCGGACGCACCGTACGCGCCCTCGATCCAACCCGGACCTACTGGCCCAGCTCCCCCGCAGCAGGTCCCGGAGACTTCTCCGACAACTGGCACGACGACACGAAGGGGGACATGCACTTCTGGGACGTCTGGCATGAAGGCAAGCCCTTCGAGGCGTATCAGGAGATTACTCCCCGGTTCTGTTCGGAGTTCGGCTTCCAGTCCTTTCCGTCCGTCGAGACCATGCGGCTCTTCGCCTCGGAGAATGACCTCAATCCGACATCACCGGTGATGGAGCACCATCAGCGTCACCCGCGGGGCAACACGGTGATTCTTGCGACCATTGCGCGCTACTTCCGGTACCCGTCGTCGTTCGAAGACTTCATCTATCTGAGTCAGGTCCAGCACGCCCTGGCCATGCAGACCGCCGTGGACTACTGGCGCGCCCACCGCCCTCTCTCGATGGGCGTCTTGTACTGGCAACTCAACGACGTGTGGCCGGTAGCATCCTGGTCTTCAATCGAGTACGGGGGCCGATGGAAACCGCTCCACTACGTGGCACGAAGGATGTATGCGCCGATCAACATCGTGGTTGTACCTACCGCGGAGGGGTGCGCCGTGGTGGGCGTGAACGATACCCGGGAAGACGTCGCCGGTCAGGTGACGGTTGACGCCGTGCGCTTTTCCGGGCGGCTCGACGCCGTCGGATCCCCCGGCACGGTCACACTACCTGCCGGTTCTGCGACCACCCTGAGCACGGTTACCCGGGAGAATCTCGATCGCATTGCCGGCGACGGGGTGCTCCGCGCGACGCTGCACCTGGAGGGACCATGGGGAACCGGTGGAGGCCACGACCGGGAGCCGGTCGAGGCGTTCTACCTTCCGGTCGCGCCGAAGCGCTGCGTCCTGGAGCGCGCCGACGTGCAGGTCGAAATCTCTCAGGCGTCGGCAGAGGGTGCGGCCTTCTCCGTACGCGTGCGCACCGACCGGCCCGCTCTCTACGTCTGGCTGGCCACCCCGGACCCACAGCTCCGCTTCTCGGACAACTGCTTCTTTCTCATGCCGGACCAGCCGCGGCAACTCACCGTTGATCGTGGCGACCGGGGCGCGGAGCCGGGGCAAGCTGCGTCCCGGGCGTGGCTGCAAGAGAACCTCACCGTACGGCACCTCCGGGAAACGTACTGACCGGGCGCGTGCGCCCCAACCCGGACGCGCTCCTCCGCAGCGCCGCAGGAGGGCCGCAGAAGGGCCGCAGGAGCGCCGCAGGCGGCTACCGCAGGGTCCGGCGCGCGAAGAGCGACGCGCCGATCGCGCCGGCCTGGTAACCCAGCGTGGCCGGGACAAGGGTCGTCTGACTCCCGATCGCCGGCAGGGTGTAGAGCGGCAGCCGTCGGCGCACTTCCACAAGGAGCGCGGGGTGTCCGTCGGTGACACCGCCGCCGAGGACGACCATTTCCGGAGCCACCGTGGTAACCGCCACACCGATCGCCTGGGCGAGGGCGTGAGTGGCCTCATCGAAGACGGTCTCCGCCAGGACGTCACCGGCGCTGAGGTGGCGAAAGAACTCCGGCATGGATACGGCGTTCTCTCCCGCTGCGGCGGCACGGGCAAGAGCGGAGTCGAACTCCTCCGCGTGGAAGGCGGTTCGTTCTGCGATGCCCCGGGCGGAGGCGTAGCGTTCAAGGCACCCGCTCTGCCCGCACGGGCACTCCGGTCCCGCGGGATTCACGACGGTGTGTCCGATCTCCCCCGCCAGGCCGCCGAATCCCTCGTAGAGGGCTCCGTTGAGAAAAAGCCCCCCGCCGATGCCGGTGCCGATGAAGACCCCCATCACATGGTCCCGACCGGCCGCCGCCCCCACCAGACTCTCTCCGACCAAAGCGAGATTGGTGTCGTTTTTCACGACGGTCGGGACCTGCAGCGCCTCTTCGACAATCTCCCGGATCGGTCTGTCCCCCCACTCCGGCAGGTTCACAGCCGCGCCGCGAATGGCTCCGGTCGAATCCACGGGGCCCGGCGTCCCGATACATACGCCGGCAGGCGCTCCGTACCGTTCCCCGGCTATATCGCGTATCTCCCGCAACTGGCCGAGCAGGCGTTCGGGGCCCTCAGCCGTCGCGAGACTCTCGACACGACCCGGCGGGCCATCCGCTTCCACCGTGGTCCATTTCACTGCACTCCCACCTATGTCGATGCCCAGGTACACCGCACTCATCCCGCTACCTCGCTCTGCTGAAGGTCCACCCCGGCGCCGGTGGTGATCCCCATCCGCTCCCACCGCGGAAGCTCGCGGGGCCGCGGCGCATCCACCGTCGGCACGGCGAACAGGCGCTCCCGGAACATGGCCGACGCCCCCGCGGCGACGGCAAGGTCACCGTCTCCGGCGGCTTCCACGGGACATCCGCTCACGTGAGGATCAATGGAGCTCCCGGCGAGCTCCCTTCGCAGGAGGGCGGCAATGAGCTCCCTCTGCTCCACCAGGTCTCCTGCGTAGACGAGCCGTCGGGGGCGCAACATGGAGACGGCGACGCCCAGGCTCTCGAGAAGCTCCCGGAGGGCGTGGCGCAACTCCACCTGCGACGCTGCGGAGACTTCGCCGGGATCCCCGAGGCGCCACGCGGCGGAGTGAAACTCTCCCGCGGAGAAGTCGCTGCCGTGATAGACCCGCCCGTCCATCACGAGGCCCGTTCCCACTCGAATAGGTCGCTCCTCCGGCTCACCGAGGCGCGCAACCACCGCCAGGAGGTCGCCGACCGGCCGCGCCGATTCGCTGCCGAGGGCGCCCCAGGCTACGGCGTTGGCATCGTTCTCAAGGAGGATGGGGAGATCTGTCGGAACGTCGACGAGGTCCCGAAAGAAGCTGTGATCGATGCCAAAGGACGCCGAGTCGAGAATCACGCCGCGCAGTGGGTCGACCGTCGCAGGCAGGGCGACCCCCACACCGGTGAGGGCCAGGTGGTCCGCCGAGACGGCATCGAGTGCCTGACCGAAGGCCGCGCGAAGGGTCAGGCGGCGGTCGAGCTGGAACCCGCGGTAGGTGTCGAGGGTGCGGCCGGCGAGGTCGTGAACAACCGCGTCGAAACCTTCGGGACGGAGCTCAATGCCGGCGATGGGGTGGCGCTCGGCGGCAATGCGGAGCCCGACGCGGGGGCGCCCGCCGGTCGTGCCGTTCGGACGCGGTTCCGGGCGCGCTTCCCGGAGCAGGCCGCGCTCCCGGAGTTCCCGGACCAGATTCGTGACCGTAGATTTCGTGAGACCGGTCTGCGCTGCAATTTCCGTGCGGCTGATTCCAGGGTGGTGTCGCAACGCCCGCATGATGAGACTCAGATTTACGGACTTCTGGTACGCCTGGCTTCCAGTGGTCACTCCCGCGCCTCCGCTTGCGACCGCAGCGCCCGGGAGTGCGAGAAGAACTCATCGAGGGACATGCTCTTCAGATAGACGATGCCGCGGGTGGCGCGCACCAGGGGGCGGTCGTGCTCGTAGAAGAAGTTCTTCCCGAGAAGGGTGGCGAGCTGCTCGTACTGGTCCACCTGAATGCGCTGCGCCAGCAGTGAGAAGGGGCCCTCGTACTCGTAACTCGGGAAGGAGGCGCGCTTCTGGGATATGTAGGTGCTCATGAAACTGTGGTGTTGCAGCGTCAGCATGTTGAGGGAGACCGGAACGAAGATGTTGGCATCTGCCGAGTCGAATCGATACCAGACGTTGCGATACCCCCACACCTCAATGTCGTTGCGGCCCGTTTCGTCGCGATAGAGGCGCAGCGCCTCCGCGATCGACTGGAGCACCTTGTAGTGGGTGTCCGGACCGCTGGCCTCCGGGTCGAAGGCCACCGTGATCACATCCGGCTGGATGCGGCGGAGAAGATCGAGCACCGGCATGACGTCGCGCGGCACCGAGGGATCCTCCGTGAAGATCTCGCCCTTGTAGAAGCCGAGTCTCAGGTGGTCGATCGCCGCCGAGTTCCACCCGAAGTAACCCCAGAGGCACTCCGACTCGTACTCGCGTACCATCCCTTTCAGAGTTTGAATGTAACCGAGGTCCTTCTTGCCGGGGTACTGCGTCTCGAAGTAGTTGACGAGCTCCTCCACGCGGTGGGCGAGGTTCTCCATGTCCGTGTCTTCAAAGATGCTTACCAGGTCTCGGTAGAAGCGGCGGAGGGTGCCCTGCTCCTGCATCTCCTCGGACTGAGCCGCCAGTCCGTCGAGGTAGAGCCACACATCGTGGTCACGGTAGTGGCTGTTCTCCGCATCGAAGTATCCCTGGTCGGTGAGCGCCTGAAAGCCGTAGCGGTCGGTGTCCAGCGCCGCCTTGAGGCGGCGGGAGAGCTCCAGCATGTAGCCGTTCGTAACGGCGGTGAATCCGCTCGTGAAGGTCGCAAAGTAGTGAGAGTTACTGTGCTCCCGGATGTGCCGGACGACGTAGGGCAGATACCCCAGCATGACGTCGTCGTGGTGCGGCTCCGTGTGGAGGAAGCGCTTGTCCTGGCGAACGTGCATCCCCTCCTGGAACTTCGCCCGAACGGCTGCATCGACTTCTCCGGTCAGGTCTGCCACCTTCCTTGTCGTCTTCTTGAGGAGCACCTCGCCGAAGGGATCGTTCCTGAGATCCTCTTCGGTGAGGTCCACCAGCCTCTTTTCGGCCTTGAGGGCCGTGTCAATCACAATCTGATGCTCCTCCTGGCCCGAGAGCTCCTTCTCGTGCTTCAGGCGCTCGACGCGCCGCTTCGTCAGGCGCTTGGCGGCGCCTCGCGTCAGGTAGAAGGCGGCGTTCTTGAGATCGTGCAGTGCCGTGGCCGGGCGCAGAATGCTCTTGGACGACTCGACGGCGTCCGCCACGATACCCGCCTTCGCCTCTCCCGCCGCCAGGATGATGGCCACGGTGTTCGGGTTGTAGGTGATGGTGGAAAGCCCAATGGTAATGGTAAGACGCTTGCGGGCAACCTCGATCCCGCCCAGATCCGAGGCTGCCGCGGCCTGAGTCTCGTAATTGATCGGACAGAGCCGGGTGGTCGAATGGAAGTCGCTACCCCGGACGTTGAAGGCGACGTGTCCGTCCGGACCGATCCCACCGAGGAAGAACCCAATGCCGCCGAGGTCACGGATGGCATCCTCGTACTCCGCGCACCACTCGTCGACGCGGTGGATGACATCCTTCTGCAGCGCCTCCCGGTTGCTCTTCGGGTGGCGATACCGGAGCGTGAGGTCGACCGCCTCATCTCCCCACACATCCTCCAGATCCATCCCGTCGGGGATGCCGATCCGCTCGGTATTGATCAGCAGCGCCTGCTCCCGGGGGATCCCGAATCCTTCCAGGTAGTACTTGTCGACGTAGTGGTAGAAGCTGTTCGTGTGACGGGGGTTGACCGGATAGAACTCATCGATCTGCACGAATCGCAGGGAGGACATGTCCGGCGCCACCGCCGGATCGATCCCGTATCCCGCCAACTCCTCGGCGACCGTCTTGTCCGTCCAGCCATCGATGAGCCGCCGTACCTCGTGAATGAAGTACTGCGGTGTCTTGCCGGTTGGCAGAGATATCACCCCACCGGGATTGCTCTGGACCCACTCCAGAAAGCGCGCCGCCGCGAAGGTTCCAAGCATGGGGAAGTTCTCCACCACGAACACCGAGACGTTCTCGCCACCCGGATAGCGCCGCTTCTGCCCGGTCCGCTCGAGCATTGCCTTCTCAACTGATGAGGTCATCTCGCGCCCCTCCTGATCTCTGATACAGTGATGTGCGCCCTCCCCGCCCTACCGGAACGACGCTCCGTGTCCCGTCCGAAGCACAATGGGCCTCCGGCGGCAGTTTGTGCATTGCATTAACTAATTATCACGAGAAAGAGGTCTGGTCAAGCCGACCGGAACGCTGCTTCTCGAAGTCCGTGTATGCTCGTGTATGCTGAGGTGGGACAGGCGGCGCGGTCAAGATGGAGTGGCGATTGCGGCACAGGAACAGAGGCCGCGAAGAAAACGCGTCCAGCAGGATTCGAACCTGCGACCTACGGCTTAGAAGGCCGTTGCTCTATCCAGCTGA
>CAZZIE010000007.1:0-61028 GCA_964654185.1 uncultured Spirochaetaceae bacterium | reverse complement strand
TTCGCGCCACTGGCTCAATCGGTATGAGACCATAGCGCTTGCGGTCTTCGGTCACGGAGCCGATGCCCAGGCTAATTGCGTCCTTCGGATGGTCGATCCTTACTGCTTCGCCATTGATGCGAATCTCGCCGCTATCTTCACCCTTGAGAAACCCGAACAGGCTCATAAGAAGCTCTGTCCGCCCCGCACCCATTAAGCCGGAGATACCGAGTATCTCGCCCTCTCGGACGGTGAAGCTGACATCGTGCAGAATCTCCTCAGCGTCTCTGCCGAACGATTTCTTGTTGAAACTCGAAACCTCCAGCACGACGTTTCCAATGGGGTTATCCCTGGCCGGGTACATCTGAGTCAGGGTGCGTCCGGCCATCATGCTGATCAGACGATCCTCGTTGAAGTTTTCGATCGTATCGGTACCGACCTCTGCCCCGTCGCGGAGAACTGTTACGCGGTCGGCTATCTCCAGGACCTCGTTCAGCTTATGGGAAATGAGCAGACAGGTAACGCCATTTCCCCGAAGCTGACGGATGATCTCCATAAGGAGATCGACTTCCGTCTCGGTCAACGCTGCCGTGGGCTCGTCCAGAATCAGGATGTCCGCGTTGACTGAGAGGGCCTTGGCAATCTCAACCAACTGCTGCTGGCCGATTCCAATATCATTTATGCGCTTGGTCAGATCGATGTTGACACCGATCGACTCCAGTAGCCTGCGCGCCTCAAAGTAGACGCGTTCCCAGTCCACGACGCCGAGTCGACGGTGGAGGCGTCCAAGGAAGATGTTTTCAGCAACGCTCAAGTGCTTGATCAGTTCCAACTCCTGATAGATGACGGCAATCCCCGCGTTGACCGCATCCCGTGTAGAATGGAACTCCGCTTCCTGACCGTTGACGAAAACCTGTCCCTCGTAGGTCTTGTACGGATATGCGCCACTGAGGATCTTGATAAGGGTGGACTTTCCCGCGCCGTTCTCACCCACAAGTGCGTGGGTTTCGCCGCGACGGATCGTCATGGAGACGTTGTCCAAGGCCCGGACACCGGGGAAGTCCTTCGTTATGTTGCGCATTTCAAGTACGGCGTCACTCACGGAAAATCGCTCCAGTGCGGTGTATAGGCGGGGAAGGGCGAAGCCCTCCCCCACCGGTGCAATTCAATTGGTATGGGTTGCTGTGCTTGTCAGCCCTAGCTGCCCTGATACCAGTCCGGCCACAGCGACGAATCGAGGTCTGAGTAGATCTCGTCTGCTTCCAGCCAATCGTCGTCCACAACGTCCTTGATGTTGTCGGCATCAACCGCGAACATTGCCTCGCCGGCACCGAAGAGAACTGCCGGGAGTTCGGTGAATCCGTTGTCCACGCTTGTTACCGGGAAGTCGATCACATCCGCCGGATCCTGCCCCGTCGCCCAGGCAAAGGCCACTTGAGCGGCGACCTGGTCCTGAACTCGCAGTTTGCGGTAGACCGTCATGCTCTGGGTGCCCTGGACGATGCGCTGTAGCGCCGCCAGATCCGCATCCAGTCCGGTTACTGCGACTTCGCCTGCGAGACCCTGCTCCTGGAGCGCCTCGACTGCGGCGCCTGCCGTCCCGTCGTTGGTTGTGAACACCACGTCGACATCGTTGTTGGCTCGCGTCAGGCCGGCCTCAACAATTCGGAGCGCCTCCGCCGGGCTCCAGTAGTTCGCCGGTTGATCAAGGACGACATTGATGTCGCCGCTCTCGATATATTCACCATAGATGGACATCTGACCGTTACGGATGACCGCCGCGTTCGGGTCGGTGGGTGCGCCGCCGACCAGAATCCAGTCACCAGATGTTATACCGAGTTCGTTCACAACGTAGTCCGCCTGAATCTGGCCAAGGGCAAACATGTCGTAGGAGACGTAGAAGTCCAGCGCTGCATTCTTGATGATGCGGTCGACTGCAACCACCTTGATGCCCGCGTCGTGCGCCGATCCGACTACCGGAGCAACGGCTTCACCGTTTTGAGGAATGATGATCAGCGCATCGATCCCCTGAGTGATGAGGTTCTCGCTCTGGGTTACCTGCTTCTGTTCGTCGCCGTCAGCGGACTGAATCAGGATGTTCTCCCGTTTAACGCCGAGGTCGAGAAGCTGGTCGATCATGATCTGCTGATCCTTTTGCCACCGTTCTTCTTGCAGGGTAGGCATTGAGATGCCGATGACTATCTCATCTGACTCTGCTTCGCCCTGACCTGCAGCGAACACGCTGACGGCCATGAAGACCATCAGTAGTACTGCTAGTGCCTTTCGCATTTGACCCTCCTTGCCAATGCACTGGAACGCCCGCCCCGGATTGGTTTTGAGGTGGGCGTTGTACCCAATGATTGCTACCACCTATTTCATGCGCTCGCTCATCGAGCGGCATTGCCTTCGAGATATGCAATATCCTCCGGCGGGAGCTTTGTCTCAGCCGCCTTGAGGCAGGAAAGCATTTCAGCCTTATTGGCCGCGCCAACCAGAGCGATAGTCGGGAAGGACTGACTCAAGACATATGCGAGCGCCGTCTCGATCTTGTTCAGTCCATACTTCCGACCGATCTCTTCAGCTCGCGAGAGGCGCGCGAAGTTCTCATCGTTGTAATAGACGCGGACCAGATTCTCGTCCTCCGTGTAATCCGGGCTGCCTTTCGCAATGAATCCACGCCCGAGAGAGGACCACGCCATGAGCGGCAGGTTGTGTTTCTCGTACCAGGCTTTTTCGCTGGGTGTAACGACGACGGTATTGGGCCAGTAGGGTTCCTTCGCAACCGCGAGTGAGAAGTGGGGACTGGACGCGCTCATTGCCTGGAGTCCGTGCTTTGCAGCGTAGTCCCGCGCTTCCTGGATTCGCTTTGTAGACCAGTTCGAAGCGCCGTAGGCCTTGATCCGACCGTCGTCGATCTCCTTGTTGCAGGCATCGACCAATGGGCCAACATCCAAGCTTTCGTCGTCCCGGTGGAATAGCCAGAGATCAAGATAGTCGGTCCTAAGACGCTCCAGGCTCCCGGAAATCGCGGCGTGAATGTGCTCGGGAGTAATCTCCAGGCCATTCGTATGGATTGGCTTGCAGGTGCCGGGGATCAGACCTTTGCTGCAGAGTACAATGTCATCTCGCTTGCCGGTCTCATCCAGCCACATTCCGATTGTTTGCTCGGAATAGCCGTGCTCCTCCGGGTCGCCGTAGATCTCGGCGGTATCAACAAAGGTGCCGCCGTGGCTCGTGAAGTTCTCAAGGATCTCGAAACACAGGTCTTTCTTGTTTGGGGCAAAAATCATGGTGCCCAGACCAAGTATCGAGGCATCCTTCTGAACGCCTTCGATTCTCAACGTTCTCATGGTCACCTCTTTCGTACTATGTATAACGTATACTGTACTATGAATACCAATCTGTCAACAAAAACTTCACTTACGTCGGTTTGAGTGTATATCGTATTCATGCATCCTATATTGTGCGCTGATACGTAAACGATTCAGATCCTGATGACCGCCTTAATGACTTCGTCACGGTGCTCAACAACATAGTGGAATGCCGCCGATAGCTCGGTCAGCGGGAACTCATGGGTAATGAGTGGGTCTACGACGATCCGACCCGTAGAAAGCGCCTGAATTGCAGCAGGAAAGCAGTTGTCGTAGCGAAACGATGCGAACACGGAAACCTCTTTCCAGATAAGCTTCGTGACGTTGAGTCCCACGACGTCATCCGGGGGCATTCCCACCATGACGATCGAACCGCCCGGGCGTACGAGCTCCGGCGTTATCTGCAATCCCTTGCTGGTCCCAGTGCAATCGATGACAACGTCGGCTCCGTCCCCACCGGTAACTTCCAGAATGGTGGGAATGATATCTCCCTGCTCTGCATCGACGACTGTGGTCGCGCCGCACGTACGAGCCGTCTTGAGCTTTCTCCTGTGTCTGCCGGCAACAACAATCTCCGTGGCACCTCGCATTCGGCAGAAGAGGACGTTCATGAGGCCGATTGGACCGGCCCCAAGCACAATCACGGAGTTTCCCGCGGTGACCCCGCCTCGCTTGGTGTTCTGCAGTGCTACCGAGAGGGGCTCCGTCATGGCTCCCTGACGGGTAGTCACGTTCTGCGGCAAAGGGATGGCGCCGTAGTGTGGCACGGTCATGTAGGTTCGGTAGGCGCCGTCGTGTGGTGGCGTCGATGGAAAAACCATATGTGGACAGAGGTTGTACTTCCCGCGCTTGCAGTAGTAGCAGCTGCCACACACCTCTCCGGGCTCGATCGCAACGCGGTCGCCGATATGCAGACGGGACACGTCGCTGCCAACTTCCACAACGACCCCTGCAGCCTCGTGACCCAGAATCATCGGTTCCGAAGCCACGTTTTCTCCCTGTCTACCCGACTGAAACAGGTGAACGTCCGAGCCGCATATGCCGACGTACTCGACTCGAACCAGGACTTCGCTCGGATCTGGAGAAGGTATCTCCCGCTCTTCGATTTCGAAGAGCTTGGGTTCCGTCATGACAACGCAGATGTTCTTCTCGACTTGATACATTGTATATGACCTTCTGTACGATTGATGGTACTTGCCTCGATTCTCCCGCAAAAAGGAGTGTTGACTGTACATAATACCATGATAGAATACATAATACACCAAACATTGGAGGTCCCCCGTGTACGGATATAAGAAGCTCTACATTGCTGGAGAACTGCAGGATGCGAGTGGAGGAAGAAGGCAAGATGTCTTCTGTCCGGCCAACGATGAGAAGATCGGAGAAGTAGCGTGGGCGACTGCGGACGACACCGGAAAAGCGCTGGACGCAGCCAAGAAGGCCCTTCCTGCGTGGCGGGACGCGTCGGTAAACACACGCGTGGATTACATGCTGCGCCTTCGCGAACTAATTGTGAAGAACGAGGAGCTCATTCGCGAGGCGGAGATGAATGAGCACGGAAAGACCTACGAGCAAGCGTATGAAGGCTATGAAGCCGTCATAAACTCACTTGAGTTCTACGCCGAGGAGATCAAGCGCTTGCACGGGCACCTCCTTGTGGACACGGTCGGTAATTTCGACCATCAGGTCATCTACCGCGGCGCCGGTGTCGTGGGCGCATTCGTGGCCTGGAACTTTCCCATGTTGAATCTGGCGTTCAAGATCGGTCCGGCCATGGCGGCGGGCTGTCCCATCATCATCCGGCCCTCCGGCGACACTCCCATTTCAGCGTGCATCATAGGTGAACTCTGCGCCGAGGCTGGGCTGCCGCCGGGAGTCGTCAACATTCTTCCCGGTCCGGTCAGCGAGACCGCCGACATCATAACAAAAAGCACGATTCCCGCTGTTCTCACGCTCATCGGTTCTTCGGAGACCGGACGCAAGATCATGGAGAACGGGTCGACCAGCGTGAAAATGTACAGCATGGAGCTCGGCGGTAACGCACCGGTTCTTGTGTTCCCCGACGCGGACGTCGATCTGGCGGCTTCCATTGTTTCCCTTCTGAAGTTCTCCAACTCGGGCCAAATCTGCGTCACACCGGAACGGATCTTTGTGCACGAGTCGGTACACAAAGAGTTCGTTGACAAGGTGGTTGAGCACGCAAAGGCGGTGAAAATTGGTCACGGTCGAGATTCCGGCGCCACAATGGGGCCGATCATCAACAAGAAGGCTCGTGATCGAATCGATTCGTGGGTCCAGGAGGCGGTCAAACAGGGTGCGAAGCTTCTCTTCGGCGGGAAGGTGCCCGATGACCTGGCCGACAAGGGTTCCTACTACATGCCCACCGTTCTGGACAACGTCAAAGACTCAATGCGTGTAAGTTGTGATGAGGTCTTCGGCCCCGTCGTTCCCATCCTGTCCTTCACCGATTACGACGACGTAATTGCTAGAGCCAACTCCACCGACGTGGGACTGGCATCCTACGTCTTCAGCAACGACATTACGACGATCCAGAAGGCATCCCGGGATCTCGACTTTGGTGAAGTGCAGGTGAACGGCGTGAAGTACTACATCGATCTTCCGCACATCGGCATCAAGCAGAGCGGGCTTGGACAGGACTGCTCGCACTTCGCGCTTGAAGACTACATGGTGAAGAAGCGGATCACTACCGCACGACTGTAGGCAGCACGGCATACTCCGGCGGGCAGGCGCCCAATGTGGGCGCGTCGCCCGCCGTCATTGACCGAGCAGAGCAACACATTCCAGGGAGCCTCCAGTGAAGCAAGATATCATCACTCGAAATCCGATCATTGCCGTCGTAGTTGTTGATACGGTGGAGCATGCCTTGCCGGTCGCCGAGGCCCTCGCCGCAGGCGGGATCAAAAGCATTGAGCTCGCGCTGCGGACGGACGCGGCCATAGAAGCGATTGGAGCAATCAAAAGGCATCGTCCGGACATTGTTGTCGGGGCGGGAACGGTCATATTCCCTGAGCAGGTGCAACAGGTGGTGGAGGCCGGAGCAGACTTTGCCGTGGCGCCGGGCACCGCTCCGGTAGTCATGGAAGAGGCTGCGAAGCAGGGGCTTCCCTTTGCTCCCGGAGTCGCAACCCCCTCAGACATTGAGACCGCTCTCCGTTTCTCGCTGCGGATCCTTAAGTTCAATCCGGCGGAAGCTCTCGGTGGGACTCGCTACCTGAGCTCCATGGCTGGTCCCTATAACTACCTGGGCCTCCGCTTCGTTCCCCTGGGAGGCATCAACATCGACAATCTAAAGAGCTATCTCGAGCACCCCCTGGTTGGCGCAGTGGGTGGCTCATGGTTAGCAAAACGAGACCTGATTGCCGCTGAGGCCTGGGACATGATTCGTAAGAACGCAGAAGAGGCTTCCGCAATCGCGAAGAGCCTGAGGAGCAAGCCTGTATGAAGCACATCGTCACCTTCGGCGAGATAATGATTCGCTTTGATGCCCCGGACAATCTTCGGTTCCGGCAGGCAATGCCGGGCGCCCTGAACACGACCTTTGCGGGGGCAGAGGCCAATGTAGCCGTGTCGATCGCTCACTTCGGTGGCCGCAGCCGATTTGTCACGGCGCTGCCGGACAACACGGTAACTGATGCATGCCTTGGCGTGTTGAAGAGCTTCGGTGTCGACACCGACTACATTGAACGAAGCGTGCCTGGGCGATTCGGTGCGTATTTCGTGGAAACAGGAGCGAATCAACGCCCGAGCAATGTGATCTACGATCGTGCAGGCTCCTGCATCGCCCTGGCAGACCCTGAAGTGTACGATTGGGATGCAGCCTTCGAAGGCGCCGAGTGGTTTCACGTTACGGGAATCACTCCCGCACTGTCGGAAACCGCCGCCGAGGCTGCGATGGCAGGAGCCGCACGCGCCAAAGAGAAGGGGCTGACCGTCTCCTGCGATTTAAACTTTCGCAACAAACTTTGGCGCTGGTCCGCAAGGGAGAAACCCGCTGCTCTCGCCGAGCGAATCATGCGAAAACTCCTGAAGAACGTGGATGTCCTTATTGCAAATGAGGAAGACGCCTCCAAGGTGCTTGGAATTACCGTCGCGGATACCGATGTTGAAACGGGGGTCATTTCCCTGGACGGCTATCATAACGCGGCGGAAGAAATTGCTGCTCAGTTCCCTGCGCTGAAGAAGATTGCCACAACACTTCGCGCCAGCCTTTCGGCGACCCACAACAACTGGGGCGCCATGCTCTTCGATGCGAATGGCCGGGAATCCTACTTCGCGCCGATGCAGTCAGGCGAATATCGGCCCTACGAGATCAAGGCGATTGTTGATCGAGTCGGCGGGGGCGACTCTTTTGCCGCCGCGCTCATTTATGCGCTTACCACACCAGAGCTATCGCAACCTCGTGCGGCAGTGGACTTTGCCACTGCAGCATCCTGCCTCGCACACTCCATCCGGGGCGACTTCAATCTCAACTCGCGAGCCGAGGTTGAGGCTCTTATGGGAGGTTCTGCCTCCGGACGCGTCAAACGATAGCGACAATCCGGCCGGAAAGAGTTGCAACCATGAGTGAGTTCGTACTCGGCATCGATGTTGGTAGCTCCGCGGTGAAAGTATCCCTGGTAAGCCTCGAGGGACCGCACGCAGTGGCAGTCGCAACATCTCCGGCGGATGAGGAGCTCGTCATTTCCGCACCGCATGCAGGTTGGGCGGAGCAGTCACCCGAGGAATGGTGGCAGCACATCGTCCACGCCTGCCGGTCGCTTCGTGAGCAAGCACCGGAACGTTACCTACAGGTAACGGCGATCGGGATCTCCTATCAGGAACACGGACTCGTTCTTCTTGATCGCCAGGGCCGCGTACTGCGCCCAGCTATCATCTGGTGCGATTCGAGGACACTGGCAACGGAGCGGCAGCTTGTTGAGGCGGCAAGCGCCGAAAGGTGGTTCAGTGAGGTATGCAATCTTCCCGGCACCTTCACCGCATCCAAGCTCGCGTGGGTGCGCGACTGTGAGCCGGCCACGTATGAGGCGGCAGAAGCCTGGCTCCTTCCCGGTGATTACATTGCCTACCGAATGACGGGAGTCGCAGCAACAACAAAAGAGGGGCTCTCGGAGGGCATGTTCTACTCGCTGTCACAACAGCGCCCCGCAACGGAGTTGCTGCAGGTCGTCGGTATTGATCCCGGGCTTTGTCCGACGGTCATTGACAGTTTCGGCGATCAGGGTGCATTGAGCGCCGATGCCGCGTACGAACTCGGCCTGCGGCGCGAAGTTCGCGTGACATTCCGGGCCGGCGATCAGCACGCCAACGCCGTAGGATTGGGCGTTATGGAGCCAGGCAGCGCAGCCTGTGCCGCGGGTACCTCCGGTGTCATTTTCGGTGTAACCGACTCTCCTGTTATCGATCGTAGTTCTCGGATCAATTCTTTCCTCCACGTAACGTCCGCCGACAAGGCCCCACGCAGCGTCGTGGTACTGTGTATCAACGCCGTGGGCATTGCCTATAGCTGGTTGCGGAGCCTGCTATCTACAGGTAGTGGTGACCCGGGAGGCACCGGGCTCGCCAACGTCGGGCGTCTTTCCTACGATACGCTGAACAATATGGTTCAGTACGCGTCGATCGGCGCGAAAGAGATCACGGTGTTCCCGTTCGGGAATGGTGCCGAACGCATGTTAGGACACAGGACGACGGGATTCTCGGTCCATGGCGTCGACTTCACGCGCCACGGTCCAGCGGATCTGGCGCGCGCCGTAGTTGAGGGTATAGCGTTCTCCTTTGCCTATGGGAACAGCGTACTCAAAGAGCTCGGAGTCGAGCTGACGGTTCTGCGCGGCGCGGAGACTGGCCTCCTGCAGAGCCCCTATTTCCGCACACTGCTCGCCTCTTTCCTGGAAACCCCAATCGAGATCTACATCGCCGATCCCGCGTTCGGAGCGGCTATTGGCGCTGCTGTAGGCGCAGGTTACTTCCGCTCGGTCAGCGACGCTCGAGCGGGACTTCAATTGATGCAGCTGACGGAACCCGACTCGAACCTTCGCGCGGGTTTGGACCAAGCGTATGGATGTTGGACTACGATGCTGAACCAACTGATTGAAGACCGGCAGTAGGCACGTATCCGTAAGCCGTGTGGCGCCTGACAAGGACCGGCCTCCTGTCATCGGTCGGTCTGGCAGCCACAGTTTAGTCGCTATCCAGTTCGACAGAAAGGGTGGCCTGAAGCAACGTCAAAGGTGGATCCATGGGCAAGCGCTTACATGACCTCCGACCCGGGTCCAGCGCACCCGGGACGCACTCGCCCCACCCCTACCCCTTCAGCAACTGCACCAGCTGCACCGACGGGTCGGCGAGTTGATCCTCTTTCCCTGACAGATCGATTCCCTTCTTGATCAGAATCTGCATGGGTGCGAGCTCCCCGTCCGGCCGGTTGAGGGCCATGTAGGCGACCATGCGGCCCTCCTCGGAGAGGCCCATGAGGATGAAGGAAGGCGACGCGCTTTCCGCCGCGGCGGCCCCGGAACCACCCGCGCCTTCCGCGGCGGCCCCCGAACCGCCCCCGACGGCCCCCGAACCTCCCGCGGCGTCGCCCGGGACGCCGGCGCTGGGCTGACCGGCGGCCCCGCCCCCCACGGTCGCACCACCTCCCGCCGGGTCGCGGCGCACGAAGCGTGTTGCCATGCGCGGGTCCCCCGCGGCCTCCAGGTGGAGGTCAAAGACATCGCTCCAGAGGTAGCTCAGGAGGGCGTAGGGCCTGGTCTCGCCGGTCATGTTCTCGCCGGCAAGGAGTCCGGTGTACTCGGCGTGGCCGTAGTGCTCCACCCGGCGCCGCGTGCCGAAGTAAGGGTCCGGGAACTGCGCAATGTCACCGGCGGCAAAGACATCCGGGTGGGAGGTCTGCAGGTGCTCGTTGACCACCACGCCGTCGCCGATTGTAAGGCCGGCAGCCGCTGCGAGCTCAATCGCGGGGTCAATGCCGACGGCCACACACACCAGCGACGCATCCAGGCGCTCACCGTTGTCAAGGACAACGCCGTCCTCGAGACTCTCGACCTTGCGCCCGAAGTGGAAGGTGATTCCCTCATCTTCGCAGCGCTTCCGGACGACCGTAGCGAGGTCCGGCGGAGCAAAGGTGGGCCAGAGCTCGCTCGCCATTTCGACGACGGACACCGCCATGCCGCGGTGCGCAAGGGAGGCGGCGAGCTCGACGCCAATAAAACCGGCACCAATGATCACGGCGCTGCCGCCGCTCCGCGCCACTTCCGCTATCGCCACGGCGTCGTCGGCGGTGCGAAGGGTGTGAACGCCGGGGCGGTTCTCCCCGGGCACCCCCAGCCGCCGCGGCACCCCCCCCGTCGCCAGGAGCGCCTTCCGGAAGATGAGGGAGTCTCCGTTCGAGAGCACCGCGGTGTGCCGGCTTTCGCCGAGCTCCAGGGCGGTAACCTTCAGACCGATCAGAGTGTTGACGTTGTTGGCGGCGTAGAAGCCGTCCTCCTCGCTCACAATCTCCTTCGGAGACACCTCTCCCCGGATGATCTCCTTCGAGAGGGGTGGACGGTCGTAGGGAAGACGGTCCTCCTCGGCCACAAGAACCACGACGGCATCCGGCTCGCGCTGCCGGATGCTGCGGATTGCGCGGGCGGAGGCGAGCCCTCCGCCGATGAGCAGATAGTCGGCACGTTCCATGAGTGTAAAGGTGCGAAGCCCGGCGGGAGGGGTCAACTTGGGCGGCCGCGGGCGGACCGGCGATTCGACTGGGATCCGCCGTTCTGCTACACTGCACCGAGTCATGGGGCGCTTCAAACTGCTTCGAGTTGTCTACCTGGTTGCCATGGTGCTCATTGCGCAGTTCCTGGTGACGACGCTGGTCGCCATGCTGGTCTACCCCGGCGGCACCCGCTTCGACCCGGACGCCGAGTCATACCGCTTTCTGGACAACACCTTCAGCGAGCTCGGACGGGTCTACGACTTCGAAGGCAATCCCAAGCCCTTGTCACAGTGGATCTTCACGGTGGCCATGGTCCTGAGCGGCGTCGGCCTCATGGCCGCGCACGCCGCCTTTCCCGGCCTCTTCCAGGAAGCACCCCGAAACGCGCGGATCCTGAGTGTGGTGACGGGAATCCTCGGGGCGGTGGTGGGTCTCGGGTTCATCGGCGTTGGGATCTTTCCCACGGATGTCCAGACCCGCGCCCACTACGTCAGCGTCTACTTCGCCTTCACGGGAATGCTTCCCGCCGTGGCCACTGCGGCGGCGGCACTCATACAGCACCCGGTGGTTCCCCGGACGGCGAAGACCGTACACATCGCCTTCCTGGTGGTGCTGTTGGGATATCTCTGGCTCCTCTGGTTCGGACCGGGCCCGGAAACCCCGACCGGGGCGGGCGTTCAGATCGTCGGTCAGAAGATCATCGTATACGCAGGCGTCACGGCCATGGCGATTCAGTGCGGTGTTGCGGTCAACCGCCTGACCCGCCGCCTGCGGTCCGATCGAGAAGCCGGCGGTACGCCCGGCCATAATCGGGAAAGGTCATGAGGTCGGCGTGGCCCCCGTCAGGAATGACGAGCAACTCCTTCTCCTGCGCCGCGGCGTGCTCGTAGAGCGTCTCGGCAAGCCCCTTCGGCGCCACAATGTCCGCTCCCCCGGCAATGAGCAGGGTCGGCGCATCGATCCGCTCCAGGCGTCGGCGATTGTCCTCATTCGCCACATCCTCTGCAATGTCGAAGCGCAGGAGCAGCCGGAGATACCAGGGCACGACGGTCCGGGTCCAGTCATCCGGCGCCGTGATCGGGCTCTCCAGAATGAGGCCGCCCACCGGCCGTCCCTCCGCCACGTGAGCCGCCACAAAGGTACCCAGGGAGTGGCCGTGAAGAATCAACTCTTCCGGCGCCGCCCCGTAACGCTCTCGAACCACCTGATACGCCCGCTCGGCATCCGACTTCATGGTCTCCACCGTCGGCTCCCCTTCACTGCGCCCGTAGCCGCGGTAGTCCCAGAGCATGGCGTTGACCCCCTGCTCCAGAAAGGCGCCGAGGTACTGCGTCGACTGCACCAGATAGAAGCCGTAGCCGCCGAAGAAGAGCACCGTCCGCTCCGCCCCGGGCTGCGAGAGATACCACGCGTTGAGCCGCGTTCCGTCCTCCCCCTCGAAGAAGAACTCCTCCAACTCCGCCTCAGGGTGACTGAAGCTCGCCGGCGTCACCGACGGCTTCGGCTGCAGGATGGCGTCCGCTGAAATGGGGACCTGTACACAACCAGACAAGACAATGAGAACGATGCCTACGAGCACTGCCACGAAAGCGTGACGAACGAAGCGGTGCATGGCTCCTCCCTGTGGCGGTGAAGCTACGCCGCCCGCCCGGTCCGGTCAAGTTGACCGGTGCGCCGCCCGCAAGACCGCTTCGTGGGTAATGACAAAGAGAATCAGAACGACCATGACCCCCGGGACAACGACCCGGAGGCTGACGGCCTCGACAAGCGCGCCCATGCCTCCGGCGAAGAGCATGACACCAATGCTCGAGCCACCCATCTGCAAGCCGACGACAAAGGAGGCGCGGTGGGCGCCGACGCGCTCCGGCGTCTCGCCGATGAGGAGGGGGAACATGGGTGCGAGGGAGAATCCGAGCACCAGAAGCCCGACCGCGCCGAGGATGGGCGGCGTGCCGATCCAGAAGAGCGCAACGCCGACTGCGGCGCCGCCCATGGTCATCCGCAGGAGCCGCAGCCGGCCTACCCGGTCGGCAATCACGCCGAAGACGACCCGCCCGACGGTGAGAGCGCCCCAGTAGAGGGAGACCCACCGCGCCGCCCGCGCCGCATCCACGCCGCGGTCAATGGTGAAGAGGCTGTACGCCCACTGCCCCGCAGTCACCTCGACCCCGGCGTAGAGGATGAAGAGGAGAGCGGAGCCGATGACTACGGGATCCCGCAGATCCCGGAGCCACCGTCGCGACTCCAGAAGGGAGCTCGCCGCGGCTGCGGGCTCACCCGGCGCCGCGGCTGCTTCAGGCTGCGGAGCGGCTTTTTGGGATCGGTCGTTCCAGCGGCGCCAGGTCGCCGCGAAGGCGGCTGCGGTCACCAGGGCCACCGCGGCCGTCGTGGCGTACCCGCCGCGCCAGCTCAGCGAAGTGGTGAGAAAGCCGGACATCATCACGGGGCCTATCGTGGCACCGATGCCGAAGCCCGCGTGGAGCCAGTTGAGCTGCCGGCTGTTGAAGTGGTGGGCGCCGTAGGCGTTCAAGCCGGCGTCCAGGAGACCGACGCCGGCGCCGAGGACCACCGCTCCCAGGAGCACCGGAACCCAGAGGGGAGAGACGGCCATCCCGGCCGACCCGACAGCCATGGCCACGCCGGAGGCCACCAGGACGCCGGCGTACCCGAGGCGTTCCACGAGCACACCGATGGTGAAGGAGGTCGCCAGGTACCCGACGGTGAAGCCCGTGACGAGGATTCCCAGGGCGCCGAGAGCCTGGCCGAAGTCGCCCCGCATGGTCGGCCAGGCGACCCCCAGCATCCCGTCGGGAAGCCCAATGACAATGAACGAGGCGTACGCTACGAGAAGAACGAGTGGTGCTACTTGTGCACGATTTCCCACTGCCAGCTCTCGGGGTCCTGCCGATGAAGCGCCACATAGTGAGCGGCAATGACGTCGCCGTCGAACTCGGTCCCCTCCCGTACCGGGGCGGTAATGGTAACGGTAGCTGCGTGGATGCTCTCCGGGCTCAACTCCTTGAAGAGGGCGTGCACGTAGTTACGGAGCGCGGCCTTTCCGATCGAATGAGTGGCGAATTCAATGGATGGATCGAAGCCGAATCCGCCGCCGGTGAAGAGCAAGCTCCCTTTGCCCCGTTTGCGCATGCCCGGGAGGAAGGCGCGAACCATACGCATGGCCCCCAGGAAGTTCACCTGCAGGGAATCGATGAGCGGCTCTGGTGTCATTTCGCTCGGCTTCACCTTCTCCAGGACGGCCGGGTTGTAGATGACCACATCCGGCGTGCCGAGCTGAGACTCCACCGACTCGGCAAGGGCGTTCATGCTTCCGTCACTGGTAACGTCCGCCGTGAAAGTCGTTACGCCCGGCGCACGCTCCCCGACGGTTGCGGCGATCTCCTCCAGATGGGCCGCATCCCGAGCCACCAGCCCCACATGGAAACCTTCGGCGCCAAAGGCGTTGGCAATCTTGGTCCCCATTGTCTTTCCTGTTCCCACTATCACACACGTCTTGTCAGCCATATTCACTCCTTGTATTCATTCGTTTGACTGCCACAAACCGGCACCAATAGCTTTGATGTATTGATTGGCCCCCCACTACGGCTACCCCGAAGGAGGCAGTTCGATGATTGCACCACAAGTGGCGACGGAAGTAAAGAAGCGTATTGAAGCGTCCGAGAAGCCCGTCCTCTCACTGTATCTGGACGTGAACCCGGCCAACCCCGAGAACGAGCGCCGAGGGTTCATTATTCGGGCGAAGGACGCCATGCGCGATGCCGGCGTGCCGAAGGACCTGGCCCGGGATGTCGAAGAACAGCTGGCACGCACGGAAACCAGGCCGCAGGGCCGTACCCTGGTCCTGTTTCTCTCGGAAGATCAGGAGTCGGTCAATGAGCGGATGCACCTGCAGGCGGACCTTCCCCTGCTCGGGACAATTCGCGGTGTCGTCGCCCGGTGGGGTGAGCCATATCTGACGCCCCTCTTGCTCGCAGTAAACAACCATCACCGATACGGGGTCGTTCACATAACCGTCAGGAGCTGGCGCTTCTTCGAGACCTACCTCGGAGAGATCGAAGAACTTGCCGATGTCTTTCGGGACCTCGACCTGACAGAGTGGCGAGAGCTCACTGAAGACGCGGTGGCAGCCCCGGATGTCCCCGCCCGGGGCGGACAGGGCAAGGAGAAGTTCGAGCGGCGTGTGAAGGAGCGTACGCATCGACTCTATAATCAGGCGGCGACGATCCTCGAGGGTGAGCTGACCAGGCGCGATCTCAAGCGGCTGCTCGTGCTGGGGCCGCAGGCGCAGGTGACCATGTTTGTTGAGAATCTGCCGAAGCACCTGGCGCAGCTCGTGATCGGTTCGGGGCGCAATGTGGATGCCCCCGAGCCGACGGAAGATCAGGTTCTCGCCGTGGCGGCACCGATCATCAGCCGCTACGAGAGCACCGAGGAGGAGAAGCTCCTCGAGTCCATTCAGGAGAAGGGCGTGTCCGGCCGCGAAGAGGTGATCTCCGCACTGCAGGCCGGGCGACTCCAGACGCTGGCCCTGCCCTGGGAGTCTCCCGACCTGGATCAGGAGCTCTACCGGTGCAGTGTGGACGGCTCGCTCTACGCCACGAAGTCGCTGGCTCAAAGCGGCTGCAATGGAGACGCCGTTGAAACGGTGCGCCTGGGCGATACTGTTCCCGACCTGGCCGCGGCAAACGGGACGCACCTTGCCTTTCTCGTCGGAGACACGCGGAACCGCTTGATAGATGACTTCGGCGGAATGGCCGGCCTGCCTCGCTGGCGCGCCACCTAGATGCAAAGAAGGGGACCGGTCCACTACACTCTTAGGGAATTGCACCGGATATCGTATCGCGCAGACCGCGCGGGACGGACAGGGTCTGTTCCGCGCATACCGTGGAGGCTTTCACTGTGAGAAAGTTCCTGTTGTATCTCGGGGCGGTCGCCTTTCTGGCGGTGCCAATTGCGGCGTGGGTCGCGGCAATGGCGCCGCTGTTCGGCCAACTGCCCTTCTCCTACCTGGCGTTGCAGGTGGCGGCGTTCATCGCCTTCACCCTCTTCTTCTTTCAGTTCGTCCTCTCGTCACGGATCCGGATCTTCGAGAAGGACATCGGGCTGGACCGCCTTTTTGTGGCACATCGGCTGGTCGGGATGGTGGGACTCGGCTTCGCCGTGGCGCACCTGGTCCTGGTGGGGATCTACGAGCTCGGCTTTCTCGGCCGCCTCAGCCTGAGCTACGGAAAGCTTCTTGGAACCATTGCACTGGTCGGCTTCATTGTCGTCGGGGTCGTGGCGAGCGCCTACAAGATGTTGAATCTCCGCTACGAGACGTGGAAGAACATTCACCGGGCGGCGTACTTTCTCTATCCTGTTCTCTTTGCGCACATCCTGCTGCTCAGTTCGACGCTCTCGGCCTCAGTCTGGGCTGCAGGATACGTGTACGCCATCATTGGATTGTACGCGCTCATCGTGATTGCCAAGAGCATCAAGATCATTCGGGTCAGACAACGGCCCTTCACCGTTGCCGCTGTAGACCAGGTCACCCATGACACCTGGAACCTCACCTTCGAGGGTCCCAAGCCCGATTTCAAGGCGGGTCAGTTCATGCTCGTCGCCCTGCGTCGGAACGGAAACACCTCGGAGTCGCATCCCTACACGATCTCCGCAAGCCCCGGCTCCGACACCCTGTCGATCACCGCAAAGAACATTGGGGACTTCTCCGCCTCGATCAAGGAGACAAAGCCGGGAGACACCGCCTTCATTGAGGCGCCCTACGGTGCCTTCACCCTGGATCGTGCGCCGACGGAGAAGATTGCCTTCATTGCAGGTGGAATCGGGATTACACCCTTCATGAGCATGCTGAGAGAGATGCGGGATACCGGGCGGCATCGTCCCGTCACGCTCCTCTGGGGAAACAAATCCGAGCAGGACATCGCCTTCCGGGATGAGTTGGAAGAGCTGGAGCGCAGCATCCCCGAGTTCCACATGATCCACGTCATGTCGAACCAGGAGGATTGGCCCGGGGAGAAGGGATTCATTACCGAAGAGAAGGTCACGCGACTCATTCCCGACTACGCGGAGCGGAGCTTCTACATCTGCGGCCCCCCGGTCATGCGGGAGAAGGTCGTGCCCATGCTGCAATCCCTGGGGCTGGGACGATCCCGCATCTTCTACGAGATCTTTGCACTGTGATCGCGGGCGGCACTGCAGCCCGAGTCAAGTACGAACGAAAGGAGCACGCATGCCTCTATTCAAGAAAGCACCCCCTCGCGCCGGACTGGTCGGCGCTCTGACCATCATACTCGCACTCTGCGTCGCTGCCGGCGCTCTGGCAGGCGGGAGCGCGGAGCTCATGGAGCCGACGGAAGGTTCCGACGGATTCAAGGTAGTGGAGCTGGAGGAGTTCACCTTCGCCTGGCAGGTACGCGACGACAGCCTGGATGTCCGAATTTCCGCGCCCACAACCGGTTGGGTGGCAATCGGCTTCGAACCGACCCGCGCCATGAAGGATGCCGACATGCGGTTCGGCTTCGTCGCCGACGGATCCGCCGAGGTAGGCGATCACTTCGGGGTGTCGGCGATCAACCACCGCTTCGACACCGACCTCGGCGGAACACGGGACGTGTCGAACGTCGGCGGCAGCGAAGAGGGGGGACGCACCACCCTCACCTTCACCATGCCCCTCGACTCAGGTGACGAGTACGACGTCGCCCTCAGTCCCGGACAGGAGGTCATCGTCATATACGCCCACGGCGGTGACGGCGTCGACAACTACACGACCAAGCACGTCGCCCGGGGCGGTTTTCGGGTTGTGCTGTAACGGGCGTTGACGGCGGTTCCTAAGACTCGGAGGCGCGGATTGGTATGGAAACGCGGAAGGTGCTGCCCAGCCCTTCGGTGCTCTCCACATAGACCCGGCCGCCCATCATCTCTACCAGACGCTTGACGATCGAAAGACCGAGCCCCGTCCCGCCTCGCGCCTGGGGGTGGCGCTCGAGCTGACGGAGCGGCGAGAAGAGCGAATCGATGTCCTCGGCGGGAATGCCGGGACCGGTATCCGAGACGGCGAACCGCGCGTGTTCCGGGCCTTCCCGATCCACGCGCAGTGAGATCGACCCCGCATCCGTATAGGCCACGGCGTTGGACAGCAGGTTGTAGAGAATCTGCTGGAGCCGCTTGTCGTCCACCCGAATGATCTCGGGCAACTCATCATCGACCTGGACATGGAATGCCAGACGCTTTGCCGCGGCGCTGGGCCGCACCGTGTCGGCAACGTGATCTACCGCTTCGCGCAGGCGCACCGGCTCCGGTGTGAGCCGAATGTGCTGCGAGTCGATCTTGGCGTGGATGAGAAGATCCTTTATGAAGCGCAGGAGGTCGTTGCCGCTCTGGAGGATCCCCTGGACCGCTTCATGATGCTCCTCCGAAACGTTGTCGTCCCGATCGAGAAGCTGGGCAAAGCCGAGAATCCCGTTCAGGGGTGTTCGCAGCTCGTGACTGACGTTCTGGAGGAAGCGGCTCTTCGCCAGGCTCGCCTCCTCGGCGCGTTGTTTCGCCTCATGAAGCTCGGAAAAGCTTGTCCGGAGTTCCCGGGACATCTCCTGGAAGTCGCCACTGAGAGAGGCGACCTCTTTGATGTAGCTCTGCGGCCAGTCGATTGCGGTACCTTCGGTGATCTTGAGAGAGGCGTCCGCGCTGGCGGTCTTGAGGGCCGTGATGGAAGAGACGATCCCGCGGCTGAAGAAGACGGCTATCAGACCGACGACAAAGACCACCGCAAAGGTAAGGAGAAGCGCGGCAATGTCGCGCTGAACAAGCTGGGCAAGGGTCTCGTCGAGATACCGAACAACCTGGACCTGCCATCCGGAGTACGGCTCAATGGGCACACGCATCTCGTAGTACCCCTTGTCCAGGTCGACGGCGTAGACCTTGGAGCGGATCGGGAAGCCCACGCGCTTCAGGGAGGGCCCGTAGTGTTGCACGCGATCGTCTGTGGCGACCAATCTGGATGTGCCGGCGGCGTCGCTGCTGGAGAAGAGTTGGCCGTGACCATCGTGCACTGAGACCGAAACGTTGCGCCGGCCCCGGGTGCTCTCGAGGTGGGAGTGGAGGCTTGCGGCGTCCACAATGCCCGCGGCTATCGCAACGAGGGAGCCGTCCTGACTCTTCACCGGCACCGCCAGGACCACCGCCCGGGTCGTACGGCCGACCGCCTGCATGGGGAAGATGCCCGACAGACCGACGGCGGCCCCCTCCATGATCGCCTCTTTGGCCGACATGAGCGCCTGCCTGCCCTCGGCGGGCGGCTCGATGGCTGGGCGCACGTGCAGGGGATTGCCGTTCGGATCAAAGAGGGCCAGCGCCAGAAAGTCGGTATCTGCGTGCTTCAGCACTTCGACCTGTGGGCCGATGTTGCCGAAGCCCCCGACCTGGCGATGGTGCACCGAGGCGACGTGGGCAAGTGATCTGATGTTCTGATAGTTCTCATCCAGCCACCCGGACATGCTTCGGGCGAAGGAGGAGGCGGTCAGACGGATCTCCCCGCGAACCACCCGCTCCGCGGCATCCTGCATGGCCCGGGCGCCGCTCGTCACGATGATGAGGGCCGGCACGAGAATGAGTCCGATCATGATGCTCACGAGCAGGCTCTCCAGACGGTGCTTGTTCTCCATGCGAAAGGTGCGGCGCACCCAGCCGATCCGCGGAAGCACGCGGATGAGGAGCTCCGCCAGGAGTGCAGCCAGAAGTCCGTTCAGGATCCTGGTTACCACGAAGAGTCCGGCGGCGGCGGAGTCGACGTCGAGGCTGAATATGGATAGCAGGAGCGCCAGGGGCGCCCCCAGGGAGACCCAGTACGCCCCGATTGCCACCACCGCGGCGTCGCGATCGGATCGAAAGAACAGCGCCATCCAGAGCGCTTCCAGGGCGAAGGGCAGCGCCAGGACAGGATAACCCCAGTAGATCCCGGAAGCAACCGCGGCGGCGGCGCCTACCAGAAGCGCCCAGGCGGGCCCGAGAGCGGATACGGCAAAGACAACGAAGACGCTTCCAAAGACAAGACGCGCGTTGATGAAGAGGGGTACGCCGACGGAATTTACGGCAAAGGCGAGAGCCGCAAGGAGAATCGACGTCGGCAATGCTATCCGCCACGGTAGGTTCGAGTGAGTCAGGTGGTCCTTGATACTGCCAAGCCGTGCCGGTACGCGCATTTCGTCGGTTCGCTGTAAAAGTCACATCCCCGCAGGCACAACGTCAACGTAAACCGCCCGGCGCCCCCGACGCCGGCCCGGCGTCGCCCGACCCCGGGGCCGCCCGCTCACCCTCGGCCGCCGGCCCGTCCGAGCCGGCGCCGGCGTTCGGCCGCGCCCGCGCGCGTTCGGCTGCGCCCGCGCCCCCGACCCCGGGGCCGCCCGCTCACCCCCGGGGTCGGCCCTACCCGGCCGTTGCTCCGGCGCGCCTTATATAGTATTTTCTGAATATGGCACGAAACACACCCACCTCAGAAACCTACGATGTTGTTGTGATAGGCGGCGGCCCCGCCGGCGTGGAAACCGCCCTCGAGGCGGGCTCGCACAACCTCAAGACCCTCGTCGTGGCGGACATGCCGATCGGCGGCCGGGCCACCTACGGCAGCCTGCTCCCGAGCAAGGTGTGGCTCCACACCGCGGAAAGCGCCGTGGCCGGCGCCGCGAACAGCGCCACGATGGGCGCCGCAGCCGGGGAGAACAGCACAGGTGCGGAGCGCACCAACGGCCGCGCCGCCCCGGACCTGGCGCCTCTGCGACAGCGGATCCAGCACCTCCAGAAGGAGCGCACCGCACAGCTCTCGGAGGCCCTCCGGAATCGCGGCGTCGAGGTCGTCTCGGGGACAGCGCGCCTCCTCGACCGCCGGCGCGTGCGGGTGCGAACCGCCGGGGAAGCCGACGGACAGGCCCCGGAAGGCACCGCCGCCGGCACCGACCCCGCGGAAAGCGTCGACGTCACCGCGAAGGCGATCGTCATCACCGCCGGGTCGGAGCCGCGCTTCTTCCCGAACGTGAAACCCGACGGCGATCGGATGATCGCCCCGCGCCACACCCAGAAGATCGAGAGAATTCCGGAAACCATGATCATGGTCGGCGGCGGCGTCACCGGCTGCGAGTACGCCACGGCCTTCCGGAAGATGGGCACGAAGGTTCACCTGATCACCGACATCGACCGGCTGCTTCCCCGGACCGACCCGGAGCTCGCCGAGAGCCTGCGTCGCTACATGGAAGGCATCGGCATCAAGCTCACCTTCAACAGTCCCATCAAGAGCGTCGAGAACACCGGAACCGAAGTCGTCACCACCACCGCCGACGGTACCGCACACCGCACGGACTTCACCTTCATTGCCACGGGACGCCGCCCCGACGACAGCTTCCTCGAGGAGGCGGAAGAGCGACCCGAACAGGACGGCGGCGGCTGGCTGAAGGTCGACGGCGTCGGCCGAACCTCTCTGGCCGGAGTCTACGCAGCCGGCGACATTGCCGGGGCACCCCTCACGGCCAACCAGGCCCACACCGTCGCCCGCCGCATCGTCCGGGACATCCGGGGCGAAGCGCAGTCCGACACCGCACCGATCCTGATCGAAGCGGTCTACACGGATCCGCAGGCCGTCCACATTGGCCCCGTCGTCGATCTTGCCGCGGGCACGGTCCCCGGCGTCACCGAAGTCCGCCGCGCATACGACGACACCCTCCTCGGCCGCATCCACCGGGACGGCCATGGCGGGAGCGAGCAATACATCAAGATCTGGGTCGATGCCCACGGCGGCGCGATCCGGGGGGCCGCTGCCTTCGGCGAGGGCGCCGTGGACATTCTGGCCCCGATCCAGCTCGCCATGGAGCACGGCATCCCCTATGCGGCTCTGCGTGCAACCCCGCTGGCCCACCCCGCCCTGAGCGAGGTGCTGACCCTGTAGCGGCCGGCCGCGTCGTTGCGTCCCGCGCAGCGGTGCGGCCGCGGCGCCGGCGGCCCCGGCGGCGTTGCGTCCCCGGCGTGCTCCGACTATTCTCATGGCCATGTCACGTATCAACGTCATTGAGCCCGCCGATGCAACAGGCCGGCTTAAAGAGATTTACGACGGGATTGCCGGCAGCCGGGGCAAGATTGCCGAGATTCACAAGATCCAGAGTCTGAACCCGGAGACGATCGAGCAGCACATGAACCTCTACATGGGGATCATGTTCTCGAAGTCGCCCCTCAAGCGGGCGCAGCGCGAGATGATGGCGGTAGTTGTCTCCGTTGCCAACGGCTGCGCCTACTGTCAGCGCCACCACCTCGAGGCGCTCCAGCACTTCTGGAAGGATGAGGCAAAGAGTGAGGCGCTCCGTGCCGATTACACCACCCTCGACCTGGCACCGACGGACCGCGCCCTCTGCGACTACGCCTGGAGCGTGACGGTGGACCCGGGCGCGGCAACGAAGACGGATCCGACGCAGCCACTTCGCGAGGTCGGCCTGGAGGATCGCGCCATTCTGGATGCGACCCTGGTGGTCGCCTACTTCAACTTCGTGAACCGCCTGGTCCAGGCGCTCGACGTCGACCTGGAAACCGATCCCGGTGGATACAAGTATGAGTGAGAGACCCCGGCTTTCCGCCGGCGGTGCGGTGCGATTGCTGATGGTGGCCGCCGGAGCGCTCCTCCTGTCCGGGTGCGCCTTCTTCGCCTCCTCCTACGCGCCGAACCCCTCCATTGCGGATGCCGAGGAGGACCTTGCCGCGGTGGCGACCATTCGTGACGAGGAGCAGTGGATCGTCCTCGAGCCGATGGCGGACATCGCCGCAGGGGCCGGGGACGCAGCGGTCGGGGACGGAGCTCCCGCCGGCGGCGTCATCTTCTACCCCGGCGGAAAGGTCTCGCCGCGCTCATACCTGCCGCTCTTCCGCCGAGTCGTGGCGGAGGGGTATGTCGTCTACATTGTGAAGATGCCGCTGGACCTGGCGGTCATGGATGTGGACCGCGCCCTGAAGGTGATCGAAGCCGCGGAGAGCGACGACGGTGGACCCGAGAGGTGGCACATCGTCGGGCACTCCCTCGGCGGCGCCATGGCGGCGCAGCTCGTTGACCGCAACCCGGAGCTCTTTGCGAGCCTCACCATGCTCGCCTCGTACCCCGCCGGCGGTGTGGACCTTACCGACGGCGCAGTGGAAGTTCTCTCCGTCTACGGGACCCGGGACGGCGTGGCGGATGTCGACGCCATCCAGGGCGCGGCCGATCAGTATCCCGCCGACGCCGGGCTCCTGGGGATCTCCGGGGGAAACCACGCGCAATTCGGCATGTACGGCCCCCAGGATGACGACCTGCCTGCAACCATCAGCGGCGAGGAGCAGCGCGCCGTGACCCAGCGCGCCATGCTCGAGCTCTTCCGCCGCGCCGGCCACTGACCCTCGACGCCCCGCCGCAGCCGGGTGCGCACGCGCCGCCCCGTGCGAAGGGCGTGGGAGCTTCGGCCGTCGGCATCGTCACCCTGGATAATGAATGATGCGGGGCTCGTCGGGGCCGCGCTCGTACCGCCACGCCTCTTCGATCAGGCGCTCGGTGTCGTACTCCGGCCGCCAGCCGAGATGGAACTTCGCCTTGGTGTTGTCGAGCCAGGTCGAGTGGTGGTCGGTGCGGACATCCACGCTGGGGAGGTTGCGGGTCCGGGCCAGATAATCGGCGACGTGTCGGTAGTTGACCGGCTCGTCCATGCAGATGTTGTAGGTCTCCTGATGAGCGTGCGGGTGCTCCAGGGCGATCAGGATGGCGCCGACCAGGTCTTCCACGTGGACCAGGTTGCGCAGGAGGGGATCGCCGTTGGCATCGCAGAGCACCGGGACGCGTCCCTCTTTCTGATACTGCTCCGCCTTCTCCGGGCCGACGAGCTCGCCGAGGCGGGGGCCGCCGAACTGCTCCTCATCGAATCGCAGGGAGTAGCGGAAGTCGTCCTTCTCCTGAATCCACGGTGCCCGGAGACAGGTGCCCGGAAAGTCGTACTGCAGGTAGTACTGTTCGACCATGACCTCCTCCAGGACCTTGGAGAGAGCGTAGCAGCCGGGATAGGCGGAGTGGCGCTGCTGCTCCGTGACGGGCACCGGGTGGGGATAGAAGTAGTGCCCCATGCCGGCGTCACCCCCGATCAGAATGAAGCGCCGCAAAGTCGGTGAGACCCGCGCCTCTTCGAGAAGCCAGAAAAGCCCCTTGATCGCGACATCCATGATGGTTGAGGGGGTCTCCTTTGAGGTCGCCAGATGGAGGACGTGGGTGACGCCGTCCATGGCGCGCTTCACGTCCTCGCGGTTCGAGGTGTCACCGCGGAACACGGAGACCCGGTCGGTCTCCTCCACGGTGCGGTTGTGGCAGAAGGCGCGGATCCGCCAGCCGTTGAAGCGGGAGTCCGCGGTGAGCCGGCGAATGAAGGTCTGTCCGACCTTCCCGGTTGCGCCGGTCACGAGGACCAGGGGCGCGTCTGCTCGCCCGTTTCCGGTGGGTCCGGCCTTCACTGTTTCGTTTTCCTGTGTCATTGAGTACTCCTGCCTCCAAGATGTGTCGGGGCCGGCCCGGGGCGGCAAGTCGATCAGCCCGGGGCGGCGGTGCGACCGGGGCACGGGGGCCGGCCGCCCACGGGGGCCGGCCGCCCACGGGGGCTGGCCGCCCACGGGAGCTGGCCGCCCACGGGGGCTGGCCGCCCACGGCGCGCGGCCTCATCCCTCGGCAACGATGATCTCAACCTCGTGGGCGCGGCAGTAGTCGCGGTAGCGCGGGGGAGGCTCCCGATCGGTGACGATGGTGTCGAAGTCCGACAGGTCCGCAAAGAAGGTGCTGGCGGTGTGGTCGAACTTGGTGTGGTCCACCAGGAGGATGCGGCGAATGCTGTAGTCAATGAGACTGCGCTTGCTCTCGTACTCGAACTGATTGGAGCAGGTCACGCCGAGCTGGTCACTCACGCCGCCGGCGGAGAGGAATGCCTTCGTGGCGCGCATGGACCTGAGCACGGTGGTGGTGGCGCTGCCCCGAAAGATCTTGCTGTCGCGATGGTACTCGCCGCCCGCCAGGATGAGGTGGGCGTCGCTGTTCTCGGCGGCCTTGAGGAAGACGTTCATGCTGTAGGAGATGACCGTTGCGTCGGTGTGCGCCGGCAGGCTCTCCGCCAGGAACTCCGTTGTCGATCCCGCGTCAATGACCACCGTGTCGCTTTCCTCAATGAGCGCGGCGGCGGCCGCGCCGATGGCGGCCTTCTCGGCGCGGTTCACGCTCTTGGCGGTATTGAGAAGGTACCGCGAGGACATGGACTCGCTCTCTTCCGTTCGGCTTACCAGGGCTCCGTGCAGCACGTACGCCCGGCCCTGCTCGACGAGAACCTCTGCGTCCCGGCGGATGGTCATGACGCTGACGTCCAGGGTCTTTGCGAGATCGGCAATGCGCTTCGGCTGCCCATCCGCGAGGATCTCGCACATCTGATCGAGCCGCACCTGTCGATTTGCCCCGGTCATTTCTCTTTCCCACTCGCAAGTTGTCTCAGATGCTTCGTATGGTAGCATCATCTGTTGGATAACGCCAGAATTAATGTGCGTATCGTACACTTTTTTCCTTGACAGTTGTTGTTATTGGCTCAACAATGTTTCAAATCGATCAATCATGAGTCACCGGAAGGATCGTACAGAGGCAATCGTTCTCGCCGTTGATCTCGGCACGACCGCGCTGAAGGCCGACCTGGCGGATGAGGCCGGGCGCACCATTGCATCCGCCTCCGTCGGATACAAGACCTTCGGCGACCGCGAAGGCTTTGCGGAACAGGATCCCACCGCATGGTGGTCCGCCCTCGTGGATGCCTGCGGCGCCCTCACAAAAGAGCAGCCCGGCGCCTTCGGGTCGGTAGCCCTGGTGGCCATGTGCGGCCAGATGCACACCCACGTCTACCTGGACGAGGGCCATCGGCCGCTGCGCAGCGCCATCTCCTGGATGGATCAGCGCGCGGCACCGATCGTGGAAGAGCTCAAGGAAGATGCCGACGCTGCCGCCCTGATCAAGAGGGAGACCGCCAACGCCGTCACGGCGACCTACACGGCACCGAACCTCCTCTGGGTCCGACGCAACGATCCGGCGACGTGGAAGCAGAGCCGGTCCGTCCTGGTGGCGAAGGACTACGTCAAGTTCCTGCTGACCGGGGAAATGGCGACCGACCCCTCTGAGGCGGCCGGGACGCTTCTGTTCAACGTGGCAGAGGGCCGGTGGTCGGCTCCCCTCCTGGATCTGTTTCGGGTCGATGAAGCCATGCTGCCGCAGGTTGCGCCGGCGGCCCACGTCATCGGTCGGGTCATTCGGCGTGCTGCGGAGGAAACCGGGATTCCGGAAGGCACGCCGGTGGTGAACGGAGCAACGGACAACTCGACGGCGGCCCTCGGCGCCGGCGTAACCGAAAACGGCGAGGCCACCGCCATTATCGGGACGGCCGGCGTCATTTCGGTATGCTCGGACCACCCGATCCCGGACCCGAACGACGCCGTGGTCTGCTGGAACTACGCCCTGGCGAACAAGTGGATCAACCTGGGGGTCATGCAGACCGCCGGCGAATCCCTCAACTGGTTTCGCCGCGCCTTCGACGCGGACGCCGCCGGGGATAGCGACGTCTTCTCGCAGTACAACGCCATGATTGCAGATGTTCCCGACGGATCCGAGGGGCTCTTCTTTCTCCCCTACCTGAACGGGGAACGGACCCCCTACTGGGACGGAGATGCCCGGGGCGTCTTCTTCGGCGCCGGCCTGGGTACGACGAAGGCGCACTTCGTCCGGGCGATCATGGAGGGCGTCGCAATGGCACTCCGGCACAACGCCGAAACCGTCGAGGCCCTTGGACAGGAGATCACGGAGGTCCGCGCCGTCGGCGGCGGCCTCAGAAGCAGAGCGTGGCTCCGGATACTCTCGGCGGTCCTGGAGAAGCCGATTCGCGTCATCCACGCCGGCGAGCCCTCGGTGCGGGGCAACGTTGCCCTGGGCCGAACCGCAACGGGAGAGATCGACGACCCGGCGGAGCTCGTCAAGGCTAGTGAAGAGCGCACCAGTGAGGTCCTCGAACCGGCCGGTGAGCACCGCTTCGACGAGCACTACGGCCTCTTCCTCGATCTCTACACACAGCTGCAACCACTCTTCAAGCGGCGCCGGACAATCATGCACAACAGCATGCCCGGGGTCGCCGCGGCGCGCGCCTCGGGGAAGGAGCGTGGCGAGGCAACCGCGGAGACTCACGCGTCCAAGCAGGCGCCCACCTCCGCCCGGCCGCCCACAGGCACACCAACAAAGGAAGGAAGGACGTGAAGACTCGTGACGAGCTGAAAGACCAGATAGTTGAGACCGGCCGCAACATGATCGAGACGGGGATGACTGTCGGAACCTGGGGAAACATCAGTATCCGCGATCCCGAAACCGACTACATGTACATCAGCCCGAGCGGCATGGACTACATGAGCATTCGCCGGGAGCACGTCGTCGTGCTGGACCTCCAGACGAACGTAGTTGACGGCGACTTCGAGCCCTCGATCGAGAAGAACATGCACGCGGCTGTCTACCGCGCCCGGAAGGACGTCAACGCGGTGGTGCACACGCACCCGATCTTCTCCAGCGTCTTCGGCGTGGTCGAGATGGAGCTTCCCGCGGTGAGTGAGGACTTCGCGCAGATTGTGGGAGACAAGATCCACATTGCGCTGCCCTACGAGCTCCCGGGCACACCGGAGCTCGGCGCCGTCGCAGCCAGGACCCTGGCGGACAAGAACGCCGTCATCCTGCCCCGGCACGGCGCGCTCTCGGTTGGGCCTGAGATGGGATGGGCCCTCAAGGTTGCCCGGGTGCTGGAGAAGAACGCCCAGATCTACATGTACGCCCGCATGATCGGAGAGCCGAAGCTCTTCACTTCGCAAGAGATCGACGACATGCAGGCCTTCGTGAAGGATCACTACGGGAAGAAGAACGCGAGCCTCATTGGAGGCTAGGCATGCAAGGCATTAGGCCGCGGTGGGTGAATTAGACCACCCGGCCTATGGGTAGAACGGCGGCGATGGGTAACCATCGTCTTATGGGTGCACTCGACGGGTGCACAATTCCAATGAAGGAGGCTTTCGTATGAAGGCACGGGTTATCAGCACTGCATTGTTGGCAGCGTTCATTCTGCTGCTCAGTGGCGGGTTCGCCTTCGCGGCCGGAGAGGCCGAGCAGGCCGAAGACGGGCAGTACCAGATGGTCTCGATACCGAAGGTTCGAGTTCCCTGGTTCAACGACCTCGAGAAGGGCGTGCTCCGAGCGGCCGAGGAATACGACATCAACGCGTATCAGCAGGCACCGGGCAGCGCCGACGAGGCGGAGCAGGTCCGCCTGGTAGAGGATGCGATCAATCAGGGCGTCGACGCCGTCATGGTCGTACCGAATGATGCAAGCTCCCTGGAGCCGGTCTTCCAGCGCGCTCAGGACGAGGGCATTGTCGTCATGACCCATGAGTCGCCGAACCAGAAGAACCACGACTACGACGTGGAGATGATCGACAACGAGGCATTCGGCCGGCAGTCCCTCGAGCTCATGGTCGATGCAATGGGCACCGAGGAAGGTCAGTTCGTCATCTACGTCGGCTCTTTGACGGTTCCGGCGCACAATATCTGGGCGGACGCCGCACTCGAGCTGGCTGAAGAGAAGTACCCCAACCTCGAGCTGGTCGCGGATCGCTATCCTGTCGCTGAGGATCAGAACCAGTCCCGGCAGACGGCCAACGAGATTCTGACCGCCTATCCCGACCTGGACGGCTTCCTCTGCTTCGGCAGCCAGGGCGCCCCGGGTGCAGCCCAGGCGCTGCGTGAGCGCGGCCTCGAAGACGATGTGGCCGTTGTCGGCACCACCTCGCCGAACCAGGCGTCTCAGTACCTCGAAGACGGTTCCATGGACTACGCCGTCGTATGGCGTCCGGCTGAAGCCGGCTACACCATGGTCTACGTCGCCAAGATGATCCTGGACGGCAACGAGGACCAGATCCAGGACGGCATGGAAGTTCCGACGATCGGGACCGCGCAGGTCGACGGCAAGAACATCATCTTCGACCGCCCGTTGATCATTACCACGGACAACGCTGGAGACTACGACTTCTAGTCGTGTAGTCTGTAACCAACCGCACGCGACCGTGGGTGCCGGCGGCATCCGCGGTCGCTTTACAATGAGAGTTGCTGCATGGGTGATTTCCTGACTCTGAGGAACATCAAGAAGAGCTTCGTCGGCGTACAGGCCCTCAAGGGAGTGGACTTCTCCATCGGCGAGGGAGAGATCCACTGCCTTGTCGGCGAGAACGGCTCGGGCAAGTCCACCATGATCAAGATCATCTCCGGCGTCGAGCAACCGGATGCCGGCGAGATCGAAGTCCAGGGCGAGGTACTGCGCCACGTCGACTCCATCGCCTCCATCAAGAAGGGCATTGAGGTCATCTACCAGGACCTGTCGCTCTTTCCCAATCTCACCGTTGCCGAGAACATCGCCATCAGTGAGCTCGTCGAATCGGGCAAGCAGATGGTCGAGTGGTCCCAGGTCTACGAGATCGCGAAAGAGGCCATGGGGAAGATCGGCCTGGAGCTCGACCCGGATGCCACACTGGGCGACCTGCCGGTGGCTCGTCAGCAGATGGTCGCCATCTGCCGCGCCCTCACCAGCGATCTCAGGCTCCTCATCCTGGACGAGCCGACCACCGCCCTCACCAAGAAGGAAGTCGACCAGCTCTTCTCCGTTGTGAAGGACCTGCAGAGCAAGGGCATTTCCGTGCTCTTCGTAAGCCACAAGCTGAACGAGATCTTCGAGATCGCCGAGCGCGTCACGGTCCTGCGCGACGGCAACAGCATGGGCACCTATCCCGCCTCGGAGCTGGACAATGACCGCCTGACCGAGCTCATGACCGGTCAGAAGGTAACCCACACCCACATTGAACATCAGCCCGACACGGGCAAAGTGCTTCTGGCGGTGCGCAATCTCAGCAAGCCCCGAAACTTCAAGGACATCTCCTTCGATCTGCATGCGGGAGAGATCCTCGGAATCACGGGGCTCATCGGGTCCGGACGTACCGAGCTCGCCCAGGCGCTCTTCGGCCGACATCCCGCCGAGGAGGGCCAAATCTTCATTGACGGCACCGAAGTGAAGATCCGGTCGGTAAAGGAGGCTGTTCGCCACGGCATTGCATACGTGCCGGAGAACCGCCTGAGCGAGGGGCTGATCCTCGATCAGTCCGTAGGAGACAACCTTGTTACGGCCATCATTCGTAAGCTCCTGCGCAAGCCCCTCCCCCTGATCGACCGGGAGAAGCGCGACGAGGTGGTACGGAACTGGATCGACGAGCTCTCCATTCGAGTTGCCAACGAGAGCGTTGCGGCACAGACCCTTTCCGGCGGGAATCAGCAGCGCGTCGTGATTGCGAAGTGGCTGGCCACTGAGCCGAAGATACTGATTCTGGACGGGCCTACCGTAGGCATCGATGTCGCAGCAAAGAGCTCGGTCCACGCAATCGTTCGCCGGATGGCCGAACGGGGAGTCGGGATCATCCTCATCTCGGACGAGGTGCAGGAGGTTGCCCAGAACTCCAACCGGGTCGCCATCATGCGGCGCGGCCGGATCAGCGACATTGTGGATCCCCGTGAGGTCGGAGAGGACGAGATCCAACGGCGGATCGAGAATATTCAAGCGGCAGCGAGCTAAGCCATGAAGAAACTACTGGGATATACCGAGTTCTACGTCGCCATTGTGATTCTTCTCATGGCGATAGCCATTTCCATTGTGAACCCCGCATTCCTCTCACTGCAGAACCTCTTCGGACTCCTGAAGAGCTTCTCCGTGATCGGCATCATGGCGGTGGGAATTCTCTTCGTTCTGATCCTGGGCGGTACGCCGGATGTATCATTCACGGCGATCGCCCAGGTGGCGGAGTACGCCGTCGTCATCGTTACCCTGCAGATGGGCGGGAGCATCATCCTGGCCTTTCTCATGGCCGCGGTCATGGGAACGCTCCTGGGAAGCGTCAACGGCTTCATTCTCCACTACTTCCGGGTGCCGACAATCATTGTGTCGATTGCGACCTTCAACATCTACTTCGGCCTTCTCTACGTCTTCTCCGAAGGTCAGGTCGTCTACGAGGTCCACGAGATGTTCCGCAACTTCGCGAACATCAACGTCTTCACACTGACCGCAGAGAACGGAAACCAGTTCGGCCTTGAGCTGATGCCGATCATCTGGCTGGCGGTGCTGCTCCTGGGCTGGTTCATCCTCAAGCACACCACCCTCGGGCGAAACATCTACGCCATCGGCGGCAACGAGACCGCGGCGCGTCGCGTCGGTATCAACGTCTTCCGGGCGCGCATCTTCGTGTTCAGCTTCGTTGGATTTCTATCCGGCATTGCCGGCGTGGTCCACGCGACCATTGTGCAGTCGGCCATTCCCAACAGCATTGTCGGGAAGGAGCTCGACGTCATTGCCGCCGCGGTCCTGGGAGGAGCGAGTGTGTTCGGTGGCCGCGGCACCGTGGTGGGAACCTTCCTCGGTGTGGCGCTCTTCGCCGTCATGAGCAACGGCCTTACCCTCCTGAAGATCTCGTCCTACTGGTACGACGTGCTGATCGGCGCGGTGATCATGATCAGCATCACCGTCAACGCCCTCCAGGCGCTTCGGCGGCAGCGACTCCGGGTAAACGTCAACGTCGAAGGCGAAGAAACCAAGGAGCAGCCGGCATGAGTAAGACGAACATCCCGAACAGATCGCTTTTCATCATTCTCGTGCTGATCGTCGTGCTGATGATCGCTCTGAATCCCCAGCGCTTTCCGTCGATCTCGAACATCGCCAGTATGGCCTACCAGCTTCCCATCCTCGCCTTCCTCTCGCTGGCCATGATGATGGCCATGCTCTCCGGCGGCATCAATCTGGCCATTGTATCAACGGCGAACCTCGTGGGCATTGTCACGGCGTTGACCTTGAACGGCCTCACCGGCGGCGCCTCCGCGGAGGCGGGAATTGGTGTTGTTCTGGTAGCGATGCTGACGGGCCTGGCAGCGGGCTTTGCCGTGGGTGCCGTGAACGGCTTTCTCATCGCCTTTCTGGAGATCCCCTCCATCCTCACCACCCTGGGCATGATGACGCTGCTCGACGGCATCAACATCGTCATGACCAAGGGGTACACCATCTCGGGTTTCCCGGGCTCGCTCATTACCATTGGTAATGGAAGCATTGTCGGGGTGCCGGTGCCCTTCCTGCTGTTGATCGTTGCGGTGCTGATCCTGGCGGTGGTGCTGAAGCGCACGGCATTCGGCTTCAGCCTCTACATGCTGGGGTCGAACTACCGGGCCACGAGCTTCTCCAACATCGACAACAAGTCGATCATCATGCGGGAGTACCTGGTGTCCGCCCTCTTCAGCGCCCTCACCGCCTTCGTCATGATGGGGCAGCTCAACTCGGTGAAGGCAAACTACGCGGAGTCCTTCCTGCTGGTTGCGGTCCTCGCCTGTTTCCTCGGGGGGATCGACCCCTTCGGCGGCGTCGGCACCGTCTCCGGCATGGTCCTCTCCGTGGTCATCCTCCAGGTCATCTCGACCGGGGTGAACCTTCTGCGGATGGATCCCTTCTTCATCCGCTCCATGTGGGGCCTGATCATCATTTTGGTCATTACGGTGAATCACTTCACCAGCAGGGTGCGGGAGCAACGGCAGTTACAGACCTTACAGGGCGGGGGATAGCGTCCTCCGCCCGGGCTGCGGGCTCCGTCGCCCCACGGGGCTGACGAATGCCGTGCCGGTGCGATATACCATTTCATATGAACACACATCGATCACTGACTCGACGGCGCCTTACGGCCCTCGCGGTCGTCTTCTTGCTCCTCCTCGGCGTGGGAACCGCAGCCGCAGATTCCCGCGGCGGCGGGGCCGGAGGCCTCATCATCGGCAATCAGACAAGTGAGTATCCCTTCCTCGAAGACTACCGGATCCAGAACAACAACCTGGGTCTGACCTACATTGGCGGCTTCGGCTACGGCGTGACCGGAGGCGGCGGCATCAGCGGCGGCTTCGGCATCGGGGTCTTCGATCCCTACGATTCCGACGGCGGGATCTCAGCCGGGTTCGGCGGCGTCATCGGTGGATGGCGAATCCTGCGCCGGCCGATCTACCTGACCCTGACAAGCTGGACGGGCCTCGGCGGTGTCTCCCTGGAGAATGCCGGGCGCGTCAGCACCGCGGACTCGTACTTCGCCATCTTCCAGGAGCTGACCCTGGAGGCGGGGTTGCCCTTCGTGGAGTGGTTCACCCCGACCGTTTACGCCGGCTACCAGGTGATCGGCAACGTGCTGCCAGGGGTGATATTCAGGGATTTTCTGTCGTACACGCCGGTGATCGGCCTGCGCATCGGCTGGGGCTCCTTTTAAGTACTCAGAACCCTGTTGATGGGAGCGGCCCAACGCCTTGCATCAGCAGACGTTGGCGCCTTGCGAACACGATACGCATGCATCCAGCCCGCAGAAACGGCGAAGCCTCTGCGCCACCGTGAGTTACCCGCTACGGCATCAACAGGGTTGTGGGTAGGTTAAAAGAGGCCCGTTGAGAGGTAGCGGTCTCCCCGATCACAGATCACCGTCACGATCACCGCCCCCTCGGAGCCCGTCCGGGGGGATCCTGCCCCGCCGGCACCCGTCCTGCCGGCACCCGTCCTGCCGGCACCCGCCCCACTGGCGCCCGTCCCGTGGCGGGCCGCCGGCGCAGGGCCTTCCACCTCGAGCTCCCGGGCCAGCCGCAACGCCACGGCAACGTTCCCCCCGGAGGAAATGCCCCCGAAGATGCCCTCTTCTCGGGCGAGGGCGCGCATCATGGCGACGGCCTCTTCCCGGCCGACCTGCCGCCGCTCGTCCAGACGCGACTCATCGAAGATCCGCGGCTCGTACTCCTTCGGCCACTTGCGGATCCCCGGAATGCCGCCTTCGGCGTCCGGAGTAACCCCGACAATGCGGATGTCCGGGTTCTGCTCCTTCAAGTACTGGGAGGTTCCCATCAGCGTGCCCGTCGTCCCGGTCGATGCCACAAAGTGCGTGATCCGACCGTCCGTGTCCCGCCACACCTCGGGCCCCGTCGTCTCGTAGTGGGCGCGCGGGTTGTCCGGGTTGGAGAACTGGTCCAGGATCACGCCGCGGCCCTCCGACTCCATCCGCCGCGCCGTATCAATGGCCTCCTCCATGCTCCCCTCTTTGGAGGTGAGGATCAGCTCGGCGCCGTAGGCGCGCATGACCGCGCGGCGCTCCTCGCTCATGTGCTCGGGCATGATCACGACCATCTTGTAGCCTCGCGCCGCCGCAACCATCGCCAGCGCAATGCCCGTGTTGCCGCTCGTCGCCTCAATCAGCGTGTCCCCGGGCTTGATTCGCCCCGCCTCTTCAGCGCGGCGAATCATGCTGAGGGCGGGCCGATCCTTCACCGACCCGGCGGGGTTGTCCCCTTCCAGCTTGCAGAGCACCGTGTTGGCGCCCTGATAGAGTCGCTGCAGCTTCACCAGCGGCGTGTTGCCGACACACTCTTCAATGGTCTTGATGTTCATGAGTGTCAGGGTAGCCAATTCACATCGCCCCAGCAAGTCTTCACTTAGTTGACTGAGTAAGTCGATTTTACTATGAAAGACCCATGAACGTATCACTCCACCGCGCCAACGACCGCGTCCACTTCGTCGCCCGCAACACAGACGGCGCCGAAATCCACATCGACGGCGCCCCGGCCATCGGCGGCGAAGGCGCCGGCCTGCGCCCCATGGAAACCCTCCTTGCCGCCCTTGCGACCTGCGCCTCCATGGATCTCGTGGAAATCCTGCGCAAGCAGCGGGCCGGATTGGAAGACATTGAGATCGATGTCAACGGCACTCGCCCCGACACGTCTCCCGCTCCCTTCACCGCGATCCACCTCCACTTCACGCTCATAGGCCCCGTCGACGAGGCGAAGGCCGCCCGCGCCCTCGACCTCGCGGTGAACAAGTACTGCTCCGTCGGCGAGATGCTCCGCACCGGCGCCACCATCACCTACGACTACGAGATCCGCCCCGCGCGGTAATGTGTCGGCGGAAGGAGGAGTTCGCCCAACCTACTCAGAACCGTGTTGATGGCTCCGGCGTATCCGCCGCGGTCGAAAGGTGTTGCGAGGACCCCGCCATGTCAGGCGTCCCTTTACCTGCGACCGGCTGCTTATCTCTCGGTCCCGAAAGGAGCTGGCTCTCGGGCCATCAACACGGTTCTGAGTACGTTAGAGTTCGCCCGGCGCCCGGACCGGTCGGCGCCCGGACCGGTCGGCGCCCGCCCTTTTGCGACACGCTTCGCGGAATTCCCAGACCCGTTTCAGGTTCTTCTCCTTCCGCATCCCGTCACTTTGATATATGCTCGCTACAGGGCTATGTTTGAAACACAGGAGAACAGCTCCAGGCGAACGACCCGGGGCACGAGGAGTTTTGTTGTGAAACGAATAGTGACAATAGCAATAGTTTTGGCGCTTCTTGGAGCTTCCGTTGCCACGGCACAGGTGACGGTCGGCACGTACCCGAGCATCGAGATCGATGATTCCCTCGCAGATCAGGGCGGAATCACTCAGACTGATATCAACGATTGGGAAAACACCGTCAACACCAAGCTGGCAACCCAGGTAGACGGCGCGGTTTCCTCCGCCGACGAAGCACTGGGCCAACTGCCCGACCTGAGCAATCTCGCAGGGGCCTTTGCCAATGCGGGGATCTTTGCCACGAATGTCGCCACCCTGCGGTCATACACCGACTACCAGAGCTTCTACCTGGCTGCGGGGACCAACATCGGCGTTCAGCTGCCGGCAGTTGAAATCTCCGCGGACGCCACCGATCCTACGGCAGCTCTCTATGAGGCGCTCGGCAACAACGCCGCCATTGGTGGCGCCTGGCAGACCTGGGCTGCTTCCCTGGGCCTCAGCATGGACTTCCTCATTGACGGGCTCTACCTATCGGGCAAGTTCGGCAGCATTGACGTGTCCGTTCCCATTGAAGAGGGCGTTACCGCCGACATCCAGTCCAGATCGGTCGGCGGCTTCCTGAACTACCTCCTGGTCGGCAATCTCTGGCCCAACGGTCCCATCCGCTTTCGGGGAATCAGCGTCGGCGCCGGCGCCGTTCTGCACAGCAGCGGTGTTGGCATCGGAATTCCCGTCGGGGATATCCTTGAAGAGGGAAGCTTCGAAGCCAACCTTACGAAAGAGCAACTCGGCTTGACCGAGGGTGGCGATCTGGAGCAACTGGACATCGCCCTCGAAAACCAAGATCCGACGAATTACCCCTCGGGAACCGACTTGGGAACTGTTTTGCTGAATCCGGAGGCGCGCCTCAGCGTCGAAAACCGCGCGCTGACCATCCCCATTGAGGTTGCTACGGCACTGCGCCTGCTCTGGCTCTTCGACTTCAGCCTTGGTGCAGGCGTGGACCTCTCCCTCGGCGGCTCATCGGACATTGCTATCGAAGGGGAGGGAAGCGCGGAAGTCACCGGCTACCTCGGTGAAAGCGACTATCTCTCCGCCAACGGCGGTTCCATCACCCTGAGTCAGGTGAGCAGCAGCCAGCCCGCCTTTCTCAATCCGCGGATCACCTTCGGAACTGCATTCAACCTTGGGCCCTTCAAGATCGATGTCCCTGCAGCGGTGTACTTCCCGCTGGAGGAAGACCGGGGGCCCGGCCTCAGCCTGGGTCTGAACGTCGGACTCCTCTGGTAGACCCTCCAGCGTTGTAGAAGACGTATACTTGAACCGGGCACTGCGGTGCCCGGTTTTTTTGTGTCCGGCCGCCGATCCGGGGCGGGCGGCGAGGAAGCGCAGATGACCAGGCACGTATTGGTGACGGGGGCGTCGAAGGGCATTGGGCTGGCGACGGTGCATGAGCTGGCAAACCGCGGGTTCACGGTTTTTGCAGGGGTGCGGCGAGAGGAAGATGCGGCGGAGATGGCGGCGACTGAGCCGCGGCGCATTCATCCCCTTGTGTTTGATGTCACCGATGAGGCCGCGCGGCGCGCAGCGGTGGAGCACATTGCTGAGCTTGCCGGGGAGGCGGGGCTCTACGGGGTGGTCAACAACGCCGGGATTGCCCTGGCGGCGCCGATCGAGTTTGTTCCAATCGAGGAGCTGCGCCGGCAGTTCGAGGTCAACGTGTTCTCCCTGGTGGCCATGTCTCAGCTCTGTCTGCCGCTGCTACGGCAGTATGTGGCGACGGTACGGAGCGGCGCCGGTGGCGACGTGCCCGGGCGGTACCGCCGGGCGCGGCTGGTCAACGTCAGCTCGATCGGCGGGCGGATTGCCTTCAGCCCGAGCGGGCCCTACACGGCGAGCAAGTTTGCCGTCGAGAGCCTGACGGACACACTGCGAATGGAGGTGGAGCGGCAGGGAATCCGGGTTGCGGCGGTAGAGCCGGGAACGGTGCGTACGCCCCTCTGGGACAAGGCGTTGGAGGCGGGTCGCGCAATGCAGCAGCAGATGCCGGTGGAGGCGACGACCCTCTACGGTGACCGCATCACGAAGGCGATCGTCCACGCCGAGCGGGCCCCGAACCGGGGCATCCGGCCGGACGCGGTAGCGCGCGTTGTTGCCCGGGCGCTCACGGCGCGTCGACCCCGCACACGCTACCTTGTCGGTCCCGATGCACGCCTGGCGGCGCGGCTGGTTGCACCTCTCCCCGACCGTCTGCGGGATGCCCTGCTGCGCCTTCGGGGTTGAGACCCGCCGGGCGGACCGCCCCGGCCTGCAGCTGCGGTGCCCCGCCGCACCAGCCCGCCGCCTGGCTTAACCGCGCGGCTACGCCAGGCGGATCCCCGTCTCCTCCGATTCACCTTCCTGAGTGCCGGCAGGCGCCGTGGTGCGGCCGTCCGGGCCGCCGACACGGTCGTCCGCGCCGGCGCGGCCGCCGGTTATGCTGTTCAGCTTCTCCTCGAAGCCTTTGAGCTGCTCCACATTGCGCCGGCCGATCTGCTCCAGGGTGTTGGCCGACTGCTCAATGCGCTCGACCTCCGAGACGACCTGGTCGACCTCTTCGAGGAGTTGCGTGGAGTAGGTGGTGAGCTGCTCAATGTCCTGGTTGCTGTCCTTGATCTTGCCGTCGACATCGTCAATTGTTGAGTCGACGGTGCGGCTCCCGTCGACGAGGCTGCGAACCGCCTTGTCCATCTCTCCGGTACCGGTGGAAAGCTCCCCGAGACCGCTGATCATCTCGTCAATGGCGTCCCGGACGTCGAAGATCTCTTTGGTGATACGCTGGAAGTAGCCACCGGCCTCGCTGTTGGTTTCCCGGGTGTGGCGGATCTGCTCGACAATGCTGCTGATGGTATCGGCAATGCGGTGGGTGTTCTCGCTGGTGTTCTCGCTGAGCTTTCGAATCTCCTCCGCCACCACGGCGAAGCCGCGGCCGTGCTCGCCGGCGTGGGCCGCCTCAATGGCGGCATTCATGGACAAGAGGCTGGTCTGCTCGCTGATGCTCTCGATCACCCCTACGACGTCGGAGATCTCGGAAACCTTGTCGGCGAGACTCGCAATCGCCTCGACGGACTCGTCCATCTGGGTCTGCCCTTCCTGGGCGGTCTGGGCGAGACCGTCGGCAAGGCTCTTCTTGGAGCGCGCGACCTCGTCGATGCTGCGAATCGATGCGGCCATCTCCGCAATGGAGGCGGAGCTCTCCTCGGTGGCGCTGTTCTGATCCATGACGACGCGCTTCACCGTCGCGGTCGCCTCGGCGACTGCTTGGTTGGCGTTGCGGATACCGTCATGCCGTGTGGCAAGGTCCTGCATGCGATCCCGGAGGGAGCGCATGGTGCGCTCGACCTGCTCAATGCTGGAGCGAACCGCCTGGATTTCCTGCTGGACTGAAGCGCCGACCCGGAAGCCCTCCTCTGAAGTCGCCACCAGAGTCTGCATCTCCTCGAGGCGTGTGCGGCTCGCGTCGGTTTGCTCTTCCGCAGTTTGCATGAGCCGCTGGGTCATCCACACCGCCGCCACCACGAGAACCGTAGCAACGATCAGATACACAAGGGTCGAGCCCAGGACGTCCGCGGCGGCCGGCCCCTGCACGGCGGGCACGATCCTTGCGAAATGGAAGTAGAGGTGAAGGCCCACGGCGAGAGCCCCCGAAAGGATGACCTGGTAATATCGCAAGGCCACGACCGCCGCCGCAACAAGCGGGAGGAGCAGCCCCGCGGCCATCCGGTAGCTCGTCGTTGCATTCACCTCGGGGAGTGTGAGAACGGTCAGGGCAACGCCGGCAATGGTGAAAAGCAGGAAGATCGTCGTTGCGAGCTGGTAGCGGCCACTCGCCATGATCACAACCGTGACAATGTAGACGACGATCAGAGCGATATTGCCGAGAACGGAGCCGAGGTCCGTTGTCCCGAGAGCCACCTCACTCACGAAGTTGAGGATGGTCAGCAGCGCAATGATGAACACCACCACCACGAAGAGACGTGCGCGCCGGCGCACCAGGAGGTCCCGTTCATCGTAGCGTCGGGTCAATGCGTCGATTATTCGTTTCATGCTCGTTCCTCTCCTTCAACCACCGGCTCCCGGACTACCATGGATAGGTTCCCCCTTCGCGGCCTCGGTCCAGGTTGGCAAAGATACCGCGGGCCTGAGTGATCATCTCGTCGGTAAGTGATGCCGCCGGCGGGAGGTGCACCAGAAGCAGGCGGCCGCAGGTCGCGCGGGAGGCAACCGCCGCGGCATCCCGCGCGCTACTGTGCCCCTCCATGGGGCCGGTCGCCTCATGCACCAGCACGTCCGCATCCGAGGCAAGTTCGACAATGTCGTCGGCGTACTCGGTGTCGCAGGAGTACGCCAGGACGCGCGGCATCTCGTTCTCTCCGGCCTGGTACCCTACTCGCAGCCCGACGACGGGAACCGAATGAATGCCGGGCGCCGCCGTCATGGTCCAGGGGCCCTCCGACAGAACGGCCGCGCCGGGCTCATGGGCGACCTCATGCCAGCGGATCTCCGGCATGCCCTCCCATCCGGAGGTATCGAAGGTAGCCAGGAGTTGATCTGCCGTTCCCAGCGCCGGCTCAATGCCGTACACATCCACCGGATCGCGCCGTCCGGCAAGCCAGAGCTTCTCCATGAGGAGGGGGAACCCGGCCACGTGGTCGGGATGCTCATGCGTGATGACCACGCCGCGAAGCTTCTCCAGCGGCGTTCCGAGCAGGAGCAGGCGCTGAATGGTGTCGCCACCGCAGTCGATGAGGTAGAGGTCATGCTCATCCTCGAGGGCGAGCATGGTGACAGTACGGTGTGGATCGCTCATGGCTGCGCCGGTTCCCAGCAGATGTAGATAGGGCATGCAGACTGCTCCTCCCGCGGTGTGGTTGGACACCCATTTTACAGGTGGATTACCGGCTGTCCAAGAAGCGCCGATCCAGCGCGGCAAATAGTCTGCGCCCCACTTTGGTCTGCAGGCGGGGCGCGGAGGAATCCAGGAACTCCCGGAGCGAATCGTGGCCGGGAGAAGCCTCCGCCTCGGCGTAGATCACCGCCTGCAGACACATGTCGATGAGGTTCATGTCCCGGACGAACTGCGCCGTCGGAGTAGCCCCTGCCTCGTACTCATTCCAGAGCGTTCGCGCCTCGTCGCCTTCCGCAGTGAGCTCCGCCATGGCGGCGGCCTCACGCTCCGCCTTCCCGCCGCGCACCGCGTGCTCCGGCGTCGCCCCACCCGCCGGGACATCCAGGCGCGCCCGCTGCTCGTCCGGGCCCGCCCGCCCCTCCGGACGGTACGGCACGTCGCCGGTGATCGCCTCGGGGAGGTCGTGGACCACCGCCATGGCGGCGGCGCGGTGCGCGGGCACACCGGCAAGGCCGGCGAACTCCAGCGCAAGGAGCGCCGTCCCCCAGGAGTGGTCGCCCACCGACTCCGGGTCCCCGACACCGACCCGGTGCCAGCCCGCGCGGGTTGTCCGCTTCACCGCGAAGGCGCGCAGCAGCGCCTCGATTCGTTCTTCCGGGCGGTCCCTGGGGGCATCGTCCCTATTCATGATCTTCCGGAGGTTCATGCTCTTCCTGAGATGAGACTGCGGGATGCTCGGCAGCTTCGATCTCATGGTGGAAGAGGTCGCCGTAGATCTCCCACATCTTGACGAAGACGGCCATGATGATGGGCCCGAGGATGAGGCCGAATACGCCGAAGACAATGAGGCCGCCGAGCACGCTGAAGAGGACAAGGAGCTGATGCACCCGGATGTCCTCTTCAATGAGGCGCGGGCGGAGCAGGTAGTCCACCGCCGCCAGGAGTCCGCCGGCGAGGGCGACCATGAGGATGCCCCGGGCAATGGCGCCGGTGAGGAAGAGGTAGATGGACGCCGGCAGCCAGACGAGAATTGCGCCGAAGTTGGGGATGGCCGCCAGGAAGAAGAGGAGCACCCCCCACACCACCGCGCCGGGCAGTCCGAGAACGAACATGACAAGTCCGCCGATGGCGCCCTGGAAGATGCCGATGATGATGGTGCCCTTGATGGTCGCGCGGGTGACGGTGACGAACTTCTCCAAGAGCACGTCCTTATCCTGCCGGCGCATGGGAATGCGCTCGAAGATCCGCCTCAGAAGCGTCGGTCCGTCCCGAAAGAAGAAGTAGAGGCTGTACACATAGATGAAGATGTTCAGCGCCGTCGCCCCGACGGACTGAACCACCGAGCGCACACTGGTGAGCAACTGTGCATCCACGACGTTCAGGCCTGCAAGGAGGTTCTGAACAATATCTCCCGGGTCGATGTCGAAGCGCCTGAAGATCGGCCACTCCATGACCGCTTCCACGACCTGTCGGACCTCGTTGCGGACCGGGGCCGACCCCTCCTGCAGGTTCTGCATGAAGCCGGCGACGGTGTCGACCGCCAGGTATGCGAAGGCCGCCAGGGGCACGACGAATACCACGATGACAAGTATGAGCGCGACCAGGGCGGCAAGTCGCCGAATTGGAATGCGCCGTTCGAAGAAGCGGTAGAACGGGTAGAAGAGGGCCGCGGTAATCGCCGCCAGGAGGGCAGCCATGAGGAAGCGCCGGACAATCACCACAACGAGGGCGGTCACCGCCAGGAGTACGACAATGAAGAATGTGCGTCCGAAGGAGCCGCTCGAAAAGGAGCCGCGTGCCAAAGAGCCGCGTGTCTGTCTATCTCGTTCTGCTGCCATGGCTTCGCCTTCACGCTACGCATATTTGCCGTCGTGTCAACGCGGCGGAGCAAGATTCTGCGTTCGTCATTCCGGAAGTTGTCGCAGAATAGACTACACGGCCTATTCGTGAGTCCGTCGGCCGGTGATAGCCTTTTCGTATACACATAAGGAGGCACCACGTCGGCCGGGCGGCATCCACGTCGACCGAACGACATGTTGAAAGAGCCTGGTACGCTTGTGAGAAGGAGGAAGCAATGGCTGGTTCTGCGTTAGCTGAAAAGTTTGTCGTCAACAGACTCAAGAAGAGTCTGACCGGACGACGAGAGAACCTCGAGCAGCTCATTGGGGCAACATCGAAGCTGAACCTTACCCGCGATGTCGATCTCTTCGTGGGCAATCTCCGCCGGAGTCTCGAGGAGGAGACGAACTTCTCCAAAATCTTCCTGCGGATCGGCTCGGAGACAAGCAAGTCGTACAAGAAGAATCTTGCCCGCAACCTCATCTACAACTCCTTCATCAAGGGGAAGGCGCGCCGCGACGAGCTGAGCGTCGACGGGAACATGGTTCCCGCCGTGCTGGTTATCAGCCCCACGATGCGCTGCAATCTCAAGTGCACCGGATGCTACTCGGGGCTGTATACGAAGCAGATCGAGCTCACCGAGGATGAGATCGACAGCGTCCTCTCTCAGGCGCGCGATCTGGGCATCTACTTCATTGTCGTCTCCGGTGGTGAGCCCTACTTCATCAAGGACACCCTCCTGAAGATGTTCAAGAAGTACAACGACATGTTCTTCCTCACCTACACCAACGGGACCTACTTCGATAAGAAGCTTGCAAAGAAGCTCGGCAAGCTCGGCAACGTCGCCCCCGCCATCAGCGTCGAGGGGTGGCAGAAAGAGACCGACGAGCGCCGCGGCAAAGGCGTGTGGAACAAGGTCCTCACCGCCATGGAGAACCTCCGGGAGGACGGGGTCATGTTCGGGATCAGCGTCACTCAGACGCAATACAACCTGGACTCGATCCTCAGTGACGAGTTCGTCGAGTACTTCCTGGACAAGGGCGCCATCTTCGGCTGGTACTTCATGTTCATGCCCGTCGGTAAGGACCCGATCCTGGATCTGGTCCCGACGCCGGAGCAGCGCGTCTACAGCGCCAGGCGGGTCCGGGAGCTCCGGGCCAGGCATCCAATCTTCCTGGCGGACTTCTGGAACGACGGCGACTCGGTGAACGGATGCATGGCCGGCGGCAAGGGGTACATGCACGTCCTCAACAACGGTAACGTGGAGCCCTGCGTCTTCGCCCACTTCAGCGCCGACAATATCAGGAACACTTCACTCTTCGACGCCATGAACTCGAAGTTCTTCAAGTACATCCGCAGTCGCTTCCCCTACAACGACAACGCCAACCTGCGCGCTCCCTGCATGATCATTGACAACCCCGACGTCCTCCGCGACGCGGTCAACGAGTACCTGGTACCACACGGGCACGATCACTCGGAGGATCTGATCAAGGATCCCGAGACGGTGAAGTGGATCGACAACTACGCGGAGAAGTACCGCAGCCTGGCGGATCCCATCTGGGAGGAAATCATTAACGATCCGGAGTCACGATGGTACAAGTGGGGAGAGGGCTACGAGAGCCTCTTCCAGTTCCAGACGCCGGAGCGGCGGGCGGAGCTCCTCAACCGCACCCGGGCCGGCCGGCCCCGGAAGGAGTACGCCGCCCCGGCGCAGTAGCTCGCGGGCGCGGGTGCTGCCCGGACCGGCGCGGATGGTCGCGGCTTTTCGCGCCGCCGCGCCGCGGGTGCTGCCCGGATCGGCGCGGTTGTTCGCGGCGCCGCGGCTGTTCGCCGGGCGCGGCGCACCCTCACAGGCGGTAGACGTAAACCGGCGTGTGGTAGGGGTCGTCGACCCGATACGTCACCGCCGGAGTGCGATCCGGTAAGGCGAAGGCAACACTGACGAGGACCGGCGGAAGTCGGACCTCGATTTGTTTGAGCCGCTGCATGTGACCAGTCGAGAGATAGGTGACCAGCACGTCCACATCTTCCAGTGACTCCCGAAAGAGGTCCCCGCAGCGCACGAAGACCCGCGGCGGAACGCCCCCGGGTGCGCGGCGCCCGGACAGAGCAGTGCGATTGAACAAAGCGGCCCGCCCCCGGGCGTACAGGCAGGGGGCCGGCGAACGCTCGATTCCACGAACCTCGATGCCCGGAATGGTCGCCGCGAGCGCCATGACCAGGGTTCCCCATCCGCAGCCGGCATCCAGCACAACCGGACGTCGCCGGGAGTGCGGCGACTCCGGGGCGGCCTCCGTAGCCGGGAGCGAGGCCCGCACCGCCGACACCACGGTGGGCAGAACCACCGGCGAGGTCGGCATGGGCGGCGTTCCGGTCATGAGCGTGCTCACCATGATGCTGGCCACTGCGGCGAGAACCAGAAAGAGGATTACAAGGAGGATGATGATAGTCGCCACGGCACCGCCCGGGATCCAGTTAACCGACCAGAACCTGGAAGGCCACCATGGCGGCGACGCCGAGGGTGGTGATGGTCGCTACCTGCTCCTTCGGCGCATCTTCCAGGGCGTCGGGAATGAGCTCCGAGGTAATCATCCACACCATGGCGCCTCCTGCAAGTCCCAGCCCTACGGGCAGGAAGGGACGGAAGGCCTCAACGAAGAGAAAGGCCGGAACGGCAATCAGAGGTTGCGGCAGACTGGTGAAGATGGACCACAGCACGGCCTTCCACGGCTTCACCCCTTTCGGCACGAGTACCAGACTGATGGCAAGCCCCTCCGGGATGTTATGAACCGCAATCGCTATGGAGATGAAGGCCCCGAACTCGCGACCGCCGCCGAAGGACACGCCGACACCGACCCCCTCAGCAAAGGAGTGCGCCGTCATGACTCCCACAATGAGTAAGGCCTTCAGCGCATCCGCGCCGCTGAGGGCTCCCGCATCCAGCTCTTCACGGTCACTGAGCCGGTTCTGGGCCAGCCAGATAAGGGCGGTACCCACGACAATGCCCACAACGACCCGGGGCATCCCGTAGGCGAGACCTTCGAATATGAGATTGAAGCTGGCGGCGGCCATGATTCCCGCCGCCAGAGCGCCCGCACGGCCGAGCCACACCTTTGGAACGCGGCGGATGAAGAAGAACGGGACCGCACCGAGTCCGGTAGCGACAGCGGTGATGGCGGCGTAGTAGAAGACAATGGCAACGTCGGCTGTAAGGAAGCTCATCGGGGACGCGCCGGTCAGCGGCGCTCCTGCTCGAGCCGGGATTTGCACGCCAGACAAAGCTGGGCATCCGGAATGGCCTCGAGACGATCAGGATGAATCTCCCCGCCGCAGCTCTGGCAGATGCCGTAAGTGCCCTGCTCCATCCGGTAGAACGCCGCCGCTATCCGCCGGAGGCGCTCACGATCGGTGACCTCCCGGAGTCCGGTGGCGATCTCATCGATCTCTTCGTGGGCCTGCTCCGGATAGTCCTTGGTCGAGAGCTGATCAAAGAGCCGGTTGAACTCCGACGTTTCGAGCTGCACGCGCTCCCGCAGGTCGTCCCGCATACGCTGAAGGTCCGCCTTGCGCTCTTGTAGAAACTCCTCGGTCATGATCCGCGTTCCTCCTTCACAACGTTGAGCGCTCCGCCGGCAACGAGCATGCGCCGCTGCCGCGGTGAAACGTCGAGGCGCGTCGGAATGGTTGCACCGTTAATGGCCACGGGTATCTCCTCGGCGCCGGATTCGACGTGTCGCCGGAGGTCCGGAAACTCCAGGGCATCCCCGGCGTTGATCTTCTCGTAGTCGGCAGGATCCACGAACTCCAGCGGCACAATGCCGAAGTTCACGAGATTGGCCTTGTGAATCCGGGCAAAGCTCCTGGCAATCTTGACTCGGACGCCGAGGTATCGCGGCGCAATGGCGGCGTGCTCCCGTGATGAGCCCTGCCCGTAGTTGTGCCCGCCGACAATTGCGCTCTGTCCGTAGCTCTGAGCGCGGTCCGGGAAATCGTTGTCGAGGATGTCGTAGACGAAACCGCTGATGGCCGGAATGTTGCTGCGATAGGGCAGAACGCGATTGCCCGCCGGCATGATGATGTCCGTGCTGATGTTGTCTTCCACCTTGAGTGAGACCTTCAGTTTGAGATCGTCCGGAAGCGGATCGAACTCGGGGAAGGGTTTGATGTTCGGCCCCCGGTCGATTTCCACGCTCCTGGGATCCTCCGGCGGCGGCATGAACCACTTCTCGTTGAAGGCAAACCGCTCGGGGAAGGGAATGGCGGGGAACTCGCCCATCTCGCGGGGATCCGAAATGTATCCGGTCAAGGCCGATGCCGCCGCGGTCTCCGGCGAACAGAGGTAGACGAAGTCCTCCTTGGTGCCGCTCCGGCCCTTGAAGTTCCGCGGAAAGGTGCGCAGCGAGTTCGTTCCCGTCGCCGGAGCCTGGCCCATGCCGATGCAGCCCAGACAGCCCGGCTCGTGAACGCGCGCACCCGCACCGATGAGCTTCTGCAGTCCTCCCTGCGCCAGGAGATTGACCAGGGTCTGGCGGCTCCCGGTGTTGATCTCGAAGTTGGTGTGCCCGGCCTTGATGTGACCGTCCACCATGTGCGCGGCAACCATGAAGTCCCGGTAGCTGCCGTTACAGCTCGACCCGATGATCACCTGATGCACCGGTACGTCGGCCAGCTCCCGCGCCGGCTTGACGTTGTCCGGATTGGACGGGCAGGCAACCAGGGGGTCAATGGCGCTCAGATCGAGCTCGGTGAGCTCGTCGAACTCGCCGTCGGGACGCTGCGGCCGCTCCACCCATTGCTCTTCCCGGCCGTTGAGGCGCATGAAGTCCCGGGTGATCTCGTCGGAGGGAAACATTGCCGCGGTAGCACCAATGTCGACGGCCATGTTGGCAATGGTCGCCCGCGCAGCCATGTCCAGGTTCTCGACGCCGGGGCCGTGGAACTCCATGACCGTGCCGAGACCACCCTTCACGGTGAACCGGCGAAGGAGCTCGAGTATCACATCCTTCCCGGAGACGAAGGGCTGCAGCTCATTCTCGACGTAGATACCCCACACCTTCGGCGTGGTGATGTAGTAGGGCCTGCCGGCCATGGCCATGGCGACTTCCAGGCCGCCGGCGCCCATGGCGAGCATGCTCAGGCATCCACCGGTTGTGGTGTGGCTGTCCGAGCCCAGGAGCGTCTTCCCGGGCATTCCGAAGCGCTGCCGATGGACGTGGTGCGATACGCCGTTGCCCGCCGGCGACAAGGTAACCCCGTATCGCGCGGCACTCGACTGCAGAAAGCGATGGTCGTCGGCGTTCTTGTAGTCGGTCTGGATGATGTTGTGATCTATGTAGCTCACCGCGACTTCGGGCTGTGCCGTGTCGATACCAAGTGTCTCGAACTCCAGATATACCATGGTTCCGGTAGCATCCTGGGTGAGGGTCTGATCCACCCGGAGACCGATTTCCTGCCCCGGTTCGAGACTTCCCTCTACCAGATGCTGCTCCAGAATCTCTTCAGTAAGGGTGTTCCGCATCTTGCCCTCCTCTTTTCAAACTAACCAGTCAGATCTCGAAGTCAAGGAAACGCTCCTGTGACTACCTTGTCCTTGCTTTTTCGAGGGAAGCCTCGCCATACTAGGGGAAACTACGGGCCGAGGAATGAGTGTGGCAGCCACAATGAACCGCAGCACAACTTCCGATCTCCTGGCCGGAAGCGGAATCTTCGCCGAATTGAGCGCGGAAGAGCGCTCGGCGGTGGAGCGACACAGCATCTACCTCACCTTTCAGGAAGAGCAGCCGGTCTTTCGGGAGAACGACCGCGCAAGCAACTTCTACGTCATTGAGCGGGGGGAGGTTCTCATCCGCCAGAAGGAAGATGAGACCCGTTCCCGGGATGTGGCACGCTTCATTGCCGGAGAGTCCTTCGGAGAGCTGGACGTACTGCGCGGATCCGGCCGCAGCGCCACCGCGGTAGCAAGCAAGGAGACAAGGGTGCTGGTCTTCCCGGCCCCGCCGGATCGGTTCGAAGACGTGCTCGACCGCGAGCCGGTGGTCTTTGCGCGGGTTCTCCAGAAGCTGATCGCCTTCCTGGCGGGGCGGATCCGCTCAACGAACAAGCTCCTCAGCGAGAACAGCTCCTGGGTTCGCGAGTTGCGTCGTCAGGTTTACTCCGACAAACTCACGGGCCTCTACAACACCGCGTTTCTCAAGGACTCCATGAAGAGCTTTCCACCCACCGACGCCGATGCATCGAGCGTCCTCATGCTCAAGCCGGACCGATTCAAGGACATAAACGATACCTACGGTCACGAGGTGGGCGACAAGACGATCAAGATCCTGGCTCGGAGCTTTCAGGAACGGGTCGATGTGGACGGCTCCGCAATCCGCTACCGCGGCAATGAGTTCGCTGCACTGCTGCCGGGGATCGCCCGCGAGGGCGCGTTGAAGATCGCCGAGGAGCTGCGGGATCGCGTCCACGCCATCGACATTTCCGGTATGACCGGCGAGGCGGTGACGCTTACCCCGAGCATTGGAATTGCGGTCGCGCCGACCGACGGGAGCAACGGCGACGACCTGCTCCAGCTCGCCTACGACCGGCTCATGCACGCCCGCAACGACGGCGGCGACCGCGTCTGCGCGGAAGGAAGCGGGCAGGTTCGGCAGGAGTCGACGCAGTCCGGAGGCGACAATGGTTAGTGAGCTCTCCTTTCTCGAAGGCGTCGAGATCTTCGCCGACCTCAATTCCAGCGAGCTGGAAGCGATCTCTCAGGTCCTGAAGGAAGAGCATCTCACCGACGGACAGGCGCTGTTCCAGCAGGGAGATCCCGGCGACTCTCTCTTCATTGTGAGTGATGGGAAGGTGGCGACCAGCGTGAGCACCGAGGACGGAGAGGACCTGACGGTCGCTGAGTTCGGCCCCGGAGACTTCTTCGGGGAGATGTCCATATTCGAGCACGCCCCGCGCTCGGCGACATGCCGTGCCGCAGACGACGCCGTGGTGTACCGCCTCCACGAGAAGGACTTCTCGACACTCCTGAGCAGCAGGCCGACAGTTGCCATCAAGATCATGCATAAGATGCTCGGGGTCATTGCGGGACGACTGGAGAACACGAGCTCCTTCCTCTCGGATCTCGTCCAGTGGGGTGAGGAGTCCCGGAAGCGCGCCTTCACCGACGATCTGACCGGGCTCTTCAATCGGCGCTTCCTGGACCAGAGCCTCACCGACCAGTTCGCCCACGCCGTCTCGACGGGAGAACCGATGTGTCTGGTCATGATGGATCTGGACCGTTTCACCGGAATCAACAACGAGTACGGTCACGAGACCGGAGATCAGCTCATTGCCGCCGTCGCCCCGGCGATCAAGCGCAACTTTCGCGAGACGGACATCCTGGCGCGGTACGGCGGAGACGAGTTCACCTTCATTCTGCCGAACACGACGCCGGACGTCGCAAGCGAGATCTGCGGGAAGCTTCGGGAAGAGGTCGCACAACTCGACTTCCTCGAGCAGTTCGGCGGGACCATCACCAAGGTCACGACGAGTCAGGGCATCGCCTGTTATCCCATGCACGCCGCGGATGCCGAAGAACTGCGGGAAAAGGCCGACCAGGCGCTGTACATTGCTAAGGAGCGCGGTCGGAATCGCTCCGAAGTCGCCCCGACGGGGGAAGACGGCGGCTGAGCCCACTGGGGCTGTTGAGCCCACAGGGGCTGTTGAGCCCACGGGGGCTACTGAGCTCATACGGAGGGACGTTCATGCACAGTCCGGATGCCAGCACAATGCGGAAGCGGGACATCCCCACGATCGCTCAGAAGAATCGCGTCGTGGACAATATCATAACCGCCTTTGCCCGACGCGAGAACTTTGTGATCGTCGGTCACAAGAGTCCCGACGAGGATTGCGTCTCCTGCATGGTCGCGGTTGCCCTTCTCCTGAGCAAGCTCGACAAGAAGGTCACCCTCTGCACCATCCCGGACCTTCCGGACCACTTCGAGTACCTCATCGACATTGCCCGGTACAACTCGATCAACGTGAATACCGGGTGCCGCGATGAAGAGGACCGGATCGACACGATCATCTTCTGCGACAGCGCCAAGCCGGATCTCGTATACATCTCCCCGGAGGTAGAGGCGCTCGTCGGCCGGGACGACGTTCTCCACATAGAGTTCGATCATCACGTTGCATCGGACAGCCGCTACAACGCGAAGCCGGAATACGCTCTCGTGGCGGAAGCCTCCTCCGCCTGTGAGCTCGTCGGCCTTCTGGCCTGCAAGCTCAGCGGTCGGGATGAGCTCCTTCAGGAGTTCGCCGTGGAGGAAGTCTTTTCTCGCAACGTGGTCCTTGCGATCATCACCGGCATTGTCGGCGATACCCAGATGGGGAGCTTCATCAAGAGCAAGAAGGAGGCGCGGTTCTACCGCATGTTCAGCAACATGTTCGACCGCCTCCTTACGGCAAAGACGACCAAGCACACCAACTTCACCAACATGGAAGAGGTCTACTCCGAGCTGAAGAAGCTGTCCGTTAAGGAGTCGAAGTGCCACGCCTTCATCATGAAGCACCGGGAGATCCGCGGCCCCGTCGGCATTGCGGCGCTGGATGAGGAGGCGAGTGCCGAGGCGACGGAACGATTCGACGTCGACACTCTCGTCTCGGTCGCCCGGGGCGTCGCGGACGAGCTCGCCGAGGCGAGCGGCTACGTCAGCCTGGTGTGTTTCTTCGACCCCCCCGGAGTTTCCAACCTCATTCAGCTCAGGTCGCGGCGAAGCCGCGCCTTCAAGACCCTGGACCTTCGCTTACTCCTCGATGAGATGAACATTGAGAACGGCGGCGGCCACGCCGGCGCCATTGGGTTCCGGATTGAGAAGAGCGATGCCCCCGACTTCGGCGCCCTCGTCGACCGGATCACCGAAACCCTCACGCGACTTATTGCCGAAAGCGACGACGGGGAGTAGGCTGCAGGTACATGTTCACACACCTGACTCCCGATGATCTCACGCCTCGTGAGGTCTATAAGCTCATGATTGGTTGTGTTGTACCCAGGCCTATCGCGTGGATCACCTCAGTGAACGATGCGGGCGTCGTCAATCTGGCACCCTTCAGCTACTTCAACGGAGTCTCCTCACGCCCGGCGGTCGTCTCGGTCTCCTTCAGTTATCACCCGGACCGACCGGAGAACGCCAAGGACACTCTGCGGAACATCCGCGCTACCGGGGAGTTCGTCATCAATGTGGTGAGCGAGCCCAATGAGGTTGCCATGCACGGGTCTTCGGGGGACTACCCGCCGGAGAAGAGTGAGCTCGATCTGTATGGGCTCACGCCGGAGACGTCGCAGAGGGTTCGCCCGCCGTCCCTCGCGGAGAGCCCCATTCGCCTGGAGTGCACCCTCTACGACAGCATCCAGGTCGGAAACGGTCCCGGCAGCGCCACCCTGGTGCTGGGAGAAGTCGTCACCGTCTCCGTGCGGAAGGATCTTGTCAATGAGCGTTTGCACATTGACCATAAGACCCTGAAGCCGGTGGGCCGCCTTGCCGGAAGCAACTACGCCTTCATACACGAGATCGTGGACCTGGGCCCGCGGCCGTGAGCCCCGGCCGTAACGGACCGGCAGCGGCGACCCGAAAATGACCGATACGACGAGCACCCTCCGTCCATTCAATCCCGCCCCTGTACTCCTGCTGACGGGGACGATCTATCTCAACTTCCTCGGCCGCCTTGTCTTCAGCCCGCTGCTGGTTGAGATCGGTGCCGATCTGGGGGTCGGCCACGCGGTTACGGGGAGCCTGTTCCTCATCATGGCGGTGGGGTACAGCATTACCATGCTCCTGTCGGGCTTCGTGGCCCGCGCCATCGATCACCGCGCCACCATCCAGGTTGCCTCCGTCGTGACGGGCGTGGCTCTTCTGCTCACCGCAGTGAGTCCGAACCTGCGACTCATCCAGGTGAGCGTGTTCTTCCTCGGCGCCGGAGCCGGGTTGTACGCACCCTCCGGCATAGCGACGCTCACCGAGATGGTTTCGCCCCGGGATTGGGGCAAGGCGATCGCCTTCCACGACCTGGGCCCGAATCTCGCCTTCGTCTCGGCGCCCTTTCTCACCAACCTGCTTCTGCCGGTAACATCCTGGCGCGGTGTGATCGCGATACTCGGAGCCGCTGTGCTGGTAATGCTGGTGGTATTCTCACTGACATCCAGGGCGGGGCGCTTCCGCGGCGAACCGCCGCGCTTCTCGACGGTGACCGAGCTCCTTCGGCAAAGGCGCTTCTGGGCTGTGGCGACCTTCTTCATCCTGGCCGCATCGGCGGCGCTCGGTGTCTTCTCCATCCTGCCGACGTATCTCACATCCGAGCGCAACTTCGACCAATCGACGGTGAACACCGTGGTCGGTCTGTCCCGCGTATCGGGCATTGTCATGGTCTTCGTGTCGGGAGTGCTTCGGGACCGCCTGGGCGAACGGGTCCTTATTGGAACGGTGGTGGGCGTCGGCGGCGTGCTTACCCTGCTATTCGGTGTGTTGCACGGGGGGCCCCTCGTGGCGGTGGTCTTTCTGCAACCCGCGGTGGTTGCCGCCTTCTTTCCCGCGGCGCTCTCGGCGCTCTCCCGGATCGGGACGGCAACCAGTCGCAACCTGGTGGTGAGCCTCATGATCCCGGCGGTCAACACCGTCGGCGCCGGTCTCTTTCCCGCCGGCATGGGCGTCCTCGGCGACCTGGGAGTGTTCTACCTCGGCTTCATCGTCCTTGGAGCTCTTATGCTGGGCAGCCTGCTCCTGGTGCCACTGCTCGATCCCAAAGTGACGCACCACGAGTCGGAAGGCGTGGAAACGGAAGGCTCGAAAGCGGAAGCCGCCCCGGAGTGAACCGACCCGGCGCGGGGTCGGAGATCAAGTCGCCCCGTGCAAAGCAAACCGGGCGGCCACGGGCCCCGCGCGAGGCCGGCCCCCGGCCCGCTACCGGACCGCCCCGGGGTCGGCCGTCCTACTCGTCCGGCGCGGGGCGCCAGAACGCCATGCGCCCCTCGGCCACCTTGCTGTACTGTGGCCGCTCCTCGCTGAGATCGATCAGATAGATGCCCGGCCGGTTCTCCGGCGACATGGCCGCGATCACCAGGGCCGAACTGTCCGGCGCCCAGGGGGTCGTGGAGCGCTGGTACTGATCGAAGAAGGGCACGACTTGCGTCGCGAACGTCGCAGTCGGAATGAACGGTCCAACCCGTCGCACCTGTCGGGTTTCGGTATCCAGAATCGAGAGTGTCAGATAGAACCGCGAGACCTGCTCCTGGTCGGGCCCGGGCAAGGTCTCGAGAATGGCGATCTTGCTTCCATCGGGGGACCAGAAGAAAGCAGTGGCCGATGTTATCGGCGCCTCGGTTACATTGAGATCGACCGTCGTCGCCGATCCCGTCAGATCGATGAGGCGAAAGCGCCCCAGGACCCCGCCGAAGGGTGAGTTGAATCCGTCAATGAAGGCGATCTGCTCTCCCGTCGGGGACCAGTCGAAGGCAACAAACCTGTTGAGTGCCGACACCGTCGCCAGACGTTCACCATCCGAGGCGTACACATCCAGACTGCGATTACCCTCATCGTCAATGACGGCGGCGGCGAACCGGCGCCCCGCAGGGGAGAAGGAGGGTGCTTGGAAGTACCCGGCACGCGCCTCTATGCTCCGCTCCTCCGGGCCGGCGGCGGCGTCCATGTCCAGAACGGATATCCTGCTTCTCGCATCTTCCCGGACGCCGGCTCCGCCGGCGTGCACCGCAATGTAGCTGCCGCGGGGTGACCAGCTGAAGTACATGGGACGCCCCGTGGTGAGGACCCGGTATCCGGAGCCGTCCGGTTCCACGATCTGCAGGCTCAGCCTGGAGCTCTCCTCATCCGAGCTCAGGAAGCTGATGCGCTCTCCCGAGGGGTCCCAGGCAAGGTAGAAGGGCGAGTTGTCCAGGGCGACGAAGCTGGTATGCAGCTTGCCCTGCACGAAGTCGGCCACGTACATGGTGCTCCGGCTCTCACCCTCCCCGGAGGAGTCGAAGCCCATGAACGCGAGCCTGTCTCCGTCGGGCGACCACGTCGGAATGTCGAAGAGAAGCTCCGTCGGCGGAATGTCCCGGGTTTCGGTTACAGGGAGAGTTCGTTGGCCGTACCGATCCGTGAGGTAGATCCGCCGGTCCACCCCGACGTAGGCGATCTCGCCCACGCGACGGTCCGCCTGCATGGCGTCGAAGGTGCCATCGGGGTTCGGAAGAGACCGCCCGGCCGGCTGCGTGGCACATGAGGCTGCAAATGGTACCGCCGCGAAGGCGAGCAGAACTGCCGTGAGAGGAGCTGTGTGTCGGTAACGTCCCATGAGTCGAAGATAGCAAGTGGACTTTGCCGTTGACTGCGAATTTTACCGAATCAGTCATAAATTTTGGACACCAGCAACGTACTCGGAACCCTGTTGATGGCGCATCCCATAAAGTGCTACAGCCGCATGGCTTGGCGGCGGCAGACCGTCCGAAACCTCCTTCACGAGTCTACAGCCGCGTAACCTTCCTTTGCAGCGTGACTTGCCGGAATCTCATCAACAGGGTTCTTAGCAGGTTATGGCGAGTTGGTGTGTGAGGAGGGCTTCCGCCGCCGATCGAGGATAGAGAGAACACTTTCCTTGCGGGGAGCAGCGAAATCACCGGTGCTACCCGGCAGGTAGACGAGGGGTGAAGCTTCGCGAATCAGACGCGCCGCCGCCGATCCGAAGGTCTCCTCCGGGGCGCGATATCCGCTCACCGCCACGACCCCGTCCAGGGTCCACCACACGGCCTTCTCGAGGCGCTTCACGTCCGCCAACTCCCGCACCCCAATGTCGCCGATGGTTTCCGCGCCGTTCCCGAACACCCGGGGAAGCGTGGCCACGGTGAGCCGATCCCAGTCGTCTCGCGCCACGAGGTCGGTCAGGACGGGCGCATCAGGATCCGCCTCCGGCGATGGATCAGCGCCAACGACGCGGTCGTACCGCCGGTGTACGGCGTCTCTGAGGGCGATGACCGCCGCCGAATACGCATCCGAGCGAAGGCGTCGGCCGTCGAGGGTCTGCACGACGAAGAGATGCGTGAACGGTGCACCCCGGAGGGCGCCGACGATCGGAGCCTCGTTCAAGATCAGCGCCTCCGGACCGCATACCCCCAGCTCCACGGCGACTCGGGCGCGGGCCAGCGCCTCCCCAAGCGGGGTGGCGTCCGCCGCGTCCGCTTCGACCGCGTCCTCTGGAAGGTGCGCCCCCCGACTCAGCAGCGCGAGCGGCGGCATGGCAATGCGCACCCGGGCCACACCGGCGTCGGCAATACGCTGCGCCGTCGCGGCCGCATCGGGTCCGGCGGCGCCGTCTGCCGCAGACTGGTCGCCCCTTGTCGGGGCACCGCCATGGCGAAGCGTAGCGGGAAGATCGAAGGGGTCCACCGTTACGTAGAGGGTGGCCCCGTTCATGCCCACCGGTGAGTCCGGTGCGTCCGGTGTGGCCGGTGAGTCCGGGAGCAGGCTCGCCGGGTAGCCCGGGAGGCGAGGCAGCGCACCGGCGACCTCCGCCAGGACCGTGCCGTCACCGGCAACCAGGCGCGCGGCGGCGCGGATCTCTCCGGGTCGGGCGGTGATCTCGGCGGCGCGGCGCAGTGTCTCGCTCATGTGGTCGCGGCTCATGGCGGCATCTATCATATCGTGCTTCGCCAGATTTGGCAGCGGCGGCAGTGCATGGTATGGTACAGAGCGCAGGGAAGAGGGTAGCAATGCTTCGACGAAAGACGCTGAGTGACGACCAGGCAAAGGCGTGGATGCGCGACGGCGAGCTGGACGAGGCGGTTCGCGCCGACGGTGAGAATGTGGCAGTGGTGCTCACCCAGGGATGGTGCCCCCAGTGGGTCTCCATGAACGTCTGGCTGAACTTCATGGAGAAGCGCGAGCGACCGGAGGACACGGACATCACCGTGTACCAGTTCCTCTACGACAAGGTCGGCTTCTTCGACGATTTCCGCCGGTTCAAGGAACAGAGTCTCGGTAACGCGGAGATTCCGTTCGTCCTGTACTACCGGGACGGTGAACTCATCGGTACGACGAACTACGTGACCTCCCGGGATTTCGTCGCCCGTTTCGAGCACGAGCGAGAGCGCCCGCATGGCTGAACATGATCCCGCCCGATTCGGCGCGCGCCTTCTCGCCTACGAGGGAATTCTCCCGACCATTCACGAAACCTCCTTCGTCGCGGCCGGCGTCACCCTGGTCGGCGACATCCGCCTGCACGAGCACACCGGCATCTGGTACAACACCGTGATGCGCGGAGATGTCTGCCGCATCGAGATCGGCGCCTACACCAACATCCAGGACGACTGCATGGTCCACGGACCTCACGGGGGAACCCTCACCCACATCGGGCGGGAGGTGACCGTGGGACACAAGGCTACCTTGCACGGCTGCACCATTGAGGACCGCTGTCTGATCGGTATCGGCGCGACGCTCCTGGACCACTCCTATATTGAATCTGAGTCGATGGTAGCCGCCGGCGCCGTGGTCACCCCGCGGACCCGGGTGAAGCGCCACATGCTTTACGGCGGCATTCCCGCCAAACCGATCCGGGAGCTCACAAAGGAAGAGATCGACTACCTGGCCGAGTCGGCCCGGAACTACGCCGAGTACGCACAGAAGGCAATGGCGTCCCAATGAGCAACGAGCACCCCCCTGATGACGAACGCCTCCGGCAGGCGCAGAAGCCGCAGGAAGACTCGGTGAAGCTGCACGAATTCTACCGCGGGAAGATGGAGACGGTGCCGAAGTGCGTGGTTCGGGATCTCTCGGACTTCTCCCTCTGGTACTCTCCCGGCGTAGCGGGCCCGTGCAAGGCGATTCACGAAGAGCCCGAGAAGGTCTACGACTACACCAACAAGTGGAACACCGTGGCGGTCGTCTCCGACGGCAGCCGTGTCCTCGGTCTCGGCGACATTGGACCGAAGGCGGGGCTCCCGGTCATGGAGGGAAAGGCCCTCCTGTATCGCTACCTCGGCGGCGTGGACAGCGTACCCATCGTCCTTGATACAAAAGATCCCGACGAGATCATCCGCACGGTCCTGCTCCTGCAGCCCACCTTCGGGGGCATCAACCTGGAGGATATTGCCCAGCCGAAGTGCTTTCGCATTCTCGAAACGCTGCGGCGCCGGGCGGAGATCCCGGTGTGGCACGACGACCAGCAGGGCACGGCGACGGTGACCCTGGCGGGGCTGCTGAACGCGCTGCGCGTGGTCGGCAAGGAAATCGGCAGTGTGCGGATCGCCTTCATTGGCGCCGGCGCGGCGAACGTGGCGTGCGCCCGCCTCATCTTCGGGCGCGGCGCCGACCCGGGCAGGTGCCTGGTCGTCGACAGCAAGGGTATTCTCGGTTCCCACCGGGAGGACATTGCCGGGCGCCGGAACGAGTACCCGGAGAAGTGGGAGCTCTGCGCAAAAACCAACACCGCCGGCGAAGAGGGCGGCATTGCCGAAGCCATGAAGGGGGCCGACGTGGTCATCTCCCTGGCGACGCCGGGGCCCGGCACCATTCAGCCGGAGTGGGTCTCCGCCATGGCGAAGGATCCAATCGTCTTTGCCTGCGCCAATCCGGTCCCGGAGATCTGGCCCTGGGAGGCGGAAGAGGCCGGCGCCGCCGTCATCGCGACCGGACGGTCCGACTTTCCCAACCAGGTGAACAACAGCCTCTGTTTTCCGGGGATTTTCCGGGGCGCCCTGGATGTCCGCGCCACGACCATTACCGATGAGATGTGCTACGCCGCCGCGGAAGCGCTGGCGAAGAACGTCGGCGATTCCTTGCGGCCCGATCACATTCTCCCAACAATGGAGGACTGGAGCGTCTTCGTGGATGTTGCCGTCGCCGTGGCGGAGACCGCCATGGACCAGGGAATCGCGCGGCACCACCGGAGTAGCGAAGAGCTGCGGACGCAGGCGGACCAGATGATCCGCCGCTCCCGCGATGTTACCCGGGACATGATGGAGCGCGGTCACATTCCCGCGCCGGACGGGGTAGTGTGATGCATGACCTGATTATCCTTGGCGGCGGCCCCGCAGGTCTCGCCGCGGCCATGTACGCCCTGCGCAAGGGCATTGACGTCATGGTGGTCTCCCCGGACCTCGGCGGCAAGGCCTACCAGGGGCTCTCGATTCCCAACACGGAGGGCCACCGCGTCCTCAAGCCCCAGGCGATCGTTCAGGACTACGTCAATCAGCTTTCGTACCTGTCCCACGCCCATACGAGCGCCCGGGCGACCGCCATCACCTACGATCAGGAGAGCTGCCGCGTCGAGACGCGAAGTGCCGACGGCACCACCTCCGTTCTGGACGCGCGGTACGTCCTGATTGCCACCGGTGTCACACCACGGCCCCTCGGCGTACCCGGCGAGCGGGAGTTCGCCGGCCGCGGCCTCGGCTACTCCTCCATCAGCTACTCGCACCTCCTGAAGGATCGTCGGGTCTTCCTCATCGGCGACAGCCGGCGCACCGTTGCAGACGCCCGGGAGCTCGCCGCCCAGGCACGGGAAGTCCTCCTCTTCTTCCGCTCATCCGGCCGCTACCACGACGTGCACCTTCGCGAGCTCGCCGCCGTGAAGAATGTCCGCCTTATCGACGGCGACCGCATCGTCTCCTTCCAAGGGGAGAAGTTCGCCCACGCCGTCGTGATCGCCGACGCCGACGGCGTGAAGAGCACCTACGAGGCGGACGCCTTCTTCATCCAACTGCAACCTGCAGCCAACTCCATCATGGCCGGAGAAGTAGTTGATATCGATGATGACGGCCGCATCATCGTGGACATGCGCAACCGCACCACCGCCCCGGGCATCTTTGCCGCCGGCGATGTCACCAACGTCGGCTTCGAGCAGATCCTCGTCGCCCTGGGCGAAGGCACCAAAGCCGCCCTGGCGGTCTACGAAGAGCTGACCCGTCCGTGAACGCCGGCATGAAGCCGGTTCTGGCAATCGGCGACGCGAACAGCGATCTCATTATCCGTCTCCCCGCTCACCCCGGGGAGCCCGTAGCACCGCCGGAGCTTCACGGCGGCGGCACCATTGCAAACACGGCAGTGGGGATTCGCCGCCTCGGGGTGCCCGCCCGGTTCGCGGGCGCCGTCGGAGAGGACGGGTACGGCGCGTTCGTGGCGAAGGACCTGGATGCCGAAGGCATCGACACCTCTCTGCTCAGGACCACGGATGCGGACTTCACCGTCAGCGTCTTCGCCATCATATCCCCCGACGGCGACCGCACCATCACCGTCTGGCCCCCGGAGGGGGGCGCCCACGCCCACCTGGAACCCGCCGACGTCCCCGCCGACGCCGTCCGTGCCTGCGGCTGGGTCCACACCTCCGGCATCGCCCTGCGCCGCACCCCGGTCCGGGAGGCCATCATTGAGGCGGCACGGATTGCCCATGAGGCGGCTATCCCCGTCAGTCTGGATCTCAATCTGCGCCTGGAGTTCTGGGGCTGGAACCACGAGATCCGCGAGACCCTTCAGAGGCTGTTGCCCTACGTCACCACGGTCTTCGGCTCCCTTGAAGATGAGATCGTCCCGCTGGTTCAAACGCTGACCGGCGCGGACGCCGCAGGTGCGGCAAGGGCCGACCGCATCGACCTGCGGCACGCAATGGCGGCGCTCGGCCGGGTTGCAATGCCGGACGCAGCCCCGGGCGGGACGGGGACGCCCGAAGCCGGTGCGCCGGGCCCCGTCGCACCGGAAAGCGCCACGGGTGCCGGTGGCCTGTCCCGCACCGTCGTCGCCCGACGCGGAAAAGACGGGGCCGCACTCCTCAGCGGCGACGGCACCCTCACCGAGCTTCCCGCCCATCCCGTCGACGTCGTGGACAGTGTCGGCGCCGGCGATGCCTTCAACGCCGGCTACATTGCCGCCCGGATGCGCGGTCACCCGGAAGCCGCGGCCCTCGAGTGGGGCCTCTGCGCCTCCGCCCACCAGGTCGCCCGGGAGGGCGCCCGGGCTCTCCCGACCCTGGAGGAACTTCGTGGTTGCCTCGGGGCGGTGTTGCAGCTTTGATCGACAGCAATTAGCCTTTCAGAGTTCCCGGAACATGGTTACCTACCAGTGGGATGAAACAAAGGCAAAGGCCAACCAACGAAAACACGGGGTCAGTTTCTCGGAGAGTAGTTCGGTCTTCGACGACCCACTCGCCATCTCCATACCCGACCCAGAGCACTCCAGGGAGGAGGATCGGTGGGTCACTGTCGGGATGTCGATCAGCGGGAGGGTGCTTGCCGTGGTTCACACGCGCTCTTACCGCGACCCGACCAATGAAGCAATCAGGCTGATATCTGCCCGGCTGGCGACGACGCGCGAGCGCAGGGTGTATACTCAGGGTTAGAGGCGTGATGAAAGACGAGTATAACTTTTCGAAGGGGAAACGCGGCCTGTTCTTCCGACCAAACACGGAAAAACGGTACCTAATCATGCTCGATCACAGACCGAAGGCCGGGCGATTCGAGGTTTACACGGACGAACGAGGGACATTCAACTTCCGTCTCCAAGCTGAAGACGGCGAGACGCTCGTATCGAAAGGGCCTTACCAGTCTCGCAATGACGCTCTCGAAGCGGTCGAGAAGCTCCGCGATACTGTGATTGGGGCTGAAGCGGTTGAGGCTTCATAGGTCGAACTCGCATGCCCTACTAGAGCGCCTCACATCCACCGGATGGCGGCGACTCGCGAGTCTTCGAGCCCATATAACCTACCCACAACCCTGTTGATTTGCCTGGGCCAGATCCCGTATCGCATAATA
>CAZZIE010000006.1:0-67475 GCA_964654185.1 uncultured Spirochaetaceae bacterium | reverse complement strand
CATGTGACCTCCTGAGGGTGTGATGGCGCAAACGGGGCTGTTTTCGCCCCTGTGCACCTGCAACTCCCTACTGCGGTGGAGGTTGTGCTGCTTCAATCAACAGGGTTGTGGGTAGGTTAATCTTGATTCGGGGGAGACCGCCCTGCTAAAATCCCGACCATAATGAAAAAACGAGTAAGCCGCGCATATTTCGTGATACCGGTGATCTATGTCGGCGTCATTGTGCTGCTGCTGTTCCTCCAGTTCGCCGGCACGCAAGGTTTCACGTTGCGCAATGGGTCTCTCACGCTTTCCGGACAGCGATCCAATGCTCCGCAGGACGAGCACAGCCTGCGCGAAGTTGTTGTCGAGTATAAAGGTCTCGAGTTTCTCTTCGACGAGAGCCGCTCCCTGACGATCGAGGGGTCGGCGATCAGGACGCTCATGCCCCTCGATGTACAGGAAGTAGAGGAAGGCTTCACCGTGGCCTTCGAAGAGGGGATCTCCCTCGCCTTTCTGCTCAGAGAGGATATTCAGGAGCTCCAGGTCCGTGCCATGGTCGACGGGGAGGTGGAGGACGGCGCTCGCCTGGTCCTGCCCTTCCGGACCGGTCAGGGCGCAGCCATCGCCGCCGAGGAGGAGGCGCTCGCCTCCGTTGAGAACACCCAGGGCACCTTCTTCCTTGCCGCGCCGCCGCGGGGAGCGGTCGACGTGGAAGCCTCCCGGCTCGTGCTCGAGGCGCAGCCCGGCGAGCAAACGGTCCGGTACACCCCGGCTGTCACTCCGCGGGAGCAGGCGGTCGCCGATTGGTTCTCGGATCCGGCAACGAGCATCTCCGACAACCGCTACGAGTCGCGTCTGACGGGTTATCTGGACGCCGCCTACCAGGGCTGGCGTTCCCAGCGATTCAATCCCGGCTCCGGCACCTGGGACGTCCGGGGAGGGTCTCCTGTCTTCGATGAGCGCATTCTCACGGCGGTCCTGGCGGAAGCGTGGGAGCGCAACCAGTACACCGGCGCCTTCAACGACATGCGCCGCGCTGCCGACGCCCATCCAGACGCCGTGGGTCTCCTCTCGGCTCCGTTCCTGGGGGACCTCCGGGAGGTTCGCGAGCGCTACCTCCAGGCCGACGAGGAGCGAACGGCACAGCTTCTCGACCTGGCGCGGCGCCGCGATCCCGACCTCTTCACGCGGTCGGACGTGGTCCAGTTCGCCGTCGATCGCGGCTCGCCGGCACTATACGCGGAGATCATTGCCTTTGCCCGGGAGCTCGATTACCGCAGCCTGGACGTCTTCCAGACCATCGGTCTCCTGCACAACGCCGTCCTGTCGCCGCTGCCCAATCAGGAGAGCCGCGAGGTCTTCGCGGACTTCCAGGCGGTCCTGGAAGAGGAGATCGTTCCGCGTATCGTCCGGATCGACGACGCTTTCTACCTGGAGTCGAGCCCGGGACAGGTTGACGTCATTGCCTCCGTTCACGCCGGTGTCATTGCCGAGCAGATGGGCCTCCGGCAGGGCGAGGACGCACTGGTCCGTCTTGGACGCAACCTCGTTGTCTCCGCCCTGGCCTTCACTGACGAGACGGGCTTTCTCCCGTCGACGCTCTACCTCGGCGACGGCACTCTGCAGGGAACCGTCGGGTCCAGCGGCCCCGAAGAGGTCTACCGTCTCCTCTCGGACAACCCCTGGTACCCGCGCCAGGTCTCCCTCTTCAGCGAGCTCGGCCGGGACAGCTGGATCTACACCATCGCCGGAATCGAGGACATCTCGATCTCCTCGAGTGAGTATCGCATAACAATAAGCTATCCCCGGAACCGTACCCACTACCTCTTCGTTCAGGGCGTGCCGCCCTTCGACAGCATGGTCCTCTTCGAACAGTCCTGGCGCAATGATCCCAGCTTCGAGCGCTACATCAAGGGCCGTCACTACAACGCCGTCACCGAGACCCTCATGGTCAAGTACAACGACGACTCGGTGCAGGGCGACATCGTCCTCCGGTATTAGCACATGCAGCGACTCGACCTCAGAACCCTCCGCCGGCCGACGGAGTTCTACTTCGTCCGGCACGGCGAGAGTGAAGGCAACCGCGCCGGCAAGATCCTCGGCCGCATGGACCTCGGCCTCTCCGACCTGGGCCGCGACCACGCTCGCGCCGCAGGACGCTTCTTTGCCGAAGAAATCTCCTCAGAGGTCGATGCTTACGTCACGACCTCACCCCTCACGCGCTGTCGCGAGACTGCGGCGCTCATTGCGGAGGAGGCGGGCCTCCCTGCGCCGGCTCCGCGGGACGAGCTCGTGGAGCTGGACGCCGGCGTCTTTGCCGGAAAGGGGCTCGGGGAGCTCGCCCGGGACATGCCGGAGGCCTTCGGACGCTTCCGCGTCCACAGCTGGGAAGTGGTCGATGGGGCCGAGCGTATTGCCTCACTATACGGACGTGCGGTCGCCGCGTGGAACCACCTCATCGACCAGGCCAACGGCGGCGCCGACGTCGTGATCGCGGTGACTCACGCCGGCTTCATGCAGTGGATCCTCAAAGCCACCTTTGCCGGTCCCGAACAGGCGTGGATGCCCGTGATCAAGGCGAGCAACTGCGGCATCTTCCACTGCCACGTGGAGCCCACCTCCTACACCGACGGTGCCTCCGCAGGCGGCGCCTCTCCGCACGCAGGTGCGCCAAGCAGCCCTGCCGAGATGCCGAACGCGCCGGGCGATCCCACCCCGGGTACCGACGCTCCCGACCGCGGCGAGCCTGCTCCTGCGATCGCCGACGGGTTCTTTGCGGAGTGGCGCCGCATTGACTATGTTCCCTACTGATCGTATTCCGAACTGAATACTCGTCGCCGCGGTGAACCATCGTGGCGCGATGCTGGAGGTTGAGATGGCTGCCTTTCGAATTGCGGTGCTCCCGGGGGACGGCATTGGTCCCGAAGTCATGACTCAGGCGTTGTCGGTGCTGGACGCGGCGGCGCAGCGCTTCGGCATCGATCTGGAGCGGGAAGAGGCTTTCGTCGGAGGCGCCGCTATTGATGCGGCCGGCGCGGCCCTGCCGGACGAAACGGTGGAGCTCTGCCGGCGGAGCCATGCCATTCTCTTCGGCTCGGTCGGCGGTCCGAAGTGGGAGACGTTGCCGCCGCAGGAGCAGCCCGAGCGGGCGGCGCTTCTGCGACTGCGGAAGGAGTTCGGACTCTTTGCCAACCTCCGGCCGGTGCGGGTCTTCGCGCAGATTGCCGATTCCTCGCCCCTGCGGGCGGACATTGCCCGGTCCGGCATCGACCTCCTGGTGGTGAGGGAGCTCACCGGGGGCATCTACTTCGGCGAGCCCAAGGAGCGCACCGCAGAGCGCGCCCTGGACACGCTGACCTACACGCGGGACGAGGTGGAGCGCATCGCCCGGGTCGCCTTCGATGCGGCGCGGCGACGGCGCAACGTGGTTACCTCAATCGACAAGGCGAACGTCCTGCAATCCATGGTCTTCTGGCGCGAGGTGGTCACGGAAGTTGCGAAAGAGTATCCGGACGTGACGCTGGACCACATGTACGTGGACAACGCCGCCATGCAGCTCATCAAGGATCCCGCCCGCTTCGACGTGCTCCTCTGCGGCAACATGTTCGGAGACATCCTCTCCGACGAGGCGGCGGTCCTGGCGGGCTCCCTGGGCATGCTCGCCAGCGCCTCCCTGGGCGAGGCCGGCGGCAACGCCGGGGCCGATTCCGGTGGCGACGGCGCTCCAGGCGGCTCGGCCGCGGGCGGCTCGATGGGCGCTTCAGGTGGTGGCGGCACCTTCGGAGCCGGGGCCGGGCGCTTCGGTCTCTACGAGCCCGCCGGCGGGTCCGCCCCGGACATTGCTGAGAAGGGTGTCGCGAACCCGATTGCCCAGATCCTTTCGGCCGCGCTCATGCTGCGCCACAGTTTCGGTCACACCGACGCCGCCAACGCCCTTGAGGACGCCGTGACCGAGACGCTTCAGGAGGGCTACCGCACCGGCGACATCGCGGCACCCAGTGAAACCGCGGTCTCCACTGCGGAGATGGGCGGGCGCATTGCGGAAAAGGTGCGCACGGCGCAGAGCCATCCGTAACCTTCCCATGGGGCGGCGGCCCGCCGCGCGGGAGCTTCACCCCGCCCGGCGCCGCAGCTCCGCAAGCAGGGCATCAATTCCCACCCCGCTGGATTCGAGCAGCACCAGCAGGTGGTAGATCAGATCCGCCGCCTCGTGGACCGTCTCATCGGTGCTCCGCGCTAAAAGAAGCTCCACCGCCTCTTCGCCGGTCTTCTTCCGGATCTTCTCTTCGCCCTGCGTGAAGAGATGGGTGGTGTAGGATCCCTCCGGCCGCGATCGGTTGCGCTCCTGAATGGTTGCCCAGAGGTCGGTCAGGACGGAGACATCCGGGCCGCCGCCCGCGGCACCCGCCGAACCGATGGCGGCTCGCGCGTCGCCGGCCGCGTCGGTGCCGTATCCGCCCTGCGCTCCGGGCGCCGACATCGACGCGCCCGCGGCGCCGCCCCTCGATTGCGCGCCCGCGCCGGGGGCATCCGCATTCGCCGCGGTCTCGCCGCCGGCGCTGCTCGGTTGCGCGGTACCGGCGCGGTCCCCGCCGGGGGGATCCCCGCCGCCCGGCGTGGTGGCCAGGTACCAGCCGGCCTGCCTGGTTACGGCGGTGACGGGGAGCGGGCCGGGGTGGGGGAGGAGGCGGCCGGTCTGCTCGTCGACGATCCAGAGCTCGCCGCGCTCAATGCTCTTCTTGTGGCCCTTGTCGTTGGTGGCGGCAACGGCGACCACCGCGCCGGTCTGGTCCTGTACGACGACGGGAAGGACATCGCGGTTCAGGCCGTCGGCATCGGCCCCGGAATCTGGTTCCATTACCACTCTCCCTGCTCGCCGGGGTATTCGGTGAAGAGCTCTTCCAGGTCGAAGCGGCCCTCGTAGAGCGCCTTGCCGACAATCACGCCGACCACGTTCTGCGCTTTGCGGGCGTCCACCTGACGGACGTCCTCCAGGCTGCGGACGCCGCCGGAGAGGATGACCGGGAGCCGGGCGGTTTGCGCAATGGCGTTGGTTTCATCCACGGCGGGGCCCTGGAGCATGCCGTCCCGGGCGATGTTTGTGTAGATGATGCCGGCGGCGCCGTACTCGTGGGCGCGCCGCGCCAGGTCCTCCGCGGCGACGGTGGTGGCTTCCTCCCAGCCGGAGACGTAGACGTGCCCGTCCCGGGCGTCGATGCCTGCCAGGAAGACGCTGCCGTAGTGGGCGCTCCACCCCTGCACCATCTCCGGGCGCCGGGCAAAGGTGGTGCCCAGGACAAGGCGGTCGATTCCCATGTCGAGGAGGGTCTCAATGTCGTCGTCCCGACGGACGCCGCCGCCGAGCTCCAGGATGGCGTCGGGGACCGCCTTGCGGATCCTGCGAATGACGCGATGGTTGCGTTCCGGATCGCCGTGGGCGGCGTCCAGGTCCACAAGGTGGATGCGCGTGGCTCCCGCCCTGGCGAAGGAGCGCGCAACCGCGACGGGGTCGGCGTCGTAGACGGTGACCTCTTCGTACTTGCCCTGCGAGAGGCGGACGCACTCCCCCTGAAGGATGTCGATAGCCGGTATGACAGTCATGTATGTGCTCCCGTGGTGTTAGAGCAGTTCCATGAACCGCTCGATGTACGCGTCCAAACCATCGAAGGATGCGTTGCGGAAGGTGTGGGCATCTATATTGATGCGGGAGGCGAGCTCCTTCGGCGGTCGCTTCTCATAGGCGGTCGCGCCGATAATGGCCGCGCCGTAGGAGGTTGCCTCGCTCATGTTGCTCAGCGCGATCGATGCTCCCGGAAATGCCGCGGAGATCAGAGTGTTGTAGTCCGGGTTGTTCCGGAAGCCCCCCTCGGTGAAGATGCGCTGTCCGTCCCGCGCCCCGACCCGCTCCAGGGCGACCTTGCTCTGAATGGCCAGTGACAGATTCAACACCGCGTACGCCGCGGGATAGTCGAAGAAGAAGTTCGGAATGCGCTCGCCCTTCTGAATCTCCTCCAGGGAGTACATCTCTCCGTCCTCGTAGACCCGGGGCGTCGAGTCGGGAAACTGTCCCGTCCCTTTGAGAATGCTGGGGAAGATGAAGTGCGACCGCTGCCGGATGGCGCGCTGGTAGAGCGCCATGTTGAGCTCCGGGAAGTAGTCGACCTTGTTCAGTTTCTGGAGGATCGATGTATACGTCTCGAACTCCAGGCCGCCGGACAGGATGGATGTCTTCACGGGAGTTCCGAATGCCGAGAGGTTGTAGAAGACCGACTTGCCGAGCTCATCCTCGGTGAAGGCGACGGCTTCGCTCGGATGCATGGCGACGCACCAGGTTCCCGTGGAGTTGAGGGTGAAGTCCTCCGTCGTCGTGAGGAGGTACGGGACGAGGGAGGCGTTCGAGTCGTGGATCCCCGCCGTCACAATGGTGTCCTTCGGCAGTCCCGTTCGCTCCGCTACGCTCCCCGTTATGGGCCCCAGGACATCCCAGGGCTCCTTCATGTCCGTCGGCAGGAGCTCGCGAATCCCGAGCTTGTCGGCGACAGCGGAGTACTCAAAGGCGTCGAAGTTCCAGAGGTAGGTGTGACAACCCACGTAGGTGTAGTCCGCGGCGACCTCGCCGGTGAGTCGGAAGCCGAAGTACTGCGGATAGAAGAGGACGTGCTTCGTCTTCGCGAAGTCATCCGGAAAGCGGCGCTTCAGGAAGAAGAGCGCCTTCCCGGGATTCACCAGGGGCTGGACCTCAATGGTCGCCGTCTCCTGCTGGAGCTTCACCGGATCGCCCATCTCCTCGTAGAAGGCGTCCCGGGTGTCGTCTTCGGGATCGAAGGTGTAATCCACCGCAGGAACCGACGGCGTACCGTCGGCACCGACGCAGACGCTGGCGGCACCGTGCGTGGTAATGGAGATGACCTTGATGGGGTACTGGACGTGAAAGCGCTTCAGCTCGTCCAGGAGCCACTCTTCCATGTCCTCCACCGGCTCCGCCCGGATACCCCGCACATCGATCGGCTCGAAGCGCTTGGTCACCGAATCGAGCTGCTGGAAGGAGTCGTCATAGATGAAGAGCTTCTTATTGGTCTTGCCGACGTCGAAGACGGCAATGGCGTAGTCCATGGGGCCACCTCCCAAGATGCGCACCTGCACAGATGCGAAGGTAGTGTAGAGGCTGCCGAACCCCCCGGTCAAGAAACACCGTGACGACCTGTTCCGGCGGTGGTGCCGGCGGCAGGGAGGGTGCCGCCGCCGCTGTCCCTCGCCGCCCGCCCCGGCGCGCCGGCCCCGACCCCTGGGCGACGCGGGGGACGCCTCCGCCCCTGCACGACCGGCCCTGGTGCGCGCGCTTTTGCGCCGCCCGCCCCGGCGCGCCGGCCCGGCCTACACGTCGGTAACCGCGGGGTCTTCCACGCGTTCCGGCTTGCGGTGCACGAAGACCAGCACAACGCCGCCGATGACGAAGAGCACCACGATGCTCAGGACGCCGTAGCGGGACTCCCCGGTAATGTCCGAGGCAATGCCCAGGAGGAAGGGACCCAGGATGGCGGCGAACTTCCCGAAGATGTTGTAGAAGCCGTAGAACTCGCCGGAGCGCGACTTCGGAATGAGGGTACCGAAGAAGGAGCGGCTCAACGCCTGGATGCCCCCCTGGGAGGTGCCGACCAGGAAGGCCATGGCCCAGAACATGATGCGCTGGAAGGTGCGGTCCTGGAAGTCCGGCAGGAAGAAGCCGAGAACCGTGACGACCACGTAGACGCAGATGCCCACGAAGAGCATGGCCTTGGCGCTGTAGCGCTTCGCCAGCGTCCCGTAGATGAGGGCGAAGGGGAAGGCGATGATCTGAATGGCCAGCACCACGAGAATCAGCTCCGTCTGCCCCATACCGATGTCGGTGCCGTAGGAGGTCGCCATCTTGATGATGGTTCCGACCCCGTCAATGTAGAAGAAGTACGCAATGAGAAAGAGGAAGGCATTCCGGTAGCTCCGGATGTGGCTGAAGGTCTTGCCGAGCCGCCGGAAAGCGCCGCGGATCGGATGACGCTCCCGCTCGACGAAGTAGCTCTGCTGCACGTTCCGGATCAGCGGGATCGAGAAGGCGAACCACCAGACGCCGGTAATCACGAAGGCCAGGCGGGTGGCAAGAGTCTGGCTGCCGCCGATGATACCGGGCATGAGAATGAACACGAAGGCAATGGCAAAGGGCACAATGCTGCCGACGTACCCCCAGGCGTAGCCCTGCGTGGAGATGCGGTCCATCCGCTCATCGGTGGTGACATCGGTAATGAAGGAGTCGTAGAAGAGGTTCGCCCCGGAGTATCCGACCAGCCCGATGATGGTAATGAGCATGCCGTACTGCCACATACCCTCCCCGATGGTGGTGAAGAGGAAGGTCATGATCACGCCCAGACCGAAGAAGAGCAGGAAGAGGCGTTTCTTCATCCCCTTGTAGTCGGCAAAGCTTCCCAGAATCGGCGCCAGGACCGCCAGAAAGATCGAGGCGATCGAGTTGGTGTAGCCCCAGAGCGCCGTCGACCGGTTTCCCGGCAGGTCCGCCGCCGCCACGCCCTTGAAGAAGATGGGCATGAGCGTCGTTACCACAATGAGAATGAACGCGGAGTTGGCGACATCGTACAGAATCCAGCTCCGCTCTTCCTTCGTCAGGCGCGGTGCGCGCCCGGCATCCTCGGTTTGCTGTGCCACAAGCTTCCCTCCCGTCCGGCTGCGGCGGGTGACCCGCCGCCGTTCATGGGTATCGACCCGGAGTATACACGGAACCCACACCGGTTATATTAGAAATCGATGAGTCCTGCCACGCATTTCACGCCGCACCGCAGCGCCGGGATGCGGCTTTTTCAGGCGTGTGCGGGCATGCTACCGTAAGCCATGAGACCCGACGACCTGGCCTGGATCACGGACAATCCGACTCCCATGAATCTTGCGCGCTTCCTGCGCTCCCTGCCCGCCCGGCCCGGCCAGGCGCCGCCGGAAACCCGGACCCGCCCGCTCACTCCCGAGGAGATTGCGCGCCTGGAGGCGCAGGGTAACGGCGCCGAGGAGTGGGGCCGGGTCACCGTCGGCCCCGCCTTCGACCTCGCCGGCATCCGGGGGAGCTACTTCGGCGGCCACTGCATCCTCGACGGCGCCCGCATCACCGGCGCCCTCATTGTCGATTCGACGATCGCGGAAGGCGCCCGGCTCCACAACGCCACGGTACGGTCCGCCTTCGTGGGACGCGACGCCGTCGTGATTCAGTCGGTCCTGGGTCGTGACCTCCCGACTCCGTCGTGCCAACCAGCGCGCGCGAGCCGCTTCGCCATCGGCCTCTCCATCGAGCCCGTTGTCGAGACCGGGGGCCGGGAGCTCCGCCTCCACCCCGATCTCGCCTTTCCCCTTGCCGCGGCCATGGTCGCGGACTCTCCCCGCGCCGCCGGCGGCTCCGGAGCCGCCGCGAGCCGCCGCGAATACCAGGCGCTCATCGATACGCTTCGCGAAGCGCTCCCCGCGTTCGACACGATCGTCGGGGCGGGAGCCGTCGTCGAAGGGTGCGGCCGCGTCGTCTCGAGCGTAATCGGTGAGGCGGCGCAGCTCCTCGCCGCCGGCGCCGTCGAAGACGCGACGCTCCTGTCTACGGCGGAGCATCCCACGCGGTGCGCAAGCGGCGCGGTGGTACGAAGCGCCGTCCTGCAGGAGGCTGTTACCGTGGAGACCGGGGCAGTGGTCGAGCGCAGCATGCTCTTCGAGACCGCCCATCTCGAGCGCCATGCCAAGGTGACCGAGAGCCTCATTGCGCCGAACACCGAGATCGCCGAAGGGGAGGTCACCGCCTCCGTCGTCGGTCCCTTCGTCGGCATGCACCACCAGAGTCTTCTCATCGCGGCGCTCTGGCCGGAGGGACGCGGCAACATCGGGTACGGAGCGAATGTCGGCTCGAACCACACCTCCCGCACCGCCGACCAGGAGATCTGGCCCGGCGAGGGCACCTTCTTCGGTCTGGGAACCTCCGTGAAGTTCCCGGCGAACTTCCGGGAGGCGCCGTACTCGATCATCGCGACGGGAAGCACCACGCTGCCCCAACGGGTAACCCTCCCCTTTTCGCTGATAACGACGCCCATGATCGACACCGCCGGCTCCTATCCCCCGGGAATCAACCAGATCCTTCCCGCCTGGGGTCTCTACGCCAACGCCTACGCCCTCTTCCGGAACCAGCGCAAGTTCGCCGCCCGCGACCGCGCCCACCGCCACCCCTCTGTCGGAAGCATCATCACGCCGGACCTCGCGGCGGCTCTCGACCGCGCCGCCGCGGCCCTTGCCCCCGCCCTCGGCGGCGCGTCCGCCGGGCACGCGTCCGCCGGACACGCGTCCACGGGGGAGGTGGCCGCCGCAGCCGGTCGCCCCCCGGCCGGCGACCCCGCACGCGCCCCCCGCGGGGCGTCTGAGGGCACATTCCTCGACGCCGCTGCCGTGCCCGGCCTCGGCAAGAACTTCGCAACCCGCACCGACTGCGAACGCGCCCTGGAGGCCTACCGCCGCTACGCCCGCTTCTTCCGGCTCTACCTGCGCCTGACCGCCGCCCCCGGTCCGGCCGCCGGAAGCGCGAGTGACCCCGCCGCCGGCTCGACCGCCTCCCCCGCCGGCTCGACCCGCGAGCCCGGGAGCGCCGCCCGATTGACCGCCGTGACCACGGAGGAGGTCGCTGAGTTCGAGGAGCTCTTCGAGACGGTCTATCGCGAGGCGGAGCAGTCACGGGAGAAGGACATTGCCCGGGGTCGGCGGATTATCGATGACTACGAAGCGGTACGCCCCGCCCTGGACGAGGACGATGTGCTGGCGTGGCTGCGCTCGGAGGTGGGCGGACTTCCCACCCGCCTGGGGCCCGCCGAGTCGCGATAATAACCTACTCAGAACCCTGTTGATGGCACCTGGCGGAAATCATGACGGCATGGTGATTTGGTGCATCTCCGGAGAGGGGAAATCGCTTTTCGCTGACAAAACACGGTAAGCTCTGATCGCAACGGAAGTTGTCGCCTCAGCATCAACATGGTTCTGAGTAGGTTCCTGGACGTTGGGTCGGGAGCCACGCTATCTTCATCCGACATGGGCGTCCTCCGCACACTCGAACAGTCCGGTTTCTCCTGGCATCTCGAGCTCGCCTCGGCGCTGGATCGTTACCACCGGCACCCGCGTGGACCGAACGTCTACGTGGCCGTCGAGGCGGAGCTGGTGGAGCTGGCCAGGACCATCGACGGCCTCTTCTTTCCGGGGCTGGATCGCTGGGACGCCGTCGCGCGGGATGAGGATGCGACGGTCTTCTTCCGGTGCGTCGAGAGCGGCTGGCTTCGGCATCGCTCTCCCTTTGAAGTCTTCTCGATCTCCTATGATCCGCGGGAGAATCAGTACCGCGACCCGCACGATGCCTATGAGCAGCTCCGGGGGCAGCGGGTGGCGCCGTCGGAGGGGCACGACGATGCCGCGACGGCCATGGACGCCGCGGTGTTGGCGGCGCGCTACGGCTACGATGTGGACATGCCTGTACGCTCGGCGCGGTGGCGCCCCGGCGAGGTTTCCGAGGCGGAGCAGCAGCGGCTGCTGATCGACGTCCTCACCGGTCGGCGCGCCGAGAAGGGGCTCGATCTCCTGGATGATCTCGGCTTCGTCGGAAGCTACTGGTCGCCGCTGGCCCAGATGGGAACGACCGACCACACCAAGGACTTCCATCCCGAAGGCGATGTCTGGGAGCACACGCTCGAGGCCTTGAGCAATCGCAAGAGCGTGGACCTCACCGTCTCGGCGGCACTGCTCTTGCACGATGTCGGCAAGCCCGAGAGTCCGCGCACCCGTGAGCGCGCCTTTGACGGCCACGCGGAGATCGGCGCCCGGACGGCGCGGCGCTTCCTCCGGGATCTCGGCTTCGACGAGAACTTCGTCGAGCGCGTCGCCTGGTTGGTTCGCCATCACATGGTGCCCGGTGTCATCCACAAGCTGCCGGCGCGCCGGGTCGAACCGGTCATGGGCTCGCCGCTCTTCCCGCTGCTCCTGGAGGTCTACCGCTGCGACCTCTCAGCGACGTTCACCGGCCCGGAGCCCTACTACCGCGCCTGCAAGACCTATCGAACGTTCCTGAAGAATCGGTCAAATCCGTTTCGGGATGTCGATGGGAAGAAGCTGCTCAAGCTGTACGTGGAATAGCGGCGCGTCGCAGGGGCCACGGTCGTCGTACGGCCCACGGACGGCGCAGAGCCCCAGGACGGCGCAGCGGGCGCTTCACTCCTGGCCGAAGGTGTCCATCAGAAAGGCCCGCAGCTCTTTGTAGTCACTGGAGATCGCCGTTGCGTGCTTGGTGCGCTCCAGGGCGGCGGCGAGTTGCGGCGGCATGGGGGGCTCGGTGCCGGTAGCTTCCGTCACAATGTCGCCGAACTTGGCGGGATGTGCCGTTCCCAGAACAAGGTTGACTGCCAGGTCGGCAAAGCTGCTCGCTCCGAGGCGCTCGGCCGCGACGACGCCGGTGGCGGTGTGCGGATCCAGGAACACCGCGGTCCGGTCGTGCCAGCGTCGGATGGCGTCGGTGGTCTCTTCGTCGGTGACGGACTCTCCCCGGATCAGCGTGCTCATGGCCTTCCAGCCGGTCGGGAAGAGCGCTTCAAGCCGTTCGAAGTTGCTCGGGTCGCCGACGTCCATGGCGTTGGAGAGCGTCCGGACTGAGGGACGCGGCTCATAATTCCCCGAAAGCAGGTAGCGCGGGACGGTGTCGTTGACGTTGGTGGCGGCGACGAAGCTCGTCACCGGAAGGCCCCAGCTCCAGGCAAAGACGCCGGCGGTGAGGTTGCCGAAGTTGCCGCTCGGGACGGTGTAGAAGAGCTTGGCCGGGTGGCGCTCCTTGATTTGCGTGAATCCGTAGAGGTAGTAGAAGGCCTGCGGGAGCAGCCGCCCGACGTTGATGGAGTTGGCCGAGGTGACCGGGAGGGCGGACCGGACCTCATTGTCCCGGAAGGCTTCCTTGACCAGGCGCTGACAGTCGTCGAAGGAACCGTGTACCTCAAGCGCGTGGACGTTGCCGCCGCGGCCGGTGAGCTGCATCTCCTGAAGGGGACTCACGCGCCCCGAGGGATAGAGGATCACCACGTCGACATTGTGCTTGCCGTAGAACGCCTCCGCCACGGCGCTCCCGGTGTCGCCGGAAGTTGCGGTCAGGATGATGGAGCGCTCGTTCCGGTGCGCCAGGCGCCTCTCCATGACGTTGGCCAGGAAGGAGGCGCCGAAGTCCTTGAAGGCGCAGGAGGGGCCGTGGAAGAGCTCCAGAACGAAGAGGTTGGACGTGAGTTCCCGGAGTCTGGGAGAGAAGGGGAAGGCCGCGACGACGAGTTCCTCGATCTCTTCCCGGGAGAAGTCCTCCGCCAGGACAATGTCCGCCGCCCTCACCGCGAGCTCCTGGAAGGAGGTCGCCCCGGACCAGTCCAGAATGGCCTGTTTGAGGCTGAATTCGCCGACCGGCTGATAGAGCCCGCCGTCCGGGGCGAGCCCCCGGGTTACCGCCTCGAGGAAGCCGACCATGTGATCGGGATCGCGGGTGCTGCGAAACTTCATGACGCCTCGGGTTCGAAGAAGGCGCGGTGCACGACCTGCAAGGTGCGCTCCCGGTCGGCGCCGTGCACGACGAAGGAGATGTTCATTTCCGAAGATCCCTGGGCGATTGCCAGGACGTTGATGCGCTCCTTTCCAAGGGCGCCGAAGACGCGCGCCGAGATTCCCGGGGTGCCTCGCATGCGTTCTCCGATGACCGCCACGATTTCGAGGTCCTCCAGGAGCTCGAAGCGCTGGATCTTCTTGCTGGCCAGCTCCGACGCCAGCTCGACCCGCAGGCTCGCCAGCGCCGCGGATGCCTGCTCCTGCCGGCACACAACGCAGATGCTGTGCTCCGAGCTCGCCTGAGAGATCATAATGATGTTAACGCCGGCGTGCGCGAGCGCCGTGAAGACCTTGGAGGCGACGCCGGGCAGGCCGACCATCCCGCCCCCCTCAATGTTGATCAGGGCAACGCTCTCCACCGACGCGATGCCCGTCGCCATGCGCGGGCCGCTCTCCCCGCGGGTCTCCCGGATCCAGGTGCCGGGGCCGTCCGGGTTGAAGGTGTTGCGGATCCGCACCGGAATACCGTGCTCAACGGCGGGAATCATCGTGTAGGGGTGGATTACCTTCGCCCCGAAGTAGGAGAGCTCCATGGCCTCCTGGAAGGTGATCTCGTCCAGGACGAAGGCCTCCGGCACGTATCGCGGATCCGCGCTCAGCACGCCGTCAACATCGGTCCAGATCTCTATGACCTCCGCCCGCATGACTGCGGCCACAATGGAGGCGGTATAGTCCGATCCGTTGCGGCCCAGGGTGGTTGTGACGCCCTCCCGGGTCGATGCAATGAAGCCGGTGATGATCGGAAGCTCCGGCAGGTCCGTAAGCGCCCTTTCCAGGCGGACGGCGGTCTCCTCGAAGTCCACCGCCGCGTTGCCGTGGGCGTCGTCACTGACGATCACGGTGCGCGCGTCGACGGCGCGCGCCGGTGTGTCCTGTGCGGTCAGGTAACCTGCGAAGATGAGGCAGCTCATGCGCTCGCCGAAGCTCAGGACCAGGTCGCGCGTCCGGAGCGAGCACTCCCGTACCAGCTCCACTCCACGCAGGATATCGCCGAGTTCGGATACGAGGTTGAGGATCGGAATCGTGGCAAGCTCTCTCTCATCCGCCGGGACCAGGCGCTCCACCGCTTCGATGTGACGGCGCTTCACCTCCTCGACGAGCTCCTCGTAGGAAGAGTCGCCCCCGGCGGCGCGGGTTGCGGCGTCGTCGAGGGTATTGGTGACCCCGCCCATGGCGGACAGCACGATGATCGGCCCGGTGTCGGTCCGGCTCGCCGCGACAATATCCGCGGCGCGGGCGATCCGCTCCGGATTCTGCAGCGAGGTGCCCCCGAACTTCATGACTCGCCTGTTGCTCATTGCGACTCCGATATGGACGGATATGCACACCCCTGCGTGGAGGTGCGCATGCCGATTGGTACGTTCTCGCCGCATTGTTGGCAAAACACCGTGAAAATGCAACCTGATCCGCCGGAGGTTGCGGTGACGAATCCGGGCTGACCGCGATAGTATACTCGCATGCGTCGAAAACGCAGTCCGATTCACGCCGCCCTCGTCGCTGCCGGTGTCGCGACGCTTCTGGTGGTTGCTCTTGCAGCCTGCGCCACTGCGCCGGAGTCGGCACCACACCTCGCAAGAGGCGAGCCCGAGGAGCCTTCCGTTCCGGAGGATGGTGAGCCCCCGCAGGTGGCCTCGTCCCGGGAGGCCCCTGCGGAGGAGCGTCGGATCGACCCTCCCCGGCCGCGCGACCTCGCGGCTGAGCTTCCGGCGGACCGCCGCGCCGTGACGAGCGCCGCCGGCCGGGCGCCCATCTCCATTGAGGTCGATCTCACCGGTGACGGCGTAGCCGAAGTCTGTCTCTTCACGGTCTCCGGCGGAGATGATGCCTCATCGCTGGAGGTGCTCTCGGATATCTCGCGAACGGTCAATGAGAAGGAGCTCGAGGCGCGATTCGCCGTGGCGGTCTTCGAGATCGTCGCCGGCCGGGCGACCCTCCTGGAGGAGCTCGAGGCGGGAACGAGCGCGGTGCTTCGGGACGTGGGGATGCGCCGGCTCAACCAGGACGATTCCCTCCCGGTCGCCTTCTACTTCGACTTCGCCGACGCCTCCGGGCAGAAGCTGGTCTGGATCGTACACGGCGGGGGCGATCGAGTCTCCCGCATGGTCCTGCGGAAAGACGCCCTCTTCGGGTCGGAGGTAGAGGATATCGATGATGACGGCGTCCTGGATATCATCCGGTCCGAACGCCACCTGGAAGACGGCACCGGGTATGAGACCTTCGTGACCTGGCTGCGATGGAACGGCCGTACCTATGAGGAGCACCGGACAACCAACATCGTGCGGAACCTGAACGCCTTTCTCAAGCGTGCCGCCCGGCGTCTCGGGAGCGGAGACTTCCGGGGCTTTGCTGAGATCGCCCTGTCGCCCCGGGTTCTGGAGCGGCTCGATCGCGAAGGGGTTGCCCCCCTGGGAATGATTGACCGGATGCTCCGCCCTGCCACCGCCTCCATCGACTCCTTCTCGGAGCTCACCGCTCCGTCGGGAGACGCAGACACACGCAGCGGTATCGAAGGGGCGGAGTTTCCTCGCTACTTCGAGAATCCCTTTCCTTCTCCGGGTGGGACCGTGACGGTACCGGTGCGGGTGGTGTGCTGTGGAGGTCTGAGCGCCGTCTTCGAGACGACGGTGGCCATGGCGGAGAACCCCTTTGATGCTCCGCAGTACTACTTCGTTCCTGCGGAACGGTAGCGGCGGGGCGACCGCGCGGCGGTGCAGACACGGACTGTCGTCCCCGGGGCCGGCCCCCGGGGCGGCGGGTAACAAAACTGGAGGAGAAGCTATTGGATCAGTACATCGTTGAGGGCAGCTTCCCGGTGAAGGGAGAGATTACTGCGAGCGGTAACAAGAATGCGGCGCTGCCGTGCATTGCCGCGACGCTGCTCACCACCGACGAGGTGACCCTCACCAACGTGCCGGAGATCGAGGATGTTCACGTCATGCTCTCGATCCTCCGGGAGCTCGGATCGACGGTGGAGCGCGGCGAGACCCGCGGAAGCTATCGCGTTCGCACAACGGATATCCGCTCGGGGCAGATCCCCTTCGAGATGGCGAAGCAGATTCGCGCCTCCATCCTCTTTGCGGGTCCCCTCCTCGGGCGGGTCGGAACGGTCATCCTTCCGCCCCCCGGCGGCGATGTGATCGGCCGTCGCCGCCTGGACACGCACTTCCTCGCCTTCGCGGCTCTCGGCGCACGGGTGGAGACCGACGGCATGTTCACCCTGAGCGCCAACAAGCTCAAGGGCGCGAACATCTTCCTCGACGAGGCCTCCGTTACCGCCACGGAGAACGCCATCATGGCGGCGGTCATGGCGGAGGGTCGAACGGTCATCGAGAACGCCGCATCGGAGCCGCACATCCAGGATCTCTGCCGGATGCTCGTCTCCATGGGCGCCGGGATCGAAGGCATCGGCTCCAATATCCTGACGATCGACGGCGGCCGGGCGCTTCACGGAACGGAGTTCCGGATTGGTCCCGACTTCATGGAGGTGGGCTCCTTCATCGGTCTTGCCGCGGTCACCCGCGGGGAGGTGACCATCCGCGACGCCGGGCCGGACAACCTGAAGATGGCGAAGATCGCCTTCAACAAGCTCGGCATCCACTGGGAGCGCGACGGCGAGACGATCCACGTTCCATCCCGGCAGATGCTCCGGGTCGTGCCGGATCTCGGGGGTATGATCCCCAAGATCGATGACGCCCCCTGGCCGGGCTTTCCCCCCGACCTCATCAGCATCATGCTCGTGGTGGCCACGCAGGTCGAGGGGACCATCCTCATTCACGAGAAGCTCTTCGAGTCGCGGATGTTCTTCGTGGACAAGCTGATCGGGATGGGGGCGCGCATCGTTCTGTGCGACCCGCACCGCGCCGTGGTCAGCGGGCCCGCCCGGCTGAGCGGCTCGGATCTGGTCTCCCCGGATGTGCGCGCCGGTATGGCAATGGTCATTGCCGCCATGTGCGCCGAGGGGGAGAGCACCATCCAGAACGTCTATCAGATCGAGCGCGGCTACGAGGACCTGACCGAGCGTCTCACCACCCTGGGCGCCCGGATCCGCCGGACCGCCGCCCCGCGCCCGGAGTAGCCGCGCCCGAATGGGCGCGCCGCGCCGCGGGGCCCGCCCGCAGCCGTCAGGGGCCCGCCGCGGGGGCGTGGGGACCTCCGGGTCACTCGGCCGGCAGCATCGGCTCGAAGAGCCCAAGCTGCTTCCCTATGAGCGGGTAGAGGCCGGTGATCCAGAGGCCCACCAGTCCGTACTGGAGAAACTGCGCGGCGTACCGGGTGGTGTCGCGGGGGATGGTCGCGTCAATGAGTGCTTGCACGCCGATCAGGAGCGCGGCGGTTGTTGCAAGTCCCACTACGTAGCGGATGAGTCTGGCGGCAGGGGCCGCCTCGCACCGGAACTGGACCAGGGTGTCTTCAAGCAGGAACCCAAGGAGCACCCCGATGGCCGCGCCGGCGATCCGCGCCATTGCAGCGGAGGCAAGCACTGCGGGGTCCAGGCGCGCGAGAATACCGATCCCGACGGCCAGGACGAGGGCGTTGGCAATTCCAATGGTCACCACGGTGCGAAGCGGCCCGTAGGTCCGTGAGGTTCCGGCCAGACGCGGTCTGCGCGGCCAGGTCAGGCGGTACACGAGAAAGGCCGTCAGTGCTCCCAGCACCCAGCCGGCAAGCACATCAACCGGCCACTGCGCGCCCAGGTAGATCCGGGAGATCCCTACCATGGCTACCGCCGCAGCGGTTGCCAGGTAGACGAGGTTGCGCCGGAACAGCAGCGCCAGGGTAATGAAGAGCGTCGTGGCCCCCTGGGTGTGCACGCCGGGAAAGGCAAAGCCCTCTGATCCCGTCAGTCGGCGCACAGCAACTCCCGCAAGAACCTCGTGCGGGCGGGGAGACTGGAAGATCAGTTTGAGCACGTCGTTCAGGGCGATCGAACCGAGATACGCCAGGGCCACGGTGTAGCCGCTGCGCTTGGAGACGTTCCAGTAGATCAGCGTACTCACGGCAATAATGAACGCCTCCTCGCCCAGACCCGTTGCCAGGACGAACACCGTGTCCCACAGCGGTGTGCGCACCTCCTGCAACGCTCGAATGATCGCCTCTTGCACGTTCACGTATCGACTTCCTTCCTGTCGGCGGCGGCCCGGAAGGCGACGTAGGTTTCGTAGGCTTCCTGAATCCGCCGGAACGCCTCCGCCGCTTCGCGCTGCTGCGTCTCCGTCAGCCCGTAGGTTGCGTCGGGATGGAACTGCGCCGCAAGCCGCCGGTACGCTCGCTTCGCATCCCCGACCGGGGCGTCCGCGGAGATGCCAAGGAGGGTGACGGCGTGACTGATCTCACCGGCGGCGCTGTCGGTATCCGCGCCGTGAAGCCAGCCGAGGATCTCGCTCGCCTTCAGCTCGTCGATTTCCCCTTCCGAGGCCGCCGTGCGGAAGGCCGCACAGAGCCGGCGCGCCTGCGCCTCGTCGATCGATATGCGAAGCCGCTCCGCCGCCGCCTGCGCTTCCCCGGTCAGGACCGGCAACTGCCAGGTCCCGCGCGGAACCGAAATACGTCTGGCCGGGGAGATGACGCCGGCATCGACAAGCACGGCCAGTGTGTCGCGCAGAAGGCCGTGGGGCAAATCGGCGGCACTTCCGCAGTAGCGGACCAGCACGACCAGGCTGCGAACCGGTGGGGGGAGGCGCTTCTCCCGGCCCCGTACCAGCGTCTGATCTACCAGGAACCCGGTAAGGCCGCCGAGAGCGACTCCGTACAGCCCGAGGGGAATTCCGGCCAGGCCGCCAAGAATGACACCGCGAAAGGGGCGCATGGTCGTTCCAATGCGCCTGATGAAGGGGGATTGCAGGATCATCTCGTCTTCTGACCGGCAAAGACAACCAGTGCCACGACGAGCACCAGCGTCTCCACCACCACCAGCAGGATCGTCGCAATCAACGGTTCGGTTGTCGCCACCAGCAGCGTTGTCAGGCCCTCGTGCAGGTAGATGTACAGCATTGCCAGCCAGTACGCGAGCAGAAAGACGAGCGGGGCCATGGCAATGACGAATACCGAAGGGCGTGAGAGGGAGCGGCTTCGCCACCGCCATCCGAGGGCGACCGACAGAATGGAGAGCACCACGAAGGCGAAGGGCATGGTCAGTCGTTGCAGGAGCTCCCGGTAGACCGGCGCCACTCTGTGGCCAAGTCCCGGGTAGGAGCTGCGCATATTGAGGAGCTGCAGCACGCCGGCCTCTTCCATGCCGATCCCGGCGTAACTCGCCTGCAGCATGGCATCCGTGGAGAAGGGGATCTGCAGGAGCACGCGTTCCTGCTGCGGTCGCGAGCCCGCCACGTACTGCGGTTCCGTCCGGCGCTGCGGCACGTCGCGATCGATTCCGCGCATGTTCAGAACGTCGCCCACCATCTTTCCGTAGTCCGCAAGGAGGTGGTACTCCGTGGTACCGCCCCGAAGGCCGATCGCCTCGATTCCGTAGAGGTACGTTCCCGACGTAGCCAGGACGGTCTTGTCCACCCACACGTGGGTGCGGATATCTCCGCTCTCCATGAAGGTGAAGACGATGTTGTGGCTTCCCGGCAGATCGACGTTCTGCTGAGCATCATCAACGAAAAACGAGACTTCCTGCACCCGATCGAGCGCTTCGGCGTAGTAGCGTTCCACATCCGGGTCACGGGGCTGCTCCTCCTGCAGTCGTGTGAAGATGTAGTACGCAGAGATGGGATCGTTCTCCTCATAGAGAGCAAGGTAGCCATCCCGTTTTCGACGGAACACCTCGGCCTGCGCCTGCTCTTCCTGATTGGGTGTCGGTCGCTGCAAAGCCGCCCGCGCTCTCGCGGCGATCTGCTGCGCCTGCGGCGATTCCGGGTCCAGATTCAGCGCCTGGCTCGCGTAGTAGTGCGCCGAGAAGAAGTCGTCGTTCGCCAGGAACTCCTGGGCGCGCCGGATGAGGTCCCCCACCGAAAGGTCGCGCAGCGCCTGAGCGGGCGTGAAGCCCTGCTCCGGTGCCTCGGCTTCGCCGTCCGAAACCGTGCGCATGGCGGCGCGCGCCTGAGTCAATTCCTCCACCACCGCTTCGTCGCCGGGATTCAGCGCCAGGTAGGAGCCGAAGGCGCGCGCTGCATCGCTGTAGCGCTCCGCTTCCATGTAGTTGCGCCCGCGCTCCAGTGCCTCCGCGGCAATAACGCTGTCCGCTTCCGCGCGCTCCCGGGCGGATACCGCCACCGGCCGGAGCACGCCCAGAATGATGCCGTACACAACGGTACCAATAATGATGAAGACCAGTACCTGATGGGCCAGGCGAAAGAACCCGGGCATGGCGCCCTTCTCGCCGGAGATGTGCGCCGGGTTCAACAGGAGTGAAAACACCACGGCGAAGACCGTCATGGCCAGGGGAATCAGGATGTCGATGAGGCGAATCACCACATCGTTGAGAACCCAGGGGCCCCGCATGGGCGCAATGAGGATGTCTTCCGGCATCTGCCAGAGTGAGAGCCCGATCGAAACGCCCACCGCCAGCAGGAGCGCCGGTATCCCGGCCAGAAAGGTCTTGCGCAGTGACTCATCCACCGGCGACATTCCTCTGCCACTGTCGGAACGGTGGCTGAAAGACGTTTATCACGGCAAAGACCACGGCAAGTGAAGCAAGGAGCGCGTGAGGCAGAAACTCCCTGACACCCTCGGAGAGATCGTCGCCCAGCAGGTCGGCGACTACCTGGTTCATATCCAGCGACAGGACGGTGACGAGGCCCCAGATGAGCAGGACCATCAGGATTGCATTGAGAAGGGGCCACCGGGAAAGGCGCACGATACTCCACGCCGACAGACAAAGAGCCATCAGGACGATGCCAAAGGCCAGATAGGGAAGGTTACTCACCGATGCATCTGCGATCCAGGTCCTGCCGACATCCGCGGCGTTCCTGAAGAACCCGCCGAATCCGGCCGGCGGCACCGTCTCGTTCCAGTACACGCTGTTGAAGCCGCCCAGGGCGAGACGCTCCTCCGTTGCCGGAATCGTTACGGTGCCGGCCTCCGGGTCCTGCCGCACCGTCCGGAGTGCGGTGATCCGGGGGGCGTCCCCGGCCTGGAGGCGGATACCGCCCCGGTAGGTCAGCCCCTCCCGGGCATCGAGATAGAGAAATCCGTCGCCTGTGTGGTAGTAGCCCTGAGGCTCGACGACAACGCCGGCCGGCGGCGCGGCGACTCCCTGCCCCAGCATGCGGATCACCACACCTCCGGCCAGGAAGATGACCGTCCCGATCACGAAGACGACCAGACGAGTGACGAAGCGGTGATCCGGCCGTCGCAGGAGCGAGAAAAGCCACGCGATGATCGCGAGGGCGCCGGTTGCGAGCCAGGTATCTCTCAGAGTGTCGACGGCGAGGTCGAGAAAGGTGGCTGCGCTCGCCTGTACGGCACCGCTCCAGACGGGAATGGCGCCGAGGAGAAAGGTGACACCGACAACAGTGATCAATACAACGAAGAGGATCGCGAGAAACCGACCGGCTGCCGAGAGAACCTCTTTCACAGGCTGACTTTAGCACGGCCCCGGGGGCTGTTCAACAGAACAAATGGGACCGTTCAAGTGGCCGAATTGTCGGACACTAGGATAAACACCCCACTAGATTGCACAAGTTTTCCACAAGCAAATCAGGTTGCGCTGTATCGAATTGTGAACACCATGAGCACCGAAGAAATGTACAAAAACCTCGAAAATGCGTCTGTGCGGTATAAGTCCTTTAGATACAAATCTTTACGATGTTTCGGGGGCGGCGCGGCTTTGCAACGGAAAGCGGGAGCCATCCGAAGTGACGAGGTGGTCGCTTAATGGCTGCGGACAGTCGAAATTGCTCACAATTTATCCACAACCCTGTGGAAGGTCCCTGTTGAGACGGTATCCGCGCCCCCGGATCGAAACAATGGGGTTGTCGTATGCGAAAGCGGGCTGCAGACGCTTCCGGAGCCTCGCCACGCGCATGTCCACGGCGCGGGAAGCACCGGCGGCGTCCACGCCCAGGGCAAAGGCAAGGGCCCGTCGCGTCGCCACACCGTCCGGGGCGTTCCAGAACACGCGCAGCAGCCGGACGTCTTCTCGCGAAAGGGGGATGTCAACGTCGTTTATGGTGAGGGACCTCGGTCCGAGGGTACCTGCCGGTCCGCGGAGGGGAGCGTGAACCCTTTCGGCGAGGGCCGTCACCCGGAACAGCAACTCCTCGACGTCCCAGGGTTCCTTCATGAAGTCCCAGGCGCCTGCCAGGTAGGCCGCCGGCAGCTCCCGCGCCGGGCCGAACACGAACAGGCACGCCGCTTCCGGGATCTCCGGTGCGGCATCCAGCACGCGGCGCAGCAGCCTGCTCGGGGTCACAACGATGTCGGCGTAATCGATTTCCTCAAGGCTCGATGCGGCCTCGAAGGTACAGGCGTGCAGATCCCGAAGATGGATACGAAAGCGCGCCCGTTCGGACGCGCTGTCACTCAGGAGAATGGCTGAGGGAAGGTCGGCGGGCGAGTCCGGGGGATCGCTACTCCTCATCCTTCATGCGGCGCTTGAGCTCTTCCAGTGTAGCGTCGACATCCTCTTCACTCTCCGAGGGCGACCCGTCGGAGGATGAGCCCTTGCTGTCGGCCTTACTCTCGGACTTGCCGGTCTCTCCGGACTTCCCGGAGGAACCGCTTGTCTGGTCCTCGATAGCCATCCGCTTCTTGAGGTCGTCCAGCATCTTGTCGGCGTCGCCACTGCCGGACTCCAGCTCCGCGAACTTCTCGTCGATATCCTGCTTGCCGGAGTAGTCCTCGAGCTCCTCCATTGCCTCGTTCTCAGCCTCGAGTTGGTCCATCTTCTGGGACATACGGTCGAAGGCCTCGAAGGCGGAGGTATCGGACATCCCGCTCAGCGTGCTCTGCAGCTTCTTCTGCGCCTCTACGCGCTTGGACCGTGCAACAAGAAGGTTCTTCTTGCGCTGGGCCTCTTCGATCTTCTGCTGTAATCCGCGGAGCGAGGTCTTCAGCTTCTCTACCGACTCGTGCTGCTGATCGAGTTGTTCCTTGTACTCGCCGGCGTACTTCTCCATTTCGCGCTTGCGTCCAAGCGCTTCCTTGGCGAGATCATCCTTTCCGGCGCGAACTGCGAGCATGGCCTTGCGTTCCCACTCCTGGGCCTGTTCCCGGCTCTGGTTCATCTGCCGCTCGATCTTCTTCTCGTCGGCAATGGCGGAGGCGACGCTCTTCTTGGACTCGATGAGCTGCTGATTCATATCGGTGATCAGCTGGTTGAGCATCTTCTCGGGATCCTCCGCCTTGCTGATCATATCGTTGAGATTGGACTGGACCAGTCGTCTGAATCGTTCAAAAATCCCCACGGGGATCCTCCTCCTTACGTGCGAAATTCTGAAAGCACGGCGTAATGTTGGGCAAGGGCCAGCCCTGTTGCGTCCAGCGATGCCTGGAACTCCTCCAGGTCCATGGTCTCAAGCTCCAACGTATCAATCAAGATAACGTTGTCGTCGTCCAGAGCGTAGGCCCCGTGGATCATTTCTGCGTTGAGGGAGAGTAGCGTCTGGAAGAACTCCTCCCGGCGCTCACTCGGGACGTTCATGATCTTTGTCCGAATGGTAACGAGGGAGTCCTGGGCAAAGACAACCACGTTGCTGAGACCGCTTTCGGGATCTTCAATCATCCACGCCTTATCTCCGAGGTCCCGGAACGTCAGGCCCAGATTGATGAGGTATCCTTCGATTTTGGCACTATCCATTGCGTTCGGCTCCGACTTGTTGGATTCTAGAGTGGAGCCATTCTACAGGATGAACGCTAGCCGAGGAAGACCTGCCCGGAGTTGTCTATCGCGAGGATGGTCTTGCACTCGGAACAGCGGAAGCGCCCCGCCTTGGTCGCCTTGAGTTTCTTCGAGCAGATCGGGCACTTGAAGATCTTCGGGAAAACGTCCGACTCGACGGTGACTCCACCCTTCTTGAAGAACTCAACCGCCTCGTCAAGGTTATCCTTGATATTGAAGAACTGAGAGAAACCGAGGAGCTGGAATACTTCGTATACCTTGGGCTGGATCTCGAGGAGGACCAGATCGCCGCCGCGTGGCTTCACCGCCTTGAGAAACGCGGTGAAGGAGCCGATTCCGGTACTGGACACGTAGTTCAGCCCGCCACAATGGAAGATCAGCCGGGTGTATCCCGCCTCGACCGCACGGGTAACACGCTTCTGAAAGAAGTTTGAGTTGTAGGTATCGATGTAGCCGGTCAAATAGAGAATGAGACCGCCGTCGACGGAGTCCACCTTCTGGAGCCGGATCTTTAGGCTTTCGTCCTTTTCCTCGTCAAAACCGGGAACGATATCGTTGTTGTTCATGTCTCTCCTTCGATCAGAAGATACACCTTCTGAAGCAAGGCCTTTTTACTTGAACCCATCTTATTCCTGTGTTCGATTCTTTGTCAAATAGCGTTGGTTCGTCCACATTCCAAGGGGTTCCGGCCCTATCAACACCATATCACCGTTGGTTGCCATATCACCGTTGTCTTCCTTGATCCACGACCAGGAGCTGTCCATTGATCGATGCCGCCTGCGGCGTCATAAGATACGAGACGAGGCTGACGACCTCCTCCACAGTGACCAATCGACCATTGGGCATCTGCTGAGAATACCCTTGGATCTCTCCTTCGGTCAAATACTCGGTATGAACATGATCGGGACAAAGCGCGTTTATCGTTACCCCCGTTCCGCGAAGATGCCTGGCAGCGGACTTCACGAAGGAGCCGAGGGCGGTCTTGGCCGCGCTGTACGCCGGGATTGTGGCGAAACCCTTGATGCGGTCGGTCGCTGTGCCTCCGAAGAGGATGATCCGGCCGAAGCCGCGATCGATCATGCCGGGAGCGCACGCCTGCACCAGTGCAATCGGGACGAGGTAGTTCAACTCCGCCATGATGCGGTAGTCGGTGAGGCTTGTTTCATTGAAGGTGCGGTAGAGAATGGGACCGAAGGCGACGACCAGGATGTCGAAGCTTCCGGGAGACGGCAGCGCGGTAATGAGCCCCTCCGCCGGCGATGCTCCCCCACCCATTCCCGGCTGGTCGGCGGAGATCTCGTGAACCAGTGGCTCCGCCCGGCCGCCGCCGTCCCGGATTGCACGCACGGTAGCATCGACCCTGGATCCTCTCCTGCCGTGTACCAGGACGTTTGCCCCGGCCTGTGCAAGGGCCGTGGCGACGCCCTTACCGATGCCGCCGGATCCGCCGATGACCAGCGCGCGATGGTCCGTAAGCGGAGCCTTCGACTGTTGCCGGGAGTCTTCATTCATCCGGGGTCTCGCTGCTTTGGACAACCTATCGGTACGCGACTATAATTAGGCGCATCGCACGTATCGGGAGCATGCATGAAACGCCTATTCTGCACAATACTCGCCGTGTCGCTCGCTGTTGCGGCATTCGGCGTCGATAAGGAAACCTTCGACCAGGTTGTCGACTTCGACTCCTCTCTGCAAGCCCTTGCCGTGCAGGCGCAACGATCGCCCGAGGCGTTGATGCAGAACGACTCGGTCCTGGTGCTCAACGGGGTTGTCGCTGCGGTCAACGTGGTCGATCCCAACCCGGAGACCTTCCGCGCCGAGATCGACGTGGTGTCGGGACAATGGCGCGGCCTCGACCAGATCGTCATGTACAAGGCCGCCATAATCGTGCAGGGTCCGGAATTCGCCGAGCGGATCCCGACGCGGCGCACCCGGAACGAGCCGCCCGGCGGTATCATTGAGCGGAACCAAGAGGTCATTGTCGTCGGCACCATTGCCGGTGTGGCGGACGATCCGGAGACAGGACGCACCATTCCCGTGCTGAACGGGTTCTACATTCGGAACATGTGAGCCGATCCGGCGCATCGCCCACGGGCGTTCGCGCCGCCGGCGCCCCGGCCGCCCCCGGGCGTTCGGCCCGCGCCGGGATTTCTCGTCCGCGCGCCCGCGCGCCCGTGCGGCCCGGGCGCAGCCAACCGCCGCCGGCCGGTCGGCCGCAGCACTGCGGCCGGCGCAGATCCGCCACCACCCGGTCTCCCGTCCCCGCCACCCGCTTCACACGAAGGAGATATCGTCCGCCGTGATTCCGGCGCCCCGCTTCATGATGGCGGCGCGGAGGATCACGTTCCGCAGTTCTCGAATATTCCCCGGCCACGTGTGCAGAGCCAGCCGGTCATAGGCGTTGTCCGTCAGGGCAACATCCTCCATTTCGGCATCCCTCAGAAAGGCTTCCACCAGGTCCGGTATGTCCTCGAGCCGCTCAGTGAGACCGGGCATCCGGAAGGTGAGCACGCTCAGGCGGTAGTAGAGGTCGCGGCGGAACCGCTTGGCCCGCACCTCCGCCGGCAGGTCGCGATTCGAGGCGGCAATCAGACGAAACGAGAGCAGGAGCTCCCGGCTCCCGCCCACTCGCCGGACGCGCCGATCCTCGATGACGCGGAGGATCTTTGCCTGGTTGAACGCCGACATCTCTCCCACCTCGTCGAGAAACACGGTTCCCTGGGCCGCCCGTTCCAGATGCCCCGGCCGTGCCACCGCATCCGTGAAGGCGCCCTTCTCGGCGCCGAACATTTCGCTTTCGAAGAGGGGTTCCGGGATCGCCCCGCAGTTGGCGGCAATGAAAGGCGACTCCGAGCGGTTCGAAAGCTCGTGGATGGCCCGCGCGGCGACCTCTTTGCCGGAGCCGCTTTCGCCCAGCAACAGGACGGGGATGTCCGCGTGAGCCACCCGGCGCACGAAGTCGCGCACCGACCTCACCGCGTCGCTGCGACCGTGAAACAGCCGATCCGCGGCGTCGCCGGTGTGGTCCTCGCCGTCTCCGTTCTCGGAGCCGCCCAGTGCGGCGCCGCCAACGGCGTGGAGAAGCCGGGCAACGGTGACCTCCACCTCCCGGCGGCCGAAGGGGCGAAAGAGGCAATCTCTGGCGCCGGCGCGCATTGCCGCCACCAGCTCGGCCGCCTGTGATCGGTGACCGATCACGCTCACCGGCGGTGCCCGGCGCAACCCGACGATGTTCGTGATCAACTCGTCTACCGATACATCTGAGATATCGAGGCCGATGATTACTGCATGCGGCTGGTGCTGCCGTATGAAGTCGCCCGCCAGGACGCCGCGGAAGTAGGACAGCAGGGTGCAGGTCTGTGGCAGCAGCCGCCGCAGCGTGTCATGGACCTCTCGGTCCTGGTCTACCAGCACTATCCTGATCATAAGTGTCGAATATCAGAGATACACCGAGATCCTGAAATCTGCAACAAGAAACTTATGCGAAGCAGCGGAATCCATTGGTGGGAGGCCTTTCCGGGCCGGCTGGGTGTGCGGGCGGGGGCTCGAACTGTCCCGGTGCGCTCCCGGGGAATTGGTGAAGGCCCGGGGAGCCGCTATAATGCGGAGCCAATGGCGACGCGGCTGCGACTCCTTTCGCTCGTGGATCGAGCGTTTGTTATCCGATTGCTCCTTCTTATGCTGCTCGGCTCACTCCTGATCGTCGCAGATGGATACGCCCTCATCCGGCTCAGCGGAGCAATCGGGCGCTATCTGGCGCTCGCCGTGGTTTCATCCACCGGGCTCGTGGGGCTCTTCTTCCTGGTCAACTCGATTCTCTCGACCCTTGCCGCGGCGCGCGGCTCCATCCGCGCCGGGATCTTCCCGCGCCACGACTTCGCCCGGCTGGCGAGTCTCTTCATTGCGGCCGGGCTGATCATCCTCCCCGGCCTGGTGACCGACATCATCGGTGTCTTCATGTACCTCCCCCCGATCCGCGTCGCTCTGGGGCTGCTGCTCATCAGACCCCTGGACACCCAGCTCTGGCAGATCTACGAGCACGTCAAGCTGGAAGAGGCGGAGTAGGGGGAGTAGGGCGAAGAGCCGCCGGGCGGGGCGGGCGACCGCGCTGCGGGGCGAAGAGCCGCACTGCGGGGCGGGCGATCGCGGGCGCAGCGAGCAACCCCGCCGCCCGCCGAGTCGGCCCCTACCGGTCGAACAGTCGGAATCCCACCAGGAGGATGCCGAACCACAGGTAGAGGAAGGCTTTGGTGAAGCGCCAGGGGTGGGAGAAGAGGCCGCCGATGCGCCGCATGATGCGGCCGGCCCGCGTCGCCGGGGGCTTGCGCCTGATGTCGGCGAAGACCTCCAGGACCTCGGGCACGCAGAGGTAGATGCCCGGCGCAAAGGAGCGCTTGTGGGTGCGAACCCACTCGTCGCCGCCTCTGATGCCGCTGCCGATCAGCACGAGATTGGGGGCCGCCTTGCGGATAGCCGTGACGATGTCACTCTCCCGATCCTGCGAGTAGTATCCGGGATGGCGCCCGACCAGGCGGAGTCCGGGGAAGGTGAGCCGAAGGTTCTCTTCAACCCGCAACAGGTGCTTCCGCTTCAACCCCAGCAGATAGTAGCTGGCGTTCCGCTCCTCCAGCAGTCCGAGCAGACGAATCACGAACCGGAAGGTCAATTGCGCCTCGACGCGCGGCTTATCCAGGAATGCGGCCGCGCGCTGCAAGCCCAGGGACACCGGCACAATAAGGGAGGCTTCCTTCAGCGTCTTGCGGTAGATCTTGTTCCGCCGGGCGCGCATGAGCGCTTCCGTGGTCAGGAGCACGACGTGGTGGCGCCCCTCCTGCTCTCGCAGCTCCTCGACGATCTGCGGCAGGTCCTCCTGCTTGAAGGCGTCGATGGGAATGCGAAGGATCTGGGTTCGCATGGTAGGAGTTGTCGCTACGCCCACTGTTCTCGCTCCCGCAGAATGGTCTGGACGGCGGCAACAGCATAGAGCGCCGCCGTCTCGGTTCGCAACACCGTTGCGCCGAGTCGGGCAACGCTGAAGTTCTTGGCGTCTGTCAGCTTCGTGATCTCGTCTCCCGAAAAGCCGCCCTCCGGTCCGACGGCGAGGTAGAGGTGGTGTGGAGCTGTCCTAAGATATTCGTGAAGGGCCTGCGCCGCAAGTGGCTTCTCGTGAAAGACCAGGCCCACCTCTCCTGCTTCCGGGGACACCGGCTCAATGTCATTCAGGTCGATGATTTCCGCAATGCGCGGCGGAGCAACGCTTCCCGACTGTTGGGCCGCTTCCCGGGCGATGCGCTCGAGGCGATCGAGCTTCTTTGCGCCGCGGGCTCCCTCCCAATCCACCACGGAGTGACTGGTTCGTACCGGGACGATCGCCTGAACCCCCGCCTCGGTGGCCTGGCGCACCACCGTGTCGAGCTTCTTGCCTTTGGGTAGTCCCTGATAGAGGGTGATCGGCGGAATCTGCGGCCTGGCGCCCGGGCCGGTTCCCGCGGCGTCGGCGGTGGCGGTGGTGACCGGGAGAAGGGTGCCCCGGAGCCGGTCACGCCCAATGTCATCGATCCGGAGATCGAAGGCGCGGCCTCCCGGTGTTCGTGCGGGGATCACCTCTCCCGGCTGGTGTCGGCGAACGCGGGCCAGGTAGTGGAAGTCCTCTCCCGTGAGATCGACCGTGTCGCCCTCGACATGCTCCGACGGAAGAATGAACTGCTTCATACGCCGGCGCGCCGGGATCAGTTCCCGGTCATGGTGCCCTTTGCGGAAATCTGGTTCTCCCGGAGAAGGCGGACCGCTTCCTGGAGTACCACGTCGAACTCGAGGTCGTACGCCGGAGAGACGTTGTTGCGGCGGTTGACCTCGTCGCGCACCATCTTCCGGATGCGCCGCTCGCTCAGCTCAATGTCCTTGGCCCGGAGATCGCCAATGAAGCTCCGGATCTCGGACTCCGACGGTTCCGGGTGCTCGTCCACAAAGGATGCAACGAGTTGCTCGTCGGCTATCCGTGTCAGGGATTCCACCTCGGCGTCGCTGAGCTCCGGGGGCTTCACAACTTCATCCGGCTCAATGCCGTTGTCCTCGATGTAGGTACCGTCGGGAGTGTAGTACTTCGACATGGTCAGGCGGAAGCCGCCGGTACCGACCACGTGGACTTCCTGAACCGACCCCTTGCCGTAGGTTGTTTCTCCGAGCAGGTAGGCGCGGTCGCGATCCTTCAGCGCCCCGGCCATGATCTCCGCAGCGGAGGCCGACCCCTCATCAATGAGCACGACAATGGGAATGTCCTCCGGCACACTCGTGCCGGGATCCGCCTGGAAGACCTCGTTCTCGCTCGCCTTGCGGCCCCGGGTTCCGACGATCGTACCGTCTTCAAAGAAGAGATCCGCGGTATCGACGACACCCGAGAGGAGCCCGCCGGGATTCTGCCTCAGGTCAATGATGAGTGACTCGTATCCCTGCTCCTGGAACTCCCGGAGCGACTCCTCGACGCGCTGATTGGTATAGGGCGTGAACTGAATAATGCGGAGAAAGGCGATGTCGTCGTCGATCATGGCGTGCTTGACCGTGGGAACCTCAATGATGGCGCGAGTGAGCTCGACAGTCAGCGTGTGGGAGGATCCGCGGCGGATCAGCACTTCCACGGTTGTTCCCGGCTCTCCGCGCAGCCGGTTTACCACCTGGTCAATGTCCAGCGGTCTGGTCGATTCTCCTTCGATCTCCACGATGAGGTCACCCGCCATGATGCCGGACCGAAATGCCGGCGTGTCCTCGATGGGCGCAACGACCTCTACGAAGCCGCCATCCTCGCCGTTCTCATCTTCACTCTCGTCTTCTCCCTGCTTGGCAATGTACATGCCGACACCGCCGAACTGTCCCCGTGTGGTGTCCCGGAGGTCTCGCATCTCCTCAGCGGTGAGGTACGCGGAGTGGGGATCGTCCAGGCTCTGGAACATCCCATCCAGGGCTCCCTCGATCAGGACTTCGGGGTCCACATCTTCGACGTAGTTCCGGCGGACGAAGTCGTAGACCCGCTCGAACATGTTGAGGAGCCGCTCATCCTCGCTCGTCTGGGACTGCGCCGCAACAGTGACGGGTACCAGGGTTACCAGGAGGACAACGAAGAGGCCCGCCGTTACGCTGAGCCAGAGAAGGCGTTCCTTTCCGGCGAGGGTCTGAAAAAGTCGTTTCATCTATGTGCTCCGGACAGTCTCGTATTCAGAGTATACACACCCGGGAGGGGCACTTTCTATTGAGACCGCCAGCCATGAGCCGTTGCGAGCGCCCATCGAGGGGCGGGGGACTCTCTATTGACGGTGCCAAACCGGGGTCGTACACTCCGCCATACGTGGCACGTCATAGGATCCTGTTCTTCCTCGCAGCCCTCTGGGAGGTTGCGCGCTTCATAGCAGCCTTCAACATCGCAACACTGGTACTCGCTGTCAATACGAGCATGCTGAAGGCGACGACGGTGGCCTGGATCGGTAGCCCGCAGTTGATCCTCGCCGCGGGGTTCCTCTTCATCGGCGCCCTCCCCGCAAAGAAAGCCCCGCTCCTCAACGCACTGCGCCTCGGCAAGTTCCTCGAGGTGGCCTCGCTGGTGCTTCTTCTTGTCGCCCTGCGGGGGAGCGGCCTGGTTGCCACCGGCTTTCAGGCATTCTTCGTCACGGTCGCGCCCTATGTCGTTGCGGCGGTCGACTTGATTCTCCTCATCGTCCTGCTATCATTCAGAAGCGGTTCCCTCGAGGAAACACCGCAACGCGGCGCCTCCGACGACGAGGCCCTCGCGAACGTCGAACCCGAGCGGGTGCCGACGGATGAGATCCGCAGTGATTCAGAGGAGCGCGGTTGATGCATGTCATACCGATTGCCAGTGGCAAAGGCGGCGTCGGAAAGTCTCTCCTGGCGGCAAACCTTGCCGTAGCGCTCGGGGAGGCCGGTGCCCGCGTCGTACTGGCGGACCTGGATCTCGGCGGATCGAACCTTCACCTCATTCTGGGTATCCGCAATCCGCCGGTCGGCATCGGCACCTTCCTGACCGACTCTTCCATCGACTTCGGCGACCTCGTCCTCGACACCGACTTTCAGGGCGTATCCTTCATTGCCGGCGATGCGGAGATTCCCGGGCTGGCTAACATTGCCGCATCGCAGAAGAAGATGCTTCTCTCCCGTCTGGGCAAGATGGAGGCGGACTTCCTGGTGCTCGATCTCGGGGCCGGGACGAGCTACAATATCCTCGACTTCTTTCTCGTCGCGCCGCGCGGCGTCGTCATCACCGCGCCGAACGCGACCTCCATGGTGAACGCCTATCTCTTTCTGAAGAACGCGTCCTTCCGGTTGATCCAGACATCGCTCCCAAGGAAGGGTCCGGGGGACAAGTACCTGCAGTCATTGAAGAAGCGTCAGGAGGGCTCGAAGCGGATCTACATCCCGCAACTCCTCTCGCACCTGAAGTCGATCGATCCGGAGGGACACGGCGCCGCCCGGGAGGCGCTGCGCCGCTTCCAGCCGCGACTGGTCATGAACATGCTCGACGATCCGAAGGACGCCGACAAGGCGTTGCGCCTTCGCCGATCGTGTCAGCAGTATCTCGATATCGATCTGGAACACCTCGGGGTCATGTACCGGGATGAGCTGCAGGACGTGGCCCTTGGGTCCGGCCTGCCCATTGTGCGGTACAAGCCCGGTTCGGTCCTTGCACAGGCGGTTCACCGGATTGCCGACAAGCTGAGCCAGATTCGAGATGACGACGCCGAGCCGCTCATGTGGGAGCAGGTGGACGCCACCTACGAGGAGGCGGAAGTCGAAGCCTCGGCGGACTTCGAGAACAAGATGGACTACATTGAGGATCTCCTCCACACGGGTGCCTTGACGACGGGTGATCTGGTGGAGACGATCAAGCATCAGCAGTACGAGATAAACCAGCTCAAAAAGGAAAACGCCCTCTACAAGTCCAAGCTGGTCAGCGCGATCGAGGCGGGATACAAGGCGTGACAACGGGGCGTCGCAGCGGACGCGCCGATCCTGGTTAGTTGCACATGGCGAAGGAAGAGACGGTCATTCAAGGCTCTCTGAATCTATCCATCGACGAGCGCGGCCTGAAAGCATCGGTTTCGATTGATCGCTCCGCCGGCTCCGAGGAATGGACACCGTCACGCCTTGTCGAGCAACTCGTCCAGCGCGGCGTCAAGGAGGGGTACGACGAGGCGGAGATCGCCCGGCTCTTCGAGGAGAACGCCAGGAAGGGGCGCAATCCCTTTCAGTTCGTTGCCGCCGAAGGCACGGCGCCGGAGGATCCTGCGCCCGAGCACTTCACCATGGAGAGCCTTCCCGTCCCCGATGGGCTCCGGCAGGGGGTGGAAGCGGTCCTTTCGGGGGCCGGCCCCCCGAACATCACGGTGGAGCGGAAGCGCAAGGTCGAGAAGAAGAAGACCGTAACGAAGAAGTCCAAGCTCCCCTTCGGCAGCCCGAAGACGGAAGAGCAAACCGTCGTCGAAGAGGAGACCTTTCCCGAACGCGTCTACGTGGATCCGACGGTGGAGCAGACCGGTTATGCCGAAGCGGGACAACGCCTCGGAGAGGTCACGCCGCAATCCCGGGGAACACCGGGCCGCAGCATCTACGGGAGCGTGGTCTATCCGAAGAACCTTGCGGACCCGCACTTCTACGTGGGTACCGGCGCAAGCCGAAGCGGGAACGTCGTGACCGCCGAGGTGACCGGGGCGGTCCGACGCGGTCCGAACTGGATAGACGTGATCCCCTACGAAAGTCACGACTGGTCACTGACGCTGTCGAAGGACAAGGCGACGGCGTATCTCTCCTTCTCGGCCGGTCACAGCGCGGCGGCACCTCCGACCCCGGATGAGATCGTTCAGGAAGCGCGCAACCTCGGTTACGATCCGGACAATCTCATCAGCGGCGAGGAGATCCAGTCGCTCCTCAACAATGCGATCAACAGCGGCGAGGACATGGAGGAGGTGCCGATCAGCAACAGCCGGGACGCCTCCTACGACATCTACGTCTCCGACGACAGGCTCCAGGCGGTCCTCAATGTCCATAAGGGCAAGGGCCGGGGCCGGCCGCTGAGTCTCAAGGAGCTCGGCAAGGCAATTCAGTCTGCCGGCCTCAAGAAGCTCGACTTCGAGCGCATCAAGAAGGATATCCTCGAGTTCTACCACGGCCCGGAACAGGACCTGACCGGATACGTCCTTACCGAAGGTACCGCTCCGACGCCTGGACCGGACGGGGAGATGGAGTTCGCGGTTCGATTCCTCGAAGAGAGCGAGATGGAGCCGTACAAGCGGGCGGCCCGGGAGCGTCCGGAGCTCCTGGGTGATCTCGAGTCGATTGAAGAGCTTCCTGTGACCGATGTTTCCCGGATGGCCCGGGTTCAGCCGGAGCAGCGCCTCCTGACGGTAGCGCCGGCCGGGGCGGGCCAGCCCGGCACGGACGTCTACGGCCAGCAGATTCCGCCACCGACCGGTGCGGAGCCGAAACTGAAGCTCCTTGAGAATGTGGAACGCAAGGACGGCGTCGTTTTTGCCGCTAGCGAGGGGCTCATGGAAGAGGCCCAGGTAGACGATGTCACCTACCTCCGCGTTCGCCCGCACCGGGACTGTTCAATCCAGGTGGAATTGGGAACCGATCGCATGCGCGCCATGATCACCCTGAAAGAGGGTGAGGGCACGGGACGACGCCTGACCGAAGAGGCGGTCTTCAATGCCCTCGACGAGGCCGGCGTCGCGTATGGCGTCGACGACGGCAAGGTGCGCGACGGGCTCATCCGCGCCCAGCACGAAGGCGGCATTGTCCGGTGGCTGGTTGCGGAAGGGACACCCCCCGAGGAAGGGAGTGACGGGAAGCTCGAGTTTCTCATCAAGCTTGCCAGCGGGAAGGGAGTCTCTGTCCGCGAGGACGGTACCGCCGATTACAAGAACCGCGATCTCATCACCACCGTGAAGGCGGGAACTCAGATTGCCCGTATTGAACCGCCCCAGGATCAGCCGCAGCCCGGCACGGACGTGACGGGGAAGGAGATTCCCCCGCCTCGTGGCCAGGCGGTGAATGTCGAAGTCGGAGAGAACCTGAAGCAGGAGAGCGACCAGGACGGGATCGTTACCCTCATCGCCGAAACCGACGGCGAATTGATTTACGAACGCCGACGCATTTCCGTGCGCGCTACGCATACGGTCAAGGGGACAGTCGGTGTTGAGACCGGGAACATCAAGTTTCCCGGGAGCGTCACCGTCTCCGGATCCGTCCAGACCGGCTACGTTATCATGGCCGGCGGGGACATTCGGATCGGTGAATCCGTTGAAGGGTGTCTCCTCTCGGCGGAGGGCAACATCATGATCAAGGAGGGCGTGAAAGGCGCGGGCAAGGCGGTGTTGCGCACCAAGAAGAACATCGGGGTCGCCTTCGCCGAGCACGCGACGCTCCTGGCGGTCGGGGAGATCGTGATCCGTACCGGTTGCCTTCACACGACGGTGAAGACCAACGGGATCCTCCGCATGCAGACCGAGAAGGGAAGCGTCGTCGGCGGCAATATCCGAGTGCGAAAGGGCATTGAGACGCAGAACCTCGGCTCTTCGAGCGGTGCGCATACCCACGTCTCTTTCGGTCAGGACTACCTTGTGGCGGATCAGATCGAACGCGAGGAGAAGGAGATCGACAAGTTGAAGCGCCGGGTAACCACCATCGACCTCTCCCTTCAGAAGGTGTCGGACAACAGCCCCAGGGAGGAAGTGGAGGGCCTGCGCAGGGAGAAGAAAAAGCTTCTCAAGATCATGGAGCAGCGGAGCTTGCGCCTCTTCAATCTGCGGGAGAAGTTCGAGGAACACTTCCCTTCGGAGATCCTGGTCAAGGGAACGCTTTTTCCCGGCGTCGTCGTGGAAAGCCACGGGCGCACCAGGGAGTACAGCGAGCCGCAGAAGTCGGTCCGGATCTACTTCGATCGCGATACCGGGCGGATCATGGAGGAGCCGCTGAAGGCGGACGACGGGGAATGACCGCTTACCTGGTGTATCCCGAATGGCTTCACACCGTCATTGCTCCGGCCCTGCCCATCCGGTGGTACACCCTGTTGCATCTTCTCGGGTACGGGGTCGTCTTCCTCCTCTTTCTGGAACACCTGCGCGCACACGGTGCTTCGGAGGAGTTGCCGGATGCGCGACGCTTCTTCTTCTGGTTCGTCATCGGATATCTGGCAGGCGCTCGAATCGGGGGGATCATCCTGTTCGGTCCCCTGCAGGAGGTGGTGAGACGGCCCTGGCTCGTACTCTGGCCCTTCGATGAATCAATGAATTTTGTGAGCATCCGCGGTATGAGCTTCGGCGGTGGGCTCCTTGGCGCCGCAGTTGCTCTTCTTCTCCACCATCTGCGCCACCGAGTGCGGGTCCTCCTGTGGGCGGATGCGCTGGTTGTCGGGATCCCGCTGATGTTCTTTCTGGTGCGGGTCGGTAACTTCGCCAATCAGGAGCTCTACGGGAGGGTTACGTCGCTCCCCTGGGGAGTGGTCTTTCCCGAAGCTCGGCCGGTGCCGCTTGCATTGGAGGGTATCTATCGTCGGGCGATCGCGTTGGAGGTCCCGGTGATCGGGGAGTCCGGGTTCGTCAACCTTCCCCGTCATCCCGCGCAGCTCTACGAGGCGCTTCTGACCGGCCTCATTGCGTGGGGTGTCCTCAGGTGGGTGAGCCTGCGGCGACGCCTCCACGAAGGATGGTTGGCGGCGACCTATCTTCTCATCTACGGCTGCGCCCAGTTCCTCCTGGGCTATCTGCGGGTGCCCCCCATCCGCGATCCCTTTGTCATCCGGTTCTCCCGCCCCGTGCACCCTCCGGCACTCTTCTCTTCGCCCCTGGACCTCACGGGCGACCAGCTCTTGTCCGTCTTGTTTATTGCCGGTGGCGCTATCATGCTCTGGGCGGTCCGCCGCCACCGGGCGGCGCGCCCCGGAGTCGAGACATTCCATCCTGAGTAGTGCGTTACACCGGATAGTGCGTTGCGCCGGGTAGCTCGTTACACCCGGTAGCTCGTTACACCGAGTAGCGGGCGCCCGCCTTGGCGCGGCGTTTCCGAGAGGCGCGAATCTCGTCACCGTACTCCTGAAACACCCACCGGAGCTTCCGCGAGAGGACGTGCAGGCCGAACTCCTGTCGGGCCACCTGGAAGTTGTGATCGACGCGCTCTTGTCGCTCCCTGGGGTTCCTGATGATCTGGACGATCTCGTCGACGGCCCGGTCGGGAATGACCAGGCGTCCCTTCTCATCGTAGGTGTCCCGGATCTCAACGTTGCGGAGTTGGAGGGGCATGATATCGGTTTTGTAGACCAGGTAGGTCGTCGTGACGATCGGTACCTTCGCGGCGATTGCTTCCAGAAGGGCGTTGCCGAATCCCTCCCACACCGGCAGGTAGGTGACGAAATCCGCGTGGGCCAGAACGTCGCGATTGGTGTAGAGCTTCCGCCCCTCCGGATCGGTGCCGCGGACCGAGGCGACCCGGTCTGAAATGAGGTGAAGGGGAATATCCGCATCGCGGGCAATATCCTGGATCGTATCGATGTACTGCTGATCCGGCTCGTCTCCCTGATAGAGAGAGATGATGTAGTGCGTCTTGCCGCGGTACTCCGGGTAGCGTTCCAGGAGGTGCCGCACGAAGGCGAGGGAGTCTTCAATGCGCTTGCGCGGGACAATGCGGGTCGGCTGGACAACAAGCAGGTCGTCCTCCCGGAATCCGAGTTGTTCGCGGAAGTCGTGATTGTACTCACCTTTCCAGACAGGGTGGTCGAAGTCCTCGCAGTTCGTCACGACGTGAGGCTGAACGCGCTTCAGGCTCGTCAGGATGTGCGCTGCATAGGACGAAATGACCGTGTGCTCCAGTCCCAGGTCGACCGGGGGCATGATCGTGTTCAGAAAGGATTCGATGTAGTTGTTGCTGAAACGGCTCCGCTCCCACCAGAAGTCGTGATGGTGGAAGATGGTGGCCATGCGACGCTCCGTGGCGAGCTTGTACATGGCCATGCCGCCGATCAGCGTCATGGGCATGGCGTTCGTGTTCTCCGCAATGAGCACATCTATGTCTCGCTCGTGAACCACCTCGTCAATCCAGTTGGCGACGTCGGTGCCGTCCGCCTGGAGCTGGTCCAGCATGAGCTCGATCTTCTCGCGGGACTGATGGGGCGGCCGCCGGTTGAGATGTGGAAACGCCGAGGTTTCGTAGTACTGCTGTTCCGGTGAGTCGAAGCGGATCCTCTCCACGAGGAGCTGATCCTCAGGCGGTACCGATTCCAGAGGATTGCGGTACTTCCCGGCAATCGTAACGACCGAGTGGCCGTGTGACTGGAGGGTCGATATCCACTTGTCCACTTCCAGGGAGACGCCGTCCACATCGCCCAGCTTGCCGCACACGAATGCCACACGAAATCGGTCGTCCATGGACGGGAGCATAGCCAAAAGACGCGCACCGCTTCAACGCGCACCGCTTTGGCGCGCACCCCTTTGGTGCGCACCGGGCACCGCGCCGTCTCGCAGTAACACCAGGGGATAGACGTCCGCCAAAAGGAGAACCGCCGGGTTCGCGACCGCCCGGTCCGTGGCGTATACTGGGCAGAAGGATGCCCCATTCCGACCGGCCGCCACATCTGGATGTCAATGTCGACCACGGACACTACGTAGAGCTCCTTCTTCTTGTGCGCGGCACAGCCCGGGATCTTGCCGTGACAACCATTGCGGAGGGACAGCGCCGCGCTCGAATCGAGCTCGTGGTGAACGATCCCGCCGGCCGTCATCGGGAGCAGCTCGCCGTAGTCGAGTTGTCGGACCTGCCGGCCGGCCTGGGGCGAAAGCCCCGCATGACCCTGCGCGGGCGGATCACCAGAAGCGGCGTGGCGGAGATCGGCTTCGAGGTGGAGGGGAAGCTCGTTCAGACAAAGCGCCTTCCCGTGCGGAGGTGGCTGCCGACTCCGGCGGCGGCATGGGCGATCCCCCTCGCGGCAGTGCTGGTGGCGGCCCTGGTACTGCTCGGTCTTCGCCTCACCGTGTGGGTTCCCGGCCAGGAAGCCGTCGCGACCATCGAGCCCGATACCGCGGAGTCCTCCGATACCGCGGAGTCGGTCGGCGAGCCCCGACCGGCCGAGGATTCCCGGGCCGACAGTGACGACGCAGCGGACGTGTCGCCGGCCGGCGGCGCGGATGACGAGGAAGGAGCTCGGGTTGACGCCGCGGAGCCCTCCGAGGCAGCCCAACCTGCCGACACGGCGGAACCCGCCGATGCGGCGGTGATGCGCCAATGGACCGTCTACTTCCTCCCCGACGACCCTTCACTCATTCCTGATACCCGACGCTCTCTTGATGAGATTGTCGAGCGGCTCAAGAGGATGGCTGATGAGCGTGGAGGCATTCGGTCGCTCCGAATCGTCGGACACTGCGCCCTCGCCGGGACGGAAGCGGGGCGGATTGAGCTCTCCCAGGCGCGGGCCGGTAACGTGTGGCGCCATCTCCGGCAGGCAGGCGCACCTCAGCCGGATAGCCTTACCGTGCGCGGCATCGGCGGCCAGGACCCGGTGACGCGCGAGCCGGATTCGCAGCATCTCAATCGCCGCGTTGAGATTCACGTGACCGCCGGCACCGCCGCCTCGGGCGACGACACCGGCGAGGATTCAGGCGAGGCGGCCGCCGGGCAATAGGCAACAGCGACGGCACGGCCCTGCCGGCCCCTCCTCCACGCGCTGCGTTCGCTCGCGGAGCGCCGCTATCCCCGGCGCCGCGCGGTCGCACCCGGTTGCACCAGGGAGACCACCAGCAACAATATCAGCACCACCCCGGATGCCAGCGGAAACCAGTCGCCCCACCGCGTATAGACCGTGAACCGGTCCGGCGGAATGGTCACATCCGCCACCAGGTACTCCTCGCTGTAGGTCGGCACCGTGGCCTTGATGCGCCCGAACCGGTCGACGTTGGCGGTGACCCCGGAGGCCGTGGCCCGAACAATGGGGCGCCGGTTCTCCACGGCGCGGAAGACCCCTGCGACGAAGTGCTGCTTTGCCTGGACCGGCGTGAGGGACCAGTAGTCGTTCGACATATTGGCAATGACCTCCGCACCGGCGAGCACGAAGCGGCGCACCTCGTTGGGAAAGACGTCCTCGAAACAGATCGGCGTGGAGAAGGTGAATTCCGGATGCTCGAAGACCGTTCGCTCGACGCCGGGCTCCCAGAAGTGGGTGTCGAACTCCAGCAGGAGCTGGTAGACCCACGGGAGAGACTCCTGGTAGGGGAAGTACTCCGTGAAGGGCACGAGTTTGATCTTGCGGTAGGTGTCGACCCTGTTACCATCGTCATCAAACAGGACCGCAGCGTTGTAGTTGAGCCTGTCGATTTCGCGACCATCCTCGTCGGTAACGATCTCGTAGTCGTCGTTGCCGGTGACGAGCCAGGTGTTGATCGAGTCCTGGTAGGTGAGGAAGCGATCCACCAGGCGCGCGTACCGACTTGAGGTGGGCTCTTCGGCGCCCCAGCGGCGAATGTTCGGTACGAAGGCGGTTTCGGACCACATGACGATGTCCGGGTTCTCCCGCAGTGCTTTGTCGGTGAGTCGTTTGAGGCTGTTGAAGGTTCTGTTGTACTCGTGCTTCCGCGGGTCGGAGTTCTGCTGGATCAGGGCGACCCGCACCTGCGGCGCCGGCCGGTCGTTATCGCGCGCCGCCCCGAATGTCATGGCGATCGAGCCCGCGTAGGCCAGGAGGGCGAGCCCCGCCAGGGTTGCCGCGACGGTGCCCAACGGGGAGCGCAGGCCGCCCGCCGAAACGCCTCCCACATGAGGTCGGTCGAGCCGTCGGATGAGGGCGTGGGCAAAGACGGCATTCACCAGGATGACCAGAAACGAAACGCCCCACACCCCGGTGACCGAGGCAATCTGAATGATCGGCAGCACGGAGTACTGAGAGTGCGCGGTGAGGGCCCAGGGATAGCCCAGAAAACCCGAAGAGCGCAGATACTCGAAGAGGGTCCACCCCAGGGGTAGAATGACCAGTCGAAACCGCGGTGCGCCGTGGTAGAACACCATCAGGATGGGAAAGAACAGGCCGTAGAAGACCAGGAAGACCAGCACCGCAAACTGAAGGGAGACGAGGCTGAAGGTGGCGAGCCAGAAGTTCGTCAGAACCAGGCGGAAAAGGCCGAACACCAGCCCGTAGAAGACGCCGCCCCAGAAACCCGTAGCGCTGAAGACCAGGAAGAGTGGCACCATTGCGATCCAGCCGAGGATCCAGATCCCGTTCTCCGCAACGAAGGACGGCAGGGCGATGCCCGAGAGAGCGCTGCTGAGCAGCGCGAGGGGAAGCGCCCACCGCCGCACGCCACGGCGCCACGGCGCGTTCTGACGCACCATCTCCGGTCCCGGGGCATCCGGGATCGGACGGTCCCGGCGGAACCGCTCGCCGAGGCGGCCTCCCCGCGGACGGAGGGCGCCGTCGGTCCGACGGGGAACACGCACACGCATGACAACGTAGTGGGCCAGATTCAGTGCGAGAAAGGGAAGGAAGCGGACCGCAACCTCGAGTCGTTCCGATGCCGTATCGAGGGCGAGGGTCAACTCTCCACCGCTCTGCATGAAGCGCTGGACGTAGTCCATGTTGGCGTTCAGGGCGAATGCGTATAGCACCCAGAAGAGCAGGAAGGTGTATGTGAAGAGAAACTCCGCGGATCGCGGCAGCAGGACGTGGCCGTCCGGGGAGAGGCGTCTTGCCGTCGCGAAGAGCGCACTTCCCCAGGCCAGATGGAGCGCCGCGACCGACAGGTAGAAGTAGTCGCCAATGCTCGGCGTCTGGAAGCGAATGGGGCTCACCAGCGCGAAGTACGCACCGATGAGCGCCGCGATGAGGTACAAGGCCCCCCACAGGCGGTTCGATTCAGCGTGCTGGAAGCGTTTCACGGAAGCATATTACCGTCACCTTGCCGGATTCGGCAAACCGCAGAGCGGATCGCCACATACTTGAGCTACCCGTGGAGGTGTGTCAAAATCCGGTATCATGAGTAGTGCAGGCACATCCGGCGAGGCGGCACCAACTCCGACGCGCCGGAAACGCCGGGACCTGCGTCGTTCGCGACGCCGCATCCACGCTTCCGAGACCGTATTTCGCATTCTGCGCCACACCTTCGGGCCGGTCATGACCTGGCTGTTTCGACTTCGAGCCCACAACTACGAGGTCTTCCGGCAGGTTAAGCCGCCCTTCGTCATCCTGGCGAATCACGCCTGCGTGCTCGATCCTTTTCTGCTGGCGAGCCGTGTTCCCTACGCCGTTCACTACGTCGTCTCCGACTCGAACTTTCGCTCTCCCATTGTTGACTTCGGTCTTCGTCTTGTCGGTGGCATTCCCAAGACGAAGGCGCTTTCGGACCTGGAAACGGTCAAGCGGATCGTTCAGATTAAGGCGAGGAAAGGTGTCATTGGCATCTTTCCGGAGGGGCAGAGCAGCTGGGACGGCCACAGCTTACCCATCTACTACTCGACGGCGAAGCTCCTCAAGTCGCTGAAGGTCCCTGTCGTGACCACGCGGATTCAGGGCTCCTTCCTCTCTCTTCCTCGGTGGGCTCGTGGCCCGCGGCGCGGGCGCATCGACATGCACTACACCCTCGCGCTGACGCCAAAGCAGATGCGTGGCATGACCGTCGATGAGATCTACGAGCACATCGTTCGCCATCTCGACAGTGACGAGTTCGAAGCGCAGAAGGAGCGGCGGGTCAGATATGTCTCCCGCCACCGGGCAGAGTATCTGGAGATCGTTCTGTTCATATGCCCTGATTGTCGCAACATCGGTACACTCAAGAGCGGCGGCAACACCATTCGCTGTGAGTGCTGCGGCTACGCTGCACGGATGAACGGGTACGGCGCCTTCGAGCCCGTCTCCGGGCCGCTGCACTTTCCGAACCTGCGTCGATGGAACCTCTGGCAGGTTCAGCACTTCGAAGGAGTGATCGACGAGGCGCTGGCGTCGGGTCGGACGGATCCCATCCTGAGCGAAGCCAGGGCCAGAGTCCGCGAGGGATTCAAGAGCCAACCGCTGGAGTTCCGGGGCCGCGGGATACTGAGCCTCTTCCTGGATCGTCTGGTGCTGGATGCGACGGAGGGACGTGGAGAGTCACTGGTATTCGAGGTCGACGAGATCGAAGGTATCAATGTCCAGAACAGCGAGTTCCTGGAGTTCTACTACCGGGGCTCCCTCTACCAGGTGACGTTGTTGAATCGCGGCGGCAACAGCTACAAGTGGAACCTGGCGGTTCGCCATCTCCAGGGGCGGGCGAAGGAGACCCTCAAGCGCGAGCCCACCCCTGTGTGAGGAGTCGGCGGCGGCGCGCCCGCGACTCAGAACGGCGACAGGCCGCCCGCGACTGAGAAGCGGAGTGTTGGCGCCTTGACGCCAATCTCAGAGGCAGGATATATTTCCAGTTCCACGGACGGCTTTGTCGGCAGACGCTTTGCGTCCGCCCCGCCACGTTCGTGCCTTTTGTGTATTCACCGGTAGGAGATAGACCAATGTCGCGACGTTGCGCCATAACGAACAAGAAACCACTGTCTGGAAACAACATTTCTCACGCGCACAACAAGACCAAGCGGTGGCAGAAGCCGAATGTACATTCGAAGCGGATTTTCGTTCCGGAACTGAACCGTTTCGTCCGAATTCGTCTCTCCACGCGGGCTCTGCGAAGTGTGAGCAAGCTTGGACTCATGCAGTTCCTTCGCAAGAATGGTCTCCAGCTGAAAGACGTCACTTAGGACGTCGGCCGTAACGGCCCATAATCGTGGCCGGCAAGCCCGAATACCTGAGCATCTGGCGAAATCTCTTCCGGCGACCACTGAGGTGGTTCGCCCGGACAATGCTGTGGCTGCTCACCCGATCCACCATATCCGGCACCGAACACTTTCCCTCTCGCGGTCCTTACATCGTAGCGGGAAACCATCGTGGCATCATGGAAGTAGCCCTCATGATGATGGCGTGCCCCCACGACGTCGAGGTCATCGGTGCCGGGGACATTCCTCTTGATCGCCGGTATCGCTATTTCGCCAAGTGGTACGGCTACATTCCCTACAGCCGCGGGCAACTGGACCGCAAGGCACTCCGGCAGGCACAGCACATTCTCGAATCCGGCGGCGTTGTCGGCATCTTCCCGGAAGGGGGGATCTGGCAGGCTGCGCGAAAGTCGGCCCATAACGGCGTGTCCTGGCTGAGTTTCTCGACGGGCGCTTCCGTTGTACCTGTCGGATTCGGCGGTGTGGCCGAGGCAATTCACAAGGCCTTCTTCCTCCAGCACCCTCGTCTCGAGGCGAGGGTTGGCGAGCCGATACCGGTCACCCGGCGCGACGAAAGTCTCTCTCGAAAGCAGCAGATGGAGCACTTCGCGGAGATCGTCCTCGACCACATCGAAGAGCTGATCCCTCAGTGGGATCGCGATCTCCACAGCAGTCCGGAGTGGGAGGAGTTCGAGCTTCAGCTCACCATGCGCAGCAGCTCGGGCGAGGAGGAACGGGTCGAAGATCAGCTCTATCGGCCGGATGTGCTCGCCCGGTTCTTCCATCTTCCGGTCCTGATCAACGCCCTCTACTACAACCTGAAGCGCCGCCGGGTCCGCCCGCTTCGCCGAATGAACCGATACCTCAATTCCCAGAAGCTCGGTCGGGCGGTTGCGGTCGTGCTCGGCTTCGTGCGAATAACCAATCCGGCATTCTTCTCCTACCGCCTCGGAAGCGAGACCGCCCAGGAGCTCGAACGCGCGCTCATTTCCCTCCGGGACCTCACGCGTCGAGCCGGTCTGGAGCGGCGGCGGATCCGAATCACTCCGATCAAACGTACCAAGATGCCCGGGAGCAACCGCGTGAAGGAACTGTATCGCCCGGTGTTCTCGCGCCGACTATAGCGCGGCCCGGCGGCCCGGCGGCGCGCAGACGAGCGCGCGCTGCGTCCTGGGAATAGCCGCCCCGCCGTGCGAATGACCGCGGCGCCGTGCGAATGACCGCGGCGCCGTGCGACGCTTCGGCGCCGCCCGCGCCGCCCTGTCCGACCGCGGGCGTGGTTGGTATACTAGTGCTCTATGGACACGACCACGTCTCGCGATCCCCTGGTGCACACCTATTCGATCGTCGCGGTGGATGAGACGGCCGGCGAGATGGGCGTGGCGGTACAGTCACACTACTTCTCCGTAGGCTCCGTTGTGCCCTGGGCGGAGGCCGGCGTCGGGGTAGTCGCCACGCAGTCGGTGGTGAACGTTGACTTCGGACCCGAAGGCCTCAAGCTTCTCCGGAACGGCTCCTCCCCGACCGAGGCGGTGTCTGCGCTGCTCGCCCATGATGACCAGCGCAACTATCGGCAGCTGGCCATTGCGGCGCCGGGATATGACGTCGCCGTCCACACCGGCGGGAAGTGCATCTCCGAGGCGGGACACACCCTCCAGCCGCGATTCTCGGTCCAGGCCAATCTCATGCGCTCGCGCGATGTGTGGCCGGCAATGGCCGATGCCTTCACCGCAGCCGAAGGTCCGCTGGCGGAACGCCTCATGCGGGCGCTGGAGGCGGCGGAACAGGCCGGAGGCGATATCCGGGGACGGCAGTCCGCAACCATCCTCATCGTGGGCACCGCAGCGTCGGGTCACGTGATGGAGGACCGGCGGCTCGATCTGCGCGTGGAGGATCACCCGGAGCCACTGCTCGAGCTGCGACGACTCATCGACGTGCGCCGCGCCTACGATCACGCAAGTCGGGGCGACGACGCCCTTGCGCGGGGCGACTTCGCGGAGGCAACCGCGGAGTTCGAAGCCGCCGACGCCCTGCAACCGGAGAATCTCGAGCTCCGGTACTGGCGCGCCCTCACGCTGGCCGGGAACGGCAACGACGCGGAGGCGGAGCGCCTGCTGAAAGCCATCTATCTGGAGGATGAGAGCTGGCGTGAATTGACCCGGCGCCTGGCAACGACCGATCTATCGCCTCTCTCGGAGGAGGAGATGAAGCGTCTGGCCAAACTGTGAGTCGGTCTCGCCCGAGTGTGAGCCATTTCGGTTCCAAATCGCGCAGCGCCGGTGCCGACGGCCCGGAATCGCCGCGAGAATAACCAATTCGGGGGCTTGTTCTTGCGGATTATTGGCAATACGTTCCGATAATCAAGAAAACGTGGGGAAGAAATCTCAGAGAGAGTAAGAACAGAGGGGCGTAATTCCCACTTATGGCTGCGCAGCGATCAAAACTCAGAGATGTCATCAGCCTCGACTCTGAGCTGAATAAGCTCAAGGACGTCGATATTCTCCTCGAACGGATACTGACCGAGGCGCGTCGCGTTACCAGCGCGGATGCCGGGTCGATCTACATCAAGCGCGGGGATGAGCTGGTCATCAACTACGCTCAGAACGACACGAAGCAGGCCGAGCTTCCCAGGGGTGAGAAGCTCATCTACAAGGTCTTCTCCTTTCCCATCAACAAGAAGTCAATTGCGGGCTACGCCGCCGCGACGGGTGAGCCGATAAACATATCGGATGTGTACAAGATTCCTGAGGATTCGCCCTACGGCTTCAACAAGAACGTCGATAAGGCGAGCGGATACCTCAGCAAGTCCATGCTCGTCATTCCCCTTCGGACCAACATGGGGGAGATTCTCGGCGTGATCCAGCTCATCAACAAGAAAACTGCCAAGGGGAATCTCACCTCCTTCAACAAGGACGATGAGCTGGTGCTGATGCACTTCGCGACCAACGCTACCGTGGCGTTGCAGCGTGCGCAGATGACCCGGGCCATCCTCCTTCGCATGATCAAGATGGCGGAGCTTCGTGATCCCACAGAGACCGGTCCCCACGTCAACCGCGTCGCCGGCTACGCCATTGAGATCTACGAGCGCTGGGCCCACGATCACGGCTACTCCCAGCACGACATTGAGAAGACGAAGGACAACCTCCGCATGGCCGCCATGCTCCACGACGTGGGCAAGGTCGCCATCTCGGATGTCATCCTGAAGAAGCCCGGTCGCTTCACCGACGACGAGTTCCACATCATGAAGTCCCACACCCTCCACGGGGCGCGGCTCTTCATCGACAAGCAGTCGGACTTCGATGAGGTTGCCCAGCTGGTCGCCATCAGCCACCACGAGCACTGGGACGGGAACGGCTACCCCGGCCACGTCGACATTGCCACGGGTGAGCCCCTCAAGACCGACAGCAACGGTGAGCCTGTGGGCAAGCGCGGTGATGAGATCCCGCTCTTCGGACGTATCGTCGCGATCTCAGATGTCTACGACGCTCTCTCATCGAGGCGGGTCTACAAAGAAGCGTGGACTGAGGAGCAGGTGCTCGAGGAGATCCGCTCCATGGCGGGAACCCAGTTCGACCCCGAGATCGTCGACGTCTTCTTCAAGGTTCTCCCGAACATCAAGACCATTTCCGAGAAGTACCAGGACCCTCATCACAAGGAAGAGAGCAACTAGGAGGGCGCCGCGCGGCCGCCCCGGTCAGCGCACGGCAGGGCCGCTACGCGGCTCGCCCGCCCCCCCGCGGCGCGGGGCCGCCCGCCCCGCCGCGCGCCGGCTCACGCCTCCTTGTACGACGCGACCAGTTCCTCCATCACCTTTTTTCCGTCACCGAAGAGCATGAGGGTGTTGTCAGCCGCGAAGAGCGGGTTGGGAATCCCGGCGAAGCCCGGGCTGAGGCTGCGCTTGATGACCACCACGGTCCGTGACTTGTCCACGTCCAGGATGGGCATGCCCGAGATCGGGCTCCCCTGCGCCTCCCGGGCAACCGGATTCACCACGTCGTTCGCCCCGAGGACGATTGTCACGTCGGTCTGAGGAAAGCTCGGATTGATCGCGTCCATCTCCCGGAGCTTGTCGTAGGAGATGTTCTCCTCCGCCAGGAGGACGTTCATGTGGCCGGGCATGCGTCCCGCAACGGGATGGATGGCGAACTCCACCTCAATGCCCTCCGCCTCCAGGAGCTCCGTGAGCAGGCGAACCGGCGTCTGCGCCCGGGCGACGGCCATGCCGTACCCAGGCACAATGACCACACGCTGCGCGGTCTTCAGGATCATGGCGACCTCTTCGCTGGAGGTGGACTTCACCTTCCCGGCGTAGATATCGTCCTGGCCGGCACTCTCCACGACGGCGCCGACGCCTCCGAAGAGGACGTTGGCCAGGGAGCGGTTCATGGCCTTGCACATGATCTGCGTCAGGATGATGCCCGACGCCCCCACCAGAGAGCCCGCCACAATGAGAATGTTGTTCGCCAGGACGAAGCCCGTCGCCGCCGCGGCCAGGCCGGAGTAGGAGTTCAGAAGGGCGATCACGATCGGCATATCCGCTCCGCCGATCGGAATGACCAGGAAGATGCCCAGTAGCCCGGCAACGGCCACCAGGACCCAGTAGGCCAGAACCTCTCCCGGATTCATGACGATGTATACGCCCACCGCAATGGCCGCGAGGAACAATATGGACTTCACGACCTGCTCGCCGGTGTAGCGGACCGGCTTCTCCGTCACGATTCCCTGCAACTTGCCGAAGGCGATCAGGCTCCCGAAAAAGGTCACCGCGCCGATCAACCCCGACGCAACCGTTGCAATCGTGAACTGCAGGTCGGGACTTCCCGCATCCGCGGCTTCGACCCCGGAACCGGCGCCGACCATCACCTGAAAGAGGACCGCTCCGGCAACCAGCACGGAGGCCGCGCCGCCGAAGCCGTTGAAGAGCCCCACCAACTGCGGCATTGCGGTCATCTTGATGGAGAGCGCCAGGATCACGCCGATCACTGCGCCCACGGCGAGCCCGATCAGAATGAGGCCGTAACCGAGAATGTCCGCCCGGATCAGCGTCACCACAATGGCAATGAGCATGCCCGTGGCGCCCATGAGGTTGCCCCGGACCGCGCTCTTTGGATGGCTCAGGCCCTTCAAACCGAGTATGAACAACGCCGCCGCCAGGAGATAGGCGGCATCAATGAGTACGGTTCTGTCCATGACTAGTCCTTCTTCCTGAACTTGCTCAGCATTCGGTGCGTCACCAGAAAGCCGCCGACGACGTTGATGGTCGCAAAGACCAGCGCTGCGACGCCCAGAATAATGGTGAGGGTCTCACTCCCCGTGCCGACCGCCACAAGGGCCCCGATGATGGTGATCCCGGAGATGGCGTTCGACCCGGACATGAGGGGGGTGTGAAGAATCGGGGGCACCTTCGTAATGACCTCGAAGCCGACGAAGATCGCCAGCACAAAGACCGTCAGAACCTGGATGAACGAAAGACCTGCTTCCATGATTACTTCTCTCCCTCGAGGTTTGCCCGAGTCTGCTCATTGGGAATGCTGCCCTCATGGGTAACGAGCGACGCCGCCACAATCTCATCTTCCTGGTCGATGACCACAGCCTTCTCCTTCACGATCGTCTCCAGGAAGGCCGAGACGTTCTTCGAGTAGAGCTGGCTTGCATCGCGGGGCATGGTCGCCGGCACGTTCACCGGCCCGATGACGTGAACGCCGTGCTTCACGACGCTCTTTCCGGGTTCGGTCACCTCACAGTTGCCCCCGCGCTCGGCGCCCAGGTCCACGACAACCGTTCCCGCGTGCATGGCCTTGACCATGTCCTCGGTCACCAGGATCGGCGCGCGCTTGCCCGGAACCGCCGCCGTCGTGATGACCACATCGCTCTCGCGGACGGTCTCGGTCATCATTTCCCGCTGCTTCCGGTAGAAGTCTTCGGTCATCTCCCGGGCGTAGCCGCCGCTGCCCTCGGCGTCGTCGGTGCTGAGCTCCATTTCGACGAACTTCGCCCCAAGGCTCTTCACCTGGTCCTTCACCGCCGGCCGGATGTCGTAGGCGCTCACCACGGCGCCGAGACGCTTCGCCGTTGCAATGGCCTGCAGTCCCGCAACGCCGACACCGACTATGAATACCTTCGCCGGCACGATCGTTCCCGCGGCGGTCATCATCATGGGAAACATCTTCGGAAGCTCGGATGCCGCCAGGAGGACCGACTTGTACCCGGCCAGGTTGGCCATGGCCGACAGGGCGTCCATGCTCTGAGCGCGGGTTATGCGCGGGACGAGCTCCATGGCGAAGGAGGCGATCCTGCGCTCCCGCATGGCCTGGAAGCTCTCGTGAGGTGTGTACGGGTCCAGAAAGCCGACGACGGCACTTCCTTCCTTCATTGATCGGATGTCCGTGGCCGAATCGGGCGACGCCGCTCCGCTCCGTACGCGGAGGACCACGTCGGCCTGCCCGAGCACTTCATCTCGTGTCGAGACAACGGATGCGCCGCGCTCGGTGTACTCGTCATCGCTGTGGCCGGAGGCGTCTCCGCTGCCCGCCTGCACGATCACCGAATCCGCCAGCCTCAGAACGGAGGGAACGTGCTGCGGCACAAGGGCAACTCGCGTTTCCCCCTCAGCACTCTCCTGAACGATTCCTACTGTCATCTGATCCTACCTCGGTACCGCGAATGGTTGTGTAGCGCAGTCAGATTAGCGCAAGCGCCGTTGACTGTCACCCACCCGACCGACGGCGCACCGTTCCCCAAGGTTCGGGCCACTTCTCTTGCCTCGCCTTGCTTCTGTGAGCTACCTTCTGTGTTCTGAACTCGCACCGGACTCACACATGACGAACACCCCCATTTCCGAAATCCGCGGCGACCGGGAGCTTTACGGCAATCTCGTGCGCCTTGCCGCGCCCATCATGGCGGCGAACCTCCTGCAGATGCTGTACAACCTCGCCGACGCCTACTTCCTGGGGAAGATCAGCGCCGAGGCGGTGGCTGCGCCATCCATATCGCTGAACCTGGTCATGTTCCTGGTCGTCTCCGGCCTCGCCCTGGCGACGGCGGGAACGACCTTGATTTCCCAGTCCAAGGGCAAGGGAGATCGCGACCGCGTCGATTTCTACCTCGGGCAGACCACCATCCTCCTCCTGGTGCTTTCAGTTGTGGCGTCCCTGATCGGCGTGATCTTTGCCCGGCAGATTCTGGGACTGCTCCAGGTCCCCGGGAGTGCCTTTGCCGGTACGCTCTCCTATCTCCGGATCATTCTTTCGGGGATGCCTCTCATGTTCCTTTTCTTTGTGGTTCAGGCGGCCATGCAGGGGGTCGGAGACAGCGTGACACCGCTCAAGATCCAGGTGCTCACGGTTGCGCTGAACGTGGCCCTCGATCCCATTCTCATCTTCGGAGTCGGACCCATTCCCCGCCTCGAGGTCGAAGGGGCCGCGATCGGTACCGTGTTCTCCCGGGCCATTGCGTCCGGCCTTGCCCTCTGGATTCTCCTCAGGGGAAATCGTGACATGAAGCTGCGGCCGGAGTACCTGGTTCCGGACTGGACGGCCCAGCGACGCCTGCTTGGGATCGGCGTTCCCCTGGCAATCGGGCAGGGCGTTGCCTCGCTGGGGTTCATTGTGCTGCAGGGGATCGTGAACTCCTTCGGCACCGCCGTCGTGGCAGCATTCGGTGTCGGGACGCGGATCATCAATCTCTTCACCATGCCGGCAATCGGTTTCTCCCGGGCAACCGCCTCGCTCGTGGGTCAGAGTATCGGAGCGCGCCGCCTGGACATCGCAAAGACGGTGGTGAAGCAGTCCATCGGCACCGTCTTCGTATTCATCTCTCTGGCCATGGTCCTGGTCTTCTTCTTCGGCAGCTCGGTGACGCGCTTCTTCGTCGACGATCCGGAGGTTATCAGCTACGGCGCCACCATGTTCAAGGTCATTTCCCTGTCGGTCATCCCCTTCGCCATGTTCATGGTGAGCAACGGCGCCTTCCAGGGCGGCGGCGACACCAAGCCGGTCATGTATCTCAACGTCGGACGCCTCTGGGGAATTCGAGTGCCCGTAGCCGCGCTCCTGGCAATCGGTCTCTCTCTGGGTCCGCAGGGCATATGGTTCGCCATGTTGCTCTCCAATGTCGTGACGGCGACGCTGGGATTTATCATCTTGAAACGGGGACGGTGGCTCCACAAGATGAACCCCGAGGAGATATAGGCCATTTCAGATATCGGCCACCTCAAGGAGGATCTCATGGACCTGCAGGATAAGAAGGCACTGAGCCTGCTCCACGACGACTTCGAAGATCTGGAGTTCTGGTATCCGACCTATCGCCTTCAGGAGGAGGGCATGACAGTGGACGTGGCCGCGCAGAAGGCGGGTCACACTTACATCGGCAAACACGGCGTCCCGGCGGAGTCCGCGATCTCCTTCAGCGAGGTTGATCCCTCGCAGTACGAGGTGCTCCTGGTGCCCGGCGGATGGGCGCCGGACAAGCTCAGACGCTTCTCCGAGGTGCTCGACATCGTCAGGACCATGAATGACGAAGGAAAGATCATCGGAGAGATCTGTCACGCCGGGTGGGTGCTCATCTCGGCGGGGATACTGTCCGGCCGAACCGTGACCAGTACCCCGGGCATCCGGGACGACATGGAGAACGCCGGGGCAACCTGGGTGAATGAACCTGTGGTGGTCGACGGCAATCTGGTATCGAGCCGCCGGCCTCCGGACCTTCCGGCGTATCTGCGCGAGCTTGTCCGTGTACTCAAGGAGCGGTAGCCGCGGAACCTGCGGCCCGTTCTTGTCAAATCTAGAGCCGCTTCTGTATAGTGACGCACATTCGACCAATCATGTACGCAATATCCAACACACATAGTCACCAGCATCCCTCAGATCCGCACGAGTCCGCCGACGGTTGTCCGTGTGACGTTTCGGGCACCGGCTCGTCTCCGGCATCCCGGGCATCCATGCCATCCATGGCGCGCCGGATGCGCAGCGCGTGCCGGGCCGGCACCGGCGCCCTGATCGGAGCGCTCGGCTTCATGCTGCTCGTCGCGTCCTGTGCGACGCCGCCGGAGAGGGCGCCCGAAGAGGCCGCCCCGGAACCGCCGCCCGAGGTGACGGAAGAGGTTCCGGAGCGCCCCTACGAGGAGATCAGTCTCTTCATCTCCGCGGGGGATCCCGAGGCGGCCATTGCCGCCTACGAGGAAGCTCGCCTCAAGGACCCTGAGGATCCGGAAACCCTCGTCCTGCTGGCGCGTCTCCAGATGGTTGCCGGCCGCCTTGACGAGGCCACGGATACGCTCAATCAGGCGCTTGAGTCGGATCCCGGCAACAGCGAGGCGCTCTACGCCCTCGGCCTCATTGCCGGCGCCCGGAACGAGGAAGAAGCCAAGCTCGACTACCTCGAACGGGCGGTTGACGCCGATCCGGAGAATGCCGACGCGTACGCCGCAATCGGCGAGACCCACCTGACTGAGAAGCGCTACAGCGCCGCCCGCAGCGCCTTCGAGAACAGCCTGGAGGCGGATCAGGACAACTTCGTCGCGCTCATCGGCCTGGGGAATGTGCACCTGCGTCAGGACAAGCCCGAAGAGGCGGAAGAGGTCCTGACACAGGCGATCGAGACGCAGCCGGACTATCCCTTTGCCTACAGCGATCGCGGCCGGGCGCGGGTTGCCCAGTACAACCTCGCCGCGGCGGAAGAGGACCTCACAAAGGCGATTGAGCTCGAGCCCTCGTACTCCTGGAACTACCTCGATCGTGGCCGGGTGCGCGCACAGCGCGGAAGGTTCGAGCCCGCCATTGAGGACTTCTCGAAGGCGATCGAACGGAATCCCGACGTATTTCTCTCCTATGCGCAGCGTGCCCGGGCCTATCATGGCCTGGGCGAGGTCGAGAACGCCTATCAGGACTACCGCCAGGCTCTGGATCTCAAGCCTTCCTACTATCCAGCCTTCGCACCCTACGCGACGGTGGCCTTCATGAAGGAGAACTACGCCGCGGCGGCGGACTACTTCGCGGAGGCCTACGAAATCGATCGGAGCGCCCACAGCTACGCTCTTCTATCCGCGCTGGCGCGGAAGTTTCAGGGGGATCACCGCGACGCCCGAGCCTACCTGGAGTCGGTTCTCCAGCACATTCCCCGGGACACCGGCTACTGGGCCGCTGCCCGTCTCTACATGAGCCGGTCGGGAGACTCCATGCTCCTCCGGTACGCCCAGGATGAGCAGACCGAGGCGATCCGCGCCTCTTTGATCTTCTTCCTGGCGGGCCACTACGATGTCGAGGGGCAACTCTCCCTGGCTCGGCGCTTCTACGCCGAGGCGGACCGCCTCGAGACGAATCAGCTCCCGGAAACCCAGATCGCCGCGTGGCGCCTGGAGCACGGCGGACTGGTACAGGAATCATCAGAATGAAGGGAATCCAGGAGCTCATCGCCCATATCGATCCGGACAGGCCGCTGGTCATCCAGGCACACGACTTCCCCGATCACGATGCGGTAGCCTCGGCCTACGCCCTGGCCGGGCTTCTCAGAGAAAACGACATTGAGGCGCGCCTCTGTTACGGCGGTGAGATCCAGAGTGACTCCCTGACCGAAGCGATCCGGCTTCTCGAGATCCCCATCTCCTCGTGTACCGAGCTGGGATTGAGCGACGACACGCAGATCGTGGTGGTGGACGGATTCATCGGCAACAGGAATATTCAGGGGATGCCCGGTGATGTGATCGGCGTCATTGATCACCACAAGCCGCCGACCGAGCCGGACTCGCCTTACTGGGATATCCGGCCGCACTACGGTGCCTGCAGCACCATCCTCTACGAGTACTACAAGATCGCCAAACTGGACATGGACCGGCCCACTGCGACGGCGCTTCTCATGGGCCTCATGATGGATACCGGCTTCATGACCCGCGGCGTGACCCCGGTCGATCTGGAAGCGTTCGCGAAGCTCTTCTTCACCGGAGACTGGCAGACCGGCAGCCGCCTGCTCAAGAACTCCCTCTCCCTGAACGACCTCGCCGTCTTCCGCGAGGCAATCAATCAATGCGTCGTCGCCGAGGACTTCTGTTACGTTCCCATCCAGAAGGAGACCACCCCCGAGGTGATGGCCCTCATTGCCGACTTCTTCCTGGGACTCCGGGAAATCCACTTCGTCGTTGTCGTGGAGCCTGAGCGGGAGGAGTACCGGATATCAGTCAGGAGCGAGGATTACGGCCGACCCTCCGACGTGGTGATTCGCAAGGCTCTGGAGGGCATCGGCGCCGGCGGCGGCCACGTGCACATGGGGGGAGGCAGCATCCCCCGAGATCTCTACCCCGGCGAGGAGGGGCTGCGCAAGCGCTTCCTCGAAGCCATGGGGCTGCAGTAAGGCGGACTCGCATATCATGACATCTACCTGGCAAACGATAACCGTTGGAAACAAAGAGATCGTCCTCGTCGGGACGGCGCACATCTCCTCACAGAGCGTTGAGGACGTTCGCGCCGCCGTCGACGAACACCAGCCCGACCGCGTCTGCGTCGAGATCGATGCGTCCCGGTACAAGCAGCTCGCCGAGGGAAGCTCCTGGAAGAACCTGGACGTCTACAAGGTCATCCGAAGGCGGCAGGGATTTCTGCTGCTCGGCAATCTCGCCCTGTCGTCCTTTCAGAAGCGCATGGGCGTCGACCTCGGCACCAAGCCCGGGGAGGAGATGCGCGCGGCCATTGAAATCGCCAAGGAACGCGGCATCGCGCACTCCCTCTGTGATCGGGAGATCCAGGTGACACTCCGACGCGCCTGGGCGCGCTCCTCCTTCTGGGGGAAGATGAAGATGCTCGCCGCGCTCCTGACATCGGTGGTATCCAAGGAGAAGCTCACCTCGGATGAGATCGAGGAGCTCAAGGAGCAGAACGCACTCGAAGCCATGCTCGAAGAGCTCGCGGCGTACCTGCCCTCCGCGAAGGAGGTGCTGATCGACGAGCGCGATCGCTACCTGGCGACGAAGATCTACGAGAGCGAGGGAAGTCGAGTCGTCGCCGTTGTGGGCGCGGGGCACGTTCCGGGGATCAAGGAGTGGCTCACGCGTCTCGAGGCGGGCGAGGCGCCCACCTCCCTGGAAGATATCGATCAGGTTCCGCCGAAGCGCCTCATCGGTCGGATCATCCCGTGGCTCATTCCCGCAGCGGTGGCCGGTCTGATTGCCTGGGGTTTCATCGATGCCGGCTGGCAGGGAGGGTTGGAGCGCCTCTATCGCTGGATTCTGGTGAACGGGACACTCTCCGCAATCGGCGCCGCTGCGGCGCTGGCGCATCCCCTCACCATTGTCCTCTCGTTTCTGGCGGCGCCCTTCACCTCCATGAACCCCACCGTCGGGGTGGGCCTGGTGTCCGGGCTGATCGAGGCGGTTGTCCGCAAACCCCGGGTCAGCGACCTGGAGTCACTGCAGGACGACATCGTTTCGCTGCGGGGCTTCTACCGGAACCGCGTCACCCGTATTCTGCTGGTCTTCTTCCTCTCGAGCCTGGGAAGCGCCATCGGCACATTCATTGCCTTCCCGCTGCTCTTTCCCGGGGTGGGGTAGCGCGGGCCGCGGCGGCCGGCGGGAGCCCCGGCGCCGTCGACACTATTCCGCCGCCGGCGCACCTCTCCGCGGCGCCCAACCGCGGCGCCCAACCGCTGCGGCCACCGGCGCGCGCTACTCTTCGGTTCAATCGCGTCGTCCGCCGTCGCCGCCGCCCGATCCGAAGACGCGACGCACCGCGTCGCTTACCGTTTCCACCGTGTGCCAGCTCACCTCGGCATCCTCCTCGCCGTACCCGGCGGGGGGCGCAATGACGTTCTCGTAGCCGAGGTCGCGGGCGGCCTTGGCGCGGCCGCGGGTGTGACCCACCGGACGAACCTCTCCCGCCAGGCTCACTTCGCCGATGATTGCGGTGCCCGCCGGCAGGGGAACACCGGTCCGGGCCGAATAGAGCGCCATGGCCAGGGGGAGCTCGATCCCGACCTCCCGCACCTTCAACCCTCCGGCAATGTTCACGTAGAGGTCCTGGTCCGAGAAGCTGAGGCCCAGGTGCTTCTCCAGCACCGCGGCGACCCGCGACACCCGGCCGGAGTCCACCCGGTCGGAGTAGGTGCGGGATACCCCGCTCTTGGCGGCGACGGTGAGGGCCTGCACCTCCACCAGGAACACCCGCGATCCCTCGAAGACCGGGGCGACCGCTACGCCGGGGGGTACGCTGCTCCGGGTAGTCATGAACGCACCACCGGGATCGGCAACCTCGGCGAGCCCCTTCTCCGCCATCCGGAAGAGGGCGACCTCGTCGGTCGGGCCGAAGCGGTTCTTCGCCGCCCGGACGACTCGAAGGGTTCCCTCGGTCTCCTCGAAGTAGAGGACCGTGTCCACCATGTGCTCCAGGAGTTTGGGCCCGGCAATGGAGCCCTCCTTGGTGACGTGGGCAATGAGAAACACACTCGCACCCTGCTCCCGGCCCCACTCCAGGAGGGCGAAAGAGCAGCTGCGCACCTGCGCGGCAAGTCCGGGAACCGTCCCGGCCTCCCGGGTGTAGAGGGTCTGAATGGAGTCGACGATCAGGATCTCCGGTGCCTTCCGGGCGACCGCATCCAGGACCTCCTCGAGCTGCGTCGTGCTGAGGATGTCGACCTGCTCGGAGGATGCTCCCAGCCGCCGCGCCCGACGCCCGACCTGGTGCAACGGCTCTTCGGCGGTGACGTAGAGAGTCGGCTTCTCCGCCCGCGCGGCGAGTTGCAGCATGAGGGTGGACTTGCCGATTCCCGGTGGGCCGCCCAGAAGCACCGAACCGCCCGGCGTGATTCCCCCTCCCAGGACGCGGTCGAGCTCCCGGATTCCCGTCGGGCCTTGCGGCACCGCGTCGACATCGATCTCAGAAAGGGTAATGGGGGAGTGAGCACCGCCGCCCCGGCCCTGCGCTGCAGCTGAAGCGCCGGCTGTGGATGAGCCGGACGAGCCCGCGCCGAAGCCGGCGGGAATCTCCAGGAAGCTGTTCCAGGCGCCGCAGGAGGGGCACTTGCCGAGCCACTTGGCTTCGGTGCGTCCGCACTCGCTGCACTCGAAGACTGTCCGGTCGCGCTTCTTCATGACCTCTCGCAATTCCGGGTGTTCTCACAACCGCTTACTTCAGCCGCCGGCCCACTGCTTCAGGGGCCAAACGCTGCCCGCCGCGGCGATCTCGCCCGGTGCGGACGCTTCCTCCCGGCGGCGGTGGCGCGGCCGGGCTTGCTTGACGCTTTGCCACGGCAAACGTATTGTGGGAGCGCCATGGCCGAGACCGCGGGCGGCGTTTCGACGCTTCTTTCCACCGACATTGTCGACTTCTCACACCTGCTCGAGACGCACGAGATGCGCGCCCTCGAGGAGCTTGATTTCTACACCGGGCTGCTCAAGCGGCTGGCCCGAGAATACCACGGCGAGATCCTTTCGAACACGGGCGACACCTTCCTCATTCGCTTCGACGATCCCGGGGAGGCGGTCAAAGCCGCCCAGGAGGTCCAGCGTGGCATGCAGCGTCGCAGCGTCGCCCCGGAGGCGCTCCCCATGATGCCCAGGGTGGCGATCCATCAGGGCGAGGTCGCCGAGCGCGAGGGCAACTACTACGGCGAATCGCTGGCAACCGTCCTGGAGCTCCGCGGCGTAACCAGGCCCGGCGGCGTCTCCCTGACCGGCGCGGTGGCAAAGGATGTGTCCCTGGACGACCGCTGGATCCGGGGTGACACCCCGAGTGGCGGCATGGAGTGGTACACCCTGCCCCCGGACCGGGCCGACGGACCTCGCACCGGCGGCGGCCCCAGCGGCGGCCCCGGGCGTACAGCGGGCGGCCCCGAGCATACCGCCGACGGCCCCGGGCATAATGCCGACGGCCCCAGCGGCGGCCCCAGCGGCGGCCCCAGCGGCGGCCCCGGGCGTACCGCGGGCGGCCCCAGGGGCGACGCGACGGGAGCGACCGGCCCCGGCGCTCGATCGGCGGATGCGGGCCGATCCGGCGCCGGGCGCGAAGAGACGCCGGAGAGCTCCGACATCAAGACGCGCCTTCTCCGGGAGATGAAGCGGCGGGGACGCCGCCTCACGCTGGCGGAGGCGTACGACGCCCTGGATGTGCGCTCTCCGGGTGAGCGGCGCGCCCTGTACAATCTGGCGGCCTCCGGCTTCCTCGCCCGCGGCCGGTCGGATGCCCGGGCGGACATGCGCGGCCGCCCCGGCCCGGACATGAGGGGCCGCCCCCGCGCAGGCGACCGCGACGCAGACGACCGCGACGACTACGGCTACGACCGGCCGGGTGGCCGCGGGCGCATGGACGACTCCCTGGCGCGCCGGCGGAGATCCGCGGCGGATGAGGCAATGGTGCCGACCCGTCGCGGCGTCGGTGACGAGAGGGAGGACCGGGAGATCGAGTCCGCCTGGGACCAGGTCCTCTCACGTCGATTTTCCGGCTCCACGGCACCGACCCGCGATCCCGTCGTGAAGAGCTATCGCGAGCAGACCGAGAAGTCTCTCGATCAGGTCAGAAACGGCTTCCGGGGCCATTTCATCAGCTATGTCGGCGTCAACGGTATGCTCATCACGATCGGCATTCTGACCGGGGCAATGCCCTGGCTCGCCATTCCCGCCCTGGGCTGGGGCATAGGCCTTGCCAGTCACTGGGCGCAGGTGCGGCAGCGCCGCCGCGAGGTGCGCGAGCTCGGCAAGATGCGCAATCCGACCCGGGAGAAGCTGCGCATCTTTCGGCGGCTTACCCGGGCGCGCAACTCCTTTCAGTCGCACCTCATCTCGAACGGCGCCACATCGATCTTTCTCTTCGCCCTCAACATGATGGTGTCCCCGGGGTTTCCGTGGTTCGTGTTTCCCGTCGGCGGCATGGCGATCGGGGTGCTCTCCCACCTGCCGGCGTTCAAGTCGAAGGAGCGCAAGCTCAACGGGGAGCTGGCACAGATCACCGCCCGGACGCCCGCACCGCGCGCGACCGCCATCAATCCCGACGCATCGCCGGTAGAGCAGGCGGAGGAGCTCCAGGAGGGGATGCTGGGGCAGATGGAGGAGCTCGGACAGCGTTCCGATGTTCTCGGTGAGGACTTCGAGAAGCTCCTGACCAGCTACGTGGAACAGGTGCGCGCCCTCACCCAGCGCGCTGAAGAGCTCGATGATGTACTGCATGCGCACTCTCTTGGCCAGGTGGGCCGGGAGCTTGCGGACCTGGAGCGCAAGCGCGGCTCCACGGAGGATCGCCGCCTTCAGAACCAGTACGACGAGAGCATCCGCGAGCTGGAGAAGCAGAAGAAATCGATAGAAGCGCTCATGTCGGAGCGGGAGATGATCGCCCTTCGGATCAACTCCGGGCTCAACATGCTCAAGAACGTGCGAATCGAGCTGGTGCGCCTGAAGACCGCCTCAGGCACCCGCGATGTCGCCGCCGGCATTGAAGCGCAATCGAAGGAGCTCCTGGGGCAGCTGGAGGACCTTCGCGCTGCCTACGAGGAGCTCGACAACACCCGGTAGCGCCCCAGGAAGCAGATGCTCAACCCCAAGGCCGAGAATCGCATTCGCCAGGTTCTGCGCGTTCTGGATGGGCGCAGATTCACCCTCGTCGAGGATCTCACCTGGGAGATGGCCGAGACCGACACGGTCCATCGCGCCCCGCCCCGGGATGCAACCTACCACGCCTTCACGCCGCCGGCCCCCTACGGCGCGGCCTGGAAGTGTTTCTGGTTCCACGCAGTGGCAACGATCCCGGAGGAATCGCGGCCCCTCTTCCTGGAGGTCGTAGCTCACTCCGACAGCCTGCTCTTCCTGGACGGCACACCCCGGGGCGCCTTCAACGACCGCCATCAGCTCTACCCGATCGGGCGCGACGTCGCCACCGGCGGGGTTGTCGATATTCACGTGGAGGCGTACGGCGGGCACCACTATCCTGGAGTGCACCCCTTCCACGGTGACTTCGTCCTGCCTCATGTGCTGCAGGAGCGCTCTCGCTACCCGATCTGGTTCGAGACGGGTCGACTTGTGGCGCTGAACGAGCCGCTCGATCAGGCGCTCTTCGACCTCCAGGCGCTCTTCGAGACCGCCCTGGAGCTTCCCGACGACAGTCTCAGGCGCCACGACGTGATCCGCAATCTCGCGGAGGCGGTGCACCTCCTCGATCCCGACGCGTCCGACGAGATCCTCTCCGGCCAGGCCGAAGCGTTCCGGGACGCCGTGCGGCCTCTTCTGGAGGAGGTGAACCCGCATACGGTGCCGGACATCTACGCCGTCGGCCACGCCCATATGGATCACGCCTGGCTCTGGCCCATCGAGGAGACGACCCGCAAGCTTGCCCGCACCTTCTCCACGGCGTGCCGCCTTGCGGAGAGCTACCGGGAGTTCCGCTTCATTCAGTCCATGCCGGCGCAGCTCGAGATCGTGAAGCGCGAGTATCCGGAGGTCTTCGCAGACGTGGAGAAGGCGTACCGGCGCGGGCAGTGGGAGCCCAACGGGGGGATGTACGTGGAAGCGGACTGCAACCTCCCCGCCGGCGAGTCACTGATCCGTCAGTTCCTCTACGGGCGCCGCACCAGCCGCGACCTCCTGGGCTACGAGGGCACGGTCACCTGGCTTCCCGACGTCTTCGGGTATCCGGGCAATCTGCCTCAGATAATGGCCGGCTGCGGCATGCGGTACTTCGTTACCAGCAAGATCAACTGGAACGATACCACCCGCTTCCCCTACGACCTCTTCCTCTGGGAAGGGATCGACGGCACCGCCGTGCCGACGTCGTTCATTCCGGACGCTGCAATGGGCTACAACGGCGTGGCCACACCGGCGGACAACGCCCTCTCCTGGCGGCGCGTGCGCCACAAGTACGTGCAGCGCTCCTTCATCAAGCCGATCGGAGAGGGAGACGGCGGCGGCGGACCGCGCCGGGAAGACCTCGAACTCGCCCGACGCATCACGGACCTTCACGGAACTCCGCGCATGACCTGGCGTCGCGTCGGCGAGGCGCTTCCGGAGGTCTTCGCCACCGCGCACACCCTCCCCCGGTGGCGCGGTGAGCTCTACCTCGAGTTCCACCGCGGCACCTACACCTCTCAAGGCGCCTTGAAACGTCTCAACCACGCCGCCGAGGAGGCGCTTCGGCGCCTGGAGTTCCTTGCGGCCCGGGAACTCGTCGAAACGACCGCGAACCGCGCACATGCAGGAAGCGCGGAGGTCCCCGACCCCGTCGCGGTGGAAGCGCACCGCCGCGCCCAGCGCGACGAGCTCTGGAAGCAGCTTCTGACGCACCAGTTCCACGACATCCTCCCGGGTTCCTCGATCGAGCGAGTCAATCGCGAAGCGCGAACCGTCCTCGACGCGGTGGTCGAAGCGGCGGAAGCGCAGGCCGCGGCCTACCTCGACGGCCCTTCATCATCGTCATCAACATCCTTTTCTTCAGTGGACGATGATGATGGCAGGCGCGAGGCGGTTGTGGTGAACCACTTCGGCCGGGATCGGACGAGTGTGCTGCGTCTCTCCCCGGAAGAGGCCGAAGCCGGCGGCGACGCCGCCCAGACCGTCACCCAATTCGACGGTACTCCCGTCGTGCTGACCCGTGTCCGGCTGCCTGCCGCCTCGGTGACGCCCCTTCGCGACGCCGCGCGCGCCCGGGACGCGGCGGCTCCGCGCGACACCGCCGGCGCCGGCACGACGCCGGGGCCCTTCGCCCTGGACGGCAACCGCGTCACGACTCCCTTCTACACGGTGCTCTTCGACGGGGCCGGGGCCATTGCCTCCCTTGTGGATCACGATACCGGCACGGAGCTTGTCCTGCCCGGCGAAGCTTTGAATACCCTCGTGGCGGCCCGGGATCTTCCGGTGAGCTGGGACGCCTGGGACATCGATCGGGACTACGAGCTCACGCTTCGTCCCGTTACGGCGGCCGAGCGCCTGGAGACGGTCTCCGTCGGACCGGTCGCGGCGGTCTTCCGGCGGGTTCTCTCGCTTGGGGAGGCGTCCCGGGTTGAGCAGGACACGATCTTCTACGCCCACACCCGGCGGATCGAGTTTCGCACGCGTGTCGACTGGCGGGAGCGGCACACCCTGCTCAAGGCGTCCTTCCCCACGACGGCGCGACCGCCGACGGCGCGGAGCGGCATTCAGTACGGCTGGGTTGATCGGCCGGCACATCGCAACCGCGAGGCGGACTCCGCCATGTTCGAGGTTCCCGCCCACGGATACACCGCCCTCACCGACGCGCGCCGCTGCGTTGCCGTCCTATCGGGAGAGAAGTACGGCTACGACGTCCTGGACGGGCGCATCCGCCTCTCTCTCCTCACCGCGCCGACCGCCCCCGACGAGACCGCAGACAACGGCGTTCACGAGTTCACCTACGCCTTCCTGGCCACCCCGGAATCCTTCTCCGCACCTGCCGTAATGAGGGAAGTCGCCGAGCTCGCGGCACCGCCGGTGGTGCGCGGCCGCTGGCGCGCACCCGCCTCGGGCTCCTCGCGCAGGAACGGAAGCGGAGAGGTGCCGGGACCGACGGAGGGCGCCGCCCTGGCGGCAGTGGATGAGGATCAGGTGCAACTGGATTGGATCAAGCCCGCCGAGGACGGTCGTGGCGTTGTGGTGCGACTCTTCGAGACCGAAGGCGCGCCGGCATCGGTCACGCTTCGCACGGCCTTCCCGTTGAAGACCGTGGAGCGCACCAACCTGCTGGAAGACCCGGCACCGGCGCCGTCCACGGCGCCTGACAAGACTGCGGCGCCTGACAAGGGCGCGGTACCTGACAAAGCCGCGGTAGCGGAGTCATCCGCGGCGCCCGCGTCATCCGCCGGCGAGGGGGAGCCCCAGGCTGAGGACTCCCGGGAGGTGTCGCTGCGGATCGGGCCCTTCGAGATCGTTACTCTTCGTCTGATTCCCCGGAGCCTGTAGCCTCGCCTGGATTGACGGCGATGAGCTCGACCTCGAAGACCAGGTAGGAGTTCGGCGGAATGACCCCCTGTCGGCCCTGATCGCCGAAAGCGAGTTCCGGCGGGACAATGGCGGTACGCTCCTCTCCCGGCCGCATGTCCCGCAGGGTCGCTTCCCACCCCGGAATGGTTCGCGCCGCGCCGAGCTCGAAACGGGCGGGCTCGTCCTGATTGCGCGTCGATTCGAAAGGCATGCCGGTGAGGAGCGAGCCGGTGTAGTGCACCGCCACGGTGTCGCCGATTTCGGGCCTGGCGCCGCTTCCTTCGCGCTCGATCACGTAGCGGATACCGTTCTCCATCCGGGTCGCGTCGGGCCAGTTGCGTTCGATGTACGCCTCCTGGCTCGCCAGCGCCTGCTCTTGCTCCCGGGCGATTTCGTCCTGCCGCTCCGCTAGAAGAGCGTCGAAGCTCTCCTGGTCCGCGGCAAAGCTCTTCGCATCCTCGCCCCGTCTAATAATGCTCACGGTCCGGATGACATCGCCCTGCTCGATCGAGCTCACCACTTCCTGCCCGCGGACGACCTCACCGAAGATGCTGTAGTTCCCGTCCAGCCAGGGGGTCGCCCGAAGGGTAATGTAGAACTGACTGCCATTGCGATTGGGGCCGGAGTTTGCCATTGCCACGATCCCGGCGCCGGAGTGGCGCAGGGACTCATGCGTCTCCGTGGGAATCCGGTATCCCGGCCCGCCGGTCCCGTCACCTGCAGGATCGCCACCCTGGATCACGAAGTCCTCTTCCACCCGGTGGAAGGTGAGACCGTCGTAGAAGGGGCCCTCTCCCTGGGAGTGCTCAATGGTTCCCTCGGCCAGGCCAACGAAGTTGGCGACCGTCAGTGGCACGACATCGTACTTCAGATCAATGACGATCTCCCCCTTCTCGGTATCCAGCTCGGCGTAGAGACCGTCCTCGAGGTCGGGATACTTCTCCTGCGCTCCCCCCGCGAAGAGCGGTGCCGCGACGGCAAACATGGCCGCAACAGTGAGAAAGAGAACGCACCGCACGACGAAACCCGTGCGAGTGCCTGCAGTGCTATGCGGATTGCGCTTCGGCATGGCGAGCCTCCAATGGATGTTTCCGGTGGATGTTTCCGGATTGCGCGCCGCCCGGTGCGCCGGGTGCGCCGGTCCGTGCGCTGCCGGGAGTCCGACCGGTGCCGCGGTCGGTGCGGTGCCGGAATCTACTTGCCGTCGATCTCCCGGACCGTAATGACCCCGTCGATTCCGCGGATCTCGTCGAGAGTCTTCTTCCCCGGCGGTCGATCCAGGTCAATGATGTTGTAGGCCACCTCATCACGGTGGCGGTTGAGCAGATCGAGGATGTTGATGCCTTCCCGGGCGAGAATGGTGGTGTACTGCCCTACCATGTTCGGGATGTTCCGGTTTGCAATGACAATGCGCGTCTTGTCGGTCGCCTGGACTTCGCAATCCGGGAAGTTCACCGAGTTCACGATGTTTCCGGTCTCGAGAAAGGCCTTGAGCTGTCGGGCAGCCATGATAGCGCAGTTCTCCTCCGCCTCGGGAGTCGACGCGCCGAGGTGCGGGATTGCGAGGACCTTTTCGTTGTCAACGAGCTCCGGCTCCGGAAAGTCCGTCACGTAGCGATCCAGGGCACCCTGCTCCAGGGCGCCGAGGACCGCCTTTGAGTCGACCAGGCCGCCCCGGGCGAAGTTGAGAAGGCGGGCGCCGCGCTTGGTCCTGGCCAGCGCGCCGTGGTCGATCATCTGCTCGGTGGCGTCGTTGAGGGGAACGTGCAGGGTGATGTAGTCGGACTGCGCCAGCAGGCTCTCCAGCTTGTTGGCCCGGCGGACTGCCCGGGAGAGTCCCCACGCCGATTCAACCGAGAGGTAGGGGTCGTATCCAATGACATCCATGTCCAGAGCGATTGCCGCATTGGCAACCATGACGCCGATCGCACCAAGGCCCACGACACCGAGGGTCTTGCCGGCGATCTCCGGGCCCGCAAAGGAGGACTTCTGCTTTTCGACCAGAGAAGCTACCTGATCGGAATCATCCACGCTCTCCACCCAGCGGAGTCCCTCATGAATACGTCGCGACGAGAGGAGCAGGCCGCTGATGACCAGCTCCTTGACGCTGTTGGCATTCGCGCCGGGTGTGTTGAAGACAACGATGCCCCCGTCGGTGCATCGATCGACGGGAATGTTGTTCACCCCCGCACCGGCGCGGGCGATCGCCTTCAGTTGCGGGTTGAACTCCATGTCGTGGAGCTTGTGGCTGCGGAGGAGGATGGCGTCCGGATCCTCCACTTCGGGGCCTACCTCGAAGCCGTCCCCGGCGAGATAGGAGAGGCCCTTATCGGAAATCTTGTTGAAGGTCTGGACACGGAACATGGCGTTACTCCTGCTGGTCTTCGGAATCGGGCTGATCATCAGAGCCGGGCTGGTCTTCAGAATCGGGCGAGCTCACTTCCATGAGGCGCAAACCGAGCTCCTCGAGTTGTGCGGGATCTACTTCGGAGGGTGCCTCATCCATTGGAGTTGCGCCGACACTGTTCTTCGGGAAGGTCATGACCTCCCGAATGCTCTCTTCTCCCGCCAGGAGCATGACCAGGCGGTCCAGTCCCAAAGCAATGCCTCCGTGAGGCGGCGGCCCATACCGGAAGGACTCCAACAGGAAGCCGAACCGCCGTTGCGCCTCCTCCTCAGAGAAGCCGACAATGCTGAAGATCCGTCGCTGAAGATCCGGATCCTGGATACGGATCGATCCCGAGCCGAGCTCGACGCCGTTGCAGACCAGGTCGTAGAGGTCTCCCTTGACCACGCCGGGGTCGCGCTCCAGGTCGTCAATATACTGTTCCTGCGGCATGGTGAACATGTGGTGAGCCGCTTCCCAGCGCTCCTCGTCCTCGTTCCACTCGAAGAGGGGAAAGTCGACGATCCATGTGAACCGGAAGGGCTGCCCCTCCGTCAGGCCGAGTTGGCTCGCGACGACGCGTCTCACCGCGCCCAGGGAGGTGACCGCGGTCTTCCAGGTATCCGCCACGAATAGCAGCAGATCCCCCGGCTCGGCTCCGGAGGCGCGGCGAACCTGGTCGGCACGGTCCTGGAAGAACTTCGAGATACCGCCTTCCAGCGCTCCCGCATCGTTCACCTTCATCCAGGCCAGGCCCCTGGCCCCGTAGACCTTCGCCGTGGCTTCGAGCTCGTCGATCTGCTTCCGGGAGTATGCCGCGCAGCCCGGCGCGCGGAGGACGCGCACTGCACCGCCGCTGTCGAGAACCGTGTTAAAGACCCCGAAATCTGATCCCGCAGCGACCGAGGCGAAGTCCCGCAAGGGAAGGTCGTAGCGAAGATCGGGCTTGTCCGAGCCGTAGGTGTCCATCGCCTCCTGGT
>CAZZIE010000005.1:0-70163 GCA_964654185.1 uncultured Spirochaetaceae bacterium | reverse complement strand
CGTGATCGTGTGGCATCCCGCCATCTGTTACGGCGGGGGCAACGCTGCTGCTTCACTTTGCCCGGCTTGTTTGTCAAGGTCGTCTGCTACTCATCGACAATGGCGCCCCTTGATCATATGAGGCATTTCGAATAACTTTGCATGCACAGGAGGCTGCCATGCCGAAGACAATCACGCTGCGACTTGATGACAAAACCTACAGCCTCATTCGCAAGGCCGCGGAGGGTGAGCGGCGGAGTATCTCGAACTTCATTGAATATGCGACGATTGCATACCTGGCGGAGGACACCCTCGTCTCAGAGGAGGAGATGCAGGAGATCGTGAACGATGCAGAGCTGATGGCCGACCTACACCAGGGAAAATCCGACATTGCCAAAGAAGACTACACCGTCATCGAATAGCTTTCGCATTGCAGAGACGCGCACCTTCGAGAAGCAGCTGCGGACGAACCGGGAGTATCAGCGCATCTATCGCAAGATCCGCGACTACGTGTATCCCGTTCTCCGGGACAATCCTTTCTTCGGTCCGAACATCAAGCACCTCAGAGGCGAGCTTTCAGAGTTCTACCTATACCGGATCGGGGATTACCGCCTTTTCTACACCGTGGATCAGGAGAAGGTAATCGTGTTTGTCATACGGCTTGATCACCGGAAGGATGCGTACCGGCCGTAACTCTGTCCGGTCGAGCGCCGCCCGCTCACGGAGCAGAAACCAGAATGCCTTCGGGGCAGAGTGGGCGAAAGTGCTGGAGGTTGTAGGTGTATATGCGTTCGCACCCCTCGGCTTCGGCGACCTGCACGTGCAGGGCGTCGTAGATGCCGCCGCCGGGTCTGCCGTTCTCGGCGAGTTGATCCACGGCATCGAGGTACCTTTCCGTCTCTAACTCGACTACTCGCAAGCGTCTCAAGAGCGTCTCCCTAATCAGAGTGCGGGCATCACCCGGCGTAACGGGCCGAGCCAGGGGCAGTGTCGTGAGCACTGCGTAGCATTCAGCGATCGCGTGGGTCGAGCATAACCCCACATGCGGCTCGGACGTGTACTTGAGGAAGCAGGCGAAGCTGCTCTCATGATTCGCAAGCTGGTCCACGACGGCGGGTACCAGCGCTGAGGTATCAAAGAGGACCGTCACTCTGCCGGATCCTCCGAGACCATGTTCCGGGCGCGCTTCTCCCGTTCCCGGTTAACAGAGTCCGCGACGTCAATGCTCGAGGTTTCCGAACCGTGATGTACCAGGACGCCGCTCTTGCGAACAAGGGATGCATGTTCCTGTGCTGCTTTCAGGTGAATTCCGTCGGCCCCAGGTTCCAGCTCTACCGGTGTGCCTTCACGTAGATTGTAGCGCTCGCGAAGGGCCTTGGGGACAATGATCCTGCCCGCCCTGTCGATGGTAGTACGCATACCAAAATGGTATTGCAAGTACCGTCATGAAGCAAGCGCCAGTACAACGTTCCTTCGTGCGGGTCCGTCCTTGCCCTCCATCCTCCGGTGTTCCATTCCCACCCCCACTTGACGCCGCGCGCCGTCCCCACGAGGATGCCGCCATGAAGAAGTTGAACCGTAGACATCGTCCAAATGCAGGCTCCTCGGACCGTCCGGGAAGCCGTCCTCGCCGCCCTCTTGGAAGGCGTCCCGGGCGCGGTCCTGGCCGCAATTCCGACTGCCGTTCCGTCCGCGCCGGGGCGTCCGTAGTGTGGACACGCTGCCCACCGGCAGCCCTCGTCGCGCTGGTTCTCTTTGCACTTCTGACCGCCTGCGCCTCAGGCCCGGGGGAGCAGACCGGCGCCGGGGAGGGCGCGGCCGCAGCGGCCGGCCCGGGGGCGGACACCGCCGCCACGGGGACCGCCGCGGACTACACCCACGTCGAGTGGTCCCGGAACGCCGTGATCTACGAGCTCAACACGCGGCAGTTCACGCAAGCGGGAACCTTCGCCGCAGCGGCGGAGCACCTCGATCGGTTGGCGGAGATGGGCGTTGATATCATCTGGCTCATGCCGATCCATCCGATCGGCGAAGAGCGGCGCAAGGGAGTCCTGGGGAGTCCCTACTCGGTGGCGGACTATCGGGCGGTGAATCCGGAGCTCGGGACCATGGAGGACTTGCAAGCCTTTCTGGCGGCGGCGCACGACCGCGGCATGCGGGTCATCCTGGACTGGGTCGCCAACCACAGCGCCTGGGATCACCCCTGGGTCGAGGCGCACCCCGACTGGTACACCCAGGACGCCGCAGGCGAGATCGTGCACCCTCCCGGCACCGATTGGACCGATGTTGCCGCCTTCGACTACGACAACCCGGAGTTGCGCCGCGCCATGACGGATGCCATGCGCTTCTGGGTGGAAGAGATTGGGGTCGATGGGTACCGCGCCGATGTCGCCCACGGCGTGCCGGCGGACTTCTGGGTGCGCACCATCGCCGAGCTTCGCGAGATCAAGCCGCTGTTCATGCTGGCCGAGGCGGAGTCTCCGTCCTTGCACCTTGCCGGCTTCGACATGACCTACGGTTGGGAGCTCCACCACCTCATGAACGATATTGCCGCCGGCAGCAGGCCGGCTTCCTCAATTGCCACGTACTTCGAACGGGTGGACCGCCGGTACCGGGAGCGGGACATCATCATGAACTTCACCAGCAATCACGATGAGAACTCCTGGAACGGCCACGTCTTCGAACGCCTCGGCGACGGGGCAAAGGCCTTTGCGGCGCTGACCTTCACACTTCCCGGCATGCCGCTCATCTACAGCGGCCAGGAGGCGGCGCTGGACCGGCGCCTCGCCTTCTTCGAGCGCGACTCAATCGACTGGGGAGACTACGCCTTTGCGGACTTCTACACGACCCTGGCCGCCTTGAAGGACCGCAACCCGGCGCTGTGGCACGGCCGGGCAGGGGGAGCGCTCCGAGTCCTCGATCACGATCAGCCGCGCCACGTACTCGCCTTTCTCCGGGAGCGCGGCGACGAGCAGGTGCTCGTGGTGGCAAACCTGTCGGGAGAGGAGCGATCCGTGCGCCTCACCGACGCCGCAATCGAGGGCTCCTACCGTGAAGTGTTTCGGCGTGAAGCAGATCGGCTGGACGGCAGCATCGACCTCAATCTCGAGGCGTGGGGCTACCGGGTGTTCGAGCGGCAGTAGAGAACGGGCGCGGCTTCAGCGCAGCGGATTCTTCCACCTCAGTGCCGGGAAGCGCCCGAAGTCGGCGTCCGCGGTGTAGAGCACGCCGCCGTGCTCAATGCAGAGCGCCGCGAGGTGCGCATCCGTTGTGAGATTGCCGCCGGTGCCGTGTTCAATAGTGAGCGTCGTAAGGATCTCACGGTGGCGTGTGCCGGGGCCGAGGGCGCGGCAGAGCGGGCGGTCGAGCCAGGCATCCACCAGCTCCCAGGCGGCATTGGGAGAGAGCGGTGAGGAAAACACCCGCGGAGAGGTCGTGAGACGGAGAAAACCGAGGGTCACCACCCACGGGAGGGCGACCTCCTCGACACCGTTCATGACCGACTCCCACCACTCCTTACAGCGCTCGTGATGTGTTCCTTCCTCGTTTACCGCGTAGATCAGCAGGTTCAGATCGGGAACGATCATTTTCCGAGCTCGAGCTTGTCGATGGTGTAGTCGGTTTCCATCTCAGCGGCGAAATCCAGGGACTTGTGGAAGTTGATACCGGCACGTGCACCAAGCGCATGGGTCTGTTGTCGGAAAGGTGGCCCCTCGTCGGTCCGGCCGGCAAGATGGGCCTTGAGGATGTCGTTGACTACACCGGACACCGATCTATCCGTTTCATCCGCCCGACGCTTGATTTCGTGCATCACTGCATCATCAATGGTTATCGTTGTGCGCATATGTGCATCATATGTCGGCGCTGCGGGGCCGTCAAGGTGGTTCGTGCACCCGCTCACCCCGCCATCTTCTTCTGCTCCCCCTTGCGGTCCTGTGCGGTCAGCCACAGCTTGCGGAGGCGAATGGAGCGTGGGGTCACTTCGACGGCTTCATCGTCCTGGATGAATTGAATGGCGCGCTCGAGGGTCATAGGGAGGATGGGGGTCAGGACCACGTTCTCATCCTTGCCGGCGGCGCGCATGTTGGAGAGCTTCTTGGTCTTCGTCGGGTTCACGTTCAGGTCGCCGTCTCGGTTGTGCTCACCGATTATCATTCCTTCATAGACTTTGTCGCCGGGCTCAATGAAGAGGTAGCCCCGGGGCTCGAGGTTGTAGAGGGCGTAGGGGACCGCCTCGCCGGAGCGGTCTGCGACAAGGGAGCCGGTAATGCGGCTCGGGAAGTCGCCACGGTAGGGCTCGTAGCCCTGAAGGCTTGAGTTGATGATGCCGGTCCCCCGCGTGTCGGTGAGAAACTCGTCCCGGTAGCCGAGGAGGCCCCGGGAAGGGACGGTGAACTCAAGCCGGACGCGGTGCCCTTTGTGCGCCTCGTAGCTCAACATGCGCCCTTTGCGTTGCGAGAGCTTTTCGGTGACCACGCCGGCAAAGCGCTCATCGCACTCCAGAAAGAGGTGCTCGATCGGCTCGTGGCGGGAGCCATCGATCTCTTTCATGATGACCCGGGGCCGCCCGACGGTGAGTTCGAAGCCCTCTCGCCGCATGGTCTCCATGAGGATCACCATCTGGAACTCGCCGCGCCCTTTGACAGTGAAGCCGCCCTTGTCCTCCGCCTCGATCACCTGGATCGAGACGTTCTGCAGCGTCTCCTTGACCAGGCGCTCGTGGATGCGGCTCGATTGGACGATCGAGCCCTCTTTTCCCGCCAGGGGCGATGTGTTCGGCGCGAAGCGCATGGAAACCGTGGGCTCCTCCACGGTGATCCGCGGAAGCGCTTTGGGCGCCTCCCGGGCGCAGATGGTGTCACCAATGTGCACCTCTTCGACGCCCGCGAGGACGACAATGTCTCCGGGCTCGGCGCGGTCGACCTCCGCCACGGCGGGGCCGCGGTACGCCTGGAGCTGCGTGACGTTCAGGGGCGTCACCCGGCCTCCCTCTCCCAGGCAGACGAGCTGCTCCCGGCTCCGCACGGATCCGTGCATGACTTTCCCAACCGCAAGGCGGCCCAGGAAGTCGGAGTAGGAGAGGTCGGAGACCAGCATCTGAAAGGGCTCGCCGGAGGCGTAGGCGGGCGGCGGGACCTCCTCGAGAATCGCATCCATGAGGACGTGGAGGTTTTCCGGTTTGGTCTGCAGGTCCCGGGTGGCGACGCCGGCTCTGCCGTCGGCGTAGAGCACCGGGCAGTCGAGCTGTTCCTCATCCGCTTCGAGGTCGATCAGGAGGTCGTAGATCTCGTCGAGCACCTCCTGCGGCCTGGCATCCGGCCGGTCGATCTTATTGATGACAACCACCACGTGCAACGAGAGGCGCAGCGCCTTGTCCAGAACGAAGCGCGTCTGCGGCAGGGGCCCCTCGGAGGCGTCCACCAACAGCAACACGCCGTCCACCATGGATAGGGCGCGCTCCACCTCGCCGCCGAAGTCGGCGTGGCCGGGAGTATCGAGGATGTTGATCTTCACGGCCTTCCACATGATGGCACTGTTCTTGGCCGCAATGGTGATGCCGCGCTCCTTCTCCAGGTCCAGATTGTCCATGAGGCGCTCGGCAACCTCCTGTCCCTCCCGAAACACACCGGACTGTCGAAAGAGGGAATCCACCAGGGTCGTCTTGCCGTGATCGACATGAGCAATGATTGCGATATTGCGAAGCGAGTCGTTGGATGCGTCTTTGTGCATGGGGGGAAGCTACACACTTTTGTGCCCAAGGGATAGCGGCGGCTGCTGCAAAAAGTGAATCATCTCTCACTTTTCTCTTGACAGATGTGTCGCGCAATGCAAAAATCGCGACAACGTGAGGACTGATTCAGTTTTCACGAATCGTGGGAGATGTAATGGCGGAAATCCTCCGAATCCTATTCAACAGTCTGCAGACCGGAAGCACCTACGCCCTGGCGGCGCTCGGCATTGCGCTGATCTGGAAGACAAGCCGGACTACGAACTTCGCGCAGGGGTCCATCGGCACGCTGAACGCCTATGTGGCAGGCATTCTCCTCCTCAGCTGGGGATGGAGCATCTGGCTCGTCGCGCTTGCGTCGCTGATCACGGCTTTTGTCACGGGTGTTCTGATCGATACCTTCATCATCCGGCCGGCATCCAGGGTGAGCCCCATCTCCAAGCAGATCATCACCCTCGGGTTGATCATGGTGATCACCGGGTTGATCCCCCTCCTTTTCGGGGTGGACCCGTACCGACTGCCGAGCTTCATTCCGGGGGCCAGTGTCGATATCGCCGGCGCGACGTTGCGCTACAACACGGTCTTTGTCATCGTCATCAGCCTTGGTCTCATGGGCTTTCTCTTCTGGTTCATTCAGAACACGCGCTGGGGGCTCGCGATCCGGGTGACCGCGGCGAACGAGACCACGGCCAAGTTGATGGGCGTTCCCACTCGAACCGTGACCATGATCTCCTGGGCGGCCGCGGCCATGATGGGTACTCTGGCGGCGCTGATCGTGGCACCGCAGGCGAGCGTGAACCCCAACATGCTCCTTGACGTGCAGGTGAGCGCCTTCTTCGCCGGTGTCCTCGGGGGCTTCTCGACGTTCCTCGGTCCGGTTGTCGGCGCTTTCATCATTGCCTTTGCCCGGAACTTCACAGCTTTCTATATCTCGGATATCTGGGGCAATGTCATTGTCTACTCGCTCATTCTCGTCTTCCTGTACTTCAAGCCCTACGGCCTGTTCGGGAAGAAGCTGGTGAAGAAGGTATAGGTCGATATGAGCGGAACCATGAATGCAAAACAGGGCCTCGGGCTCGGCCGGGCGCTCCAGAACAAGCCGATCCTTCAGTTCACGCTGCTGGGAGCCATTCTGCTCATCTTTGCCGTACTGCCGCATCTGGGACTCATGCGCTTCTCAACCATGAGCGTCTTTGCCTATACGGCGATCTACACGGTGGTAGCCCTGGGTATGAACATCCTCCTGGGGTTCAGCGGGCTGATCTCCCTTGGGACCGCCGGGTTCATTGGCGCGGGAGCGCTTGGTGTCGGGGTCTTTCTTCAGATGGGACTGCCCTTCGAAGTCGCCGCGATCCTCACCCTGCTCATTTCCGGCTCACTCGGCGCGGTAATCGGGCTCTTTTCCCTGAAGGTGGAGAGTATCTACCTCGCCATTGCCACGCTCTTCATCGGGGAGATCCTCCGGCAGATCTACACCTCCGTGCCGGTCTTCGGTGGTGAGTTCATTTCAATTGGTTCGGTGCGGCTGTTCGGGCTCATTGAGCTGAACCAGATCCTTCAGGACCAGCGAAGCATCCTCTACGGGATCGTCATTGTGGTGATGTTCGTCATGATGGTCCTCATGCACAACCTCGTGAAGAGCCGGACCGGTCGGGCACTCATGGCCATGAGCCGGAGTGAGCATGCCGCGCAGGCCATGGGAATCAGCCTGCTGAAGTATCGGCTCACCGCCTTTGTCACTGCGACCCTGTACGCGACGGCAGGCGGTATTCTCTACGCTCTCTACTTCCAGAACGCACCGACCCGGGCGTGGACGCTGAACATCAGCCTCCTCATCATTGCCATGGTGGTCGTGGGCGGGTTCAAGTCCATCATTGGTACGTTCCTGGGTGCCATCATCATCTATGGCCTCCCGAACCTGCTCCTCAAGGACCTTCTGGGGGATATCTCATACGTGTTCTCGGGCGGGCTCATCATACTCGTGATTCTCTTCTATCCGCGGGGTTTCATCTTTGTCGGGCAGGATCTGAAGCGGCTCTTTGTTGGTTCGAAGAATCGAATGACTGGAGGCCGCAAGGCCGAGGACCGGCCCGCCGGCGGGAGGAAATCGAAGTGACCGAACGACGACCCATCCTCGAGCTCGACGGCGTATCAATGGCCTTCGGCGGCCTGAAGGCGGTAGACGATCTCACCTTCACCGTCTACGAGGGGGAGATCGTGGGACTCATTGGGCCCAACGGCGCCGGCAAGACTACTGTGTTCAACTGCGTGACTCAGTTCTACAAGGAGTACACCGGTTCGATTCGACTTCACGTCGACGGCGGCCCCATTGACCTTCGCTCACTGGGGGTGACCGAGGTGGTACAGCGGGGTATTGCCCGAACCTTCCAGAACCTGGAGCTCGTGCGGGACCTCTCCATCCTGGACAACGTCATGGTTGGAAGCCACACCCACTTCCAGACGGGCATCATCTCGCACCTGCTGAAGACGCCGAAGGCGCGGCGCGAGGAGCGGGAGATGCGAGAGAAGGCCGCGGGCATCCTGGACTTTCTGGGCATTGGTCACCTCAAGGACTACTACGCGGCAGGTCAGCCCTACGGCATCCTCAAGAAGATCGAGATCGCCCGCACCCTCATGACCGAGCCGCGGCTGATCATTCTGGACGAGCCGGCGGCAGGCTTGAACGATCAGGAGACGGACGAGCTCGATGCACTGATCTATCGGATCAGGGACCAGTTCAATACTTCCATTCTTCTGATCGAGCACGACATGGGCCTTGTCATGAACATCTGCGACCGCGTCTGTGCGATCAACTTCGGCAGGTTCCTCGCGATGGATGCGCCTACGCGCATTCAAGCGAATCCGCTCGTGCAGGAAGCCTATCTCGGAAAGGACGACGAGGAATGAACGCGCTTCTCGATGTACGAAATCTGAGCGTCTCTTACGGCGCCATTGAAGCGCTGCGGTCGGTAACGATCTCGGTGCCCCAGGGGGGCATTGTCGCGGTGCTCGGCTCGAACGGCGGTGGAAAATCAACGCTTCTCAAGAAGATCTCCGGTCTGGTCCCGGCGGTAACGGGAGAGGTGCGCTTCGACGGTGAGGACATAACCGGCTTCAGCGCGGAGAAGATCACCAAGATGGGGATTGTCCAGGCTCCGGAGGGGCGTCAGATCTTCGGTGAGCTCACGACGCAGGAGAATCTGCAGATCGGCGCCTTCACCGTGAAGGACAAGGCCGAGCGCGATGAGAATCTGCGCCGGGTCTTCGGCTACTTTCCGGTTCTCGAGGAGCGGAAAGACCAGGTTGCCCAGACCCTTTCCGGTGGTGAGCAGCAGATGCTCGCGATCGGCCGGGCGCTCATGGCGTCGCCCAGACTTCTCGTCCTCGACGAGCCTTCTCTCGGCCTTGCACCGATGATCGTCCGAAACATCTTCAAGATTATCGAGGAGTTCCGGAACGAGGGGACTACCATCCTGATCGTCGAGCAGAACGCCTTGCAGACGCTGAAGATTTCGGACTACGCGTACGTGCTCCAGGTGGGCAACGTCGTGAAAGAGGGGCCTGCGGCGGAGTTGCAGAACGACCCGGAGCTCGTCGCGGCCTACCTGGGCCGCGAGAACACGTGAGCTCACCAAATACGTAATCACTCCAGGATCGGGCCGGGCCGGAAAGGTGCCGGACCGGAATCGGGCCGGGCGCTCGACCTGGAATTGAACACTTCCAAGGAGGGAGAGATGAAAAGAATCGCGATCGTATTTCTGATGATCGCCGTGACCGTCTTCGCCGCATGGGCCGGGGGAGAGCAGGAGGGCGCCGCCGCGCAGGGCGTGACGGAAGATAGCGTTCTCGTCGGGAACAGTGCCGCAACCAGCGGTGGCCTTGCTGCAGTGGGCGTGCCCTTCAACCAGGGCATTGAGGCCTACTTCAACATGGTCAACGAGGCCGGTGGTGTAGCGGGCCGGACCATCGAGTGGGTGCATTATGACGACGAGTTCGACGGCGCACAGGGACTGACCTACGCGCAGCGTCTGGTCGAAGACGACCAGATCTTCGCCTTCGTGGGCCACTTCGGCACGCCGACCGTCGCCGCGACAATGGAATACCTCAATACTGTTGGTATTCCCCGGGTCTACTACGCGACCGGCCTCCGCGCTCTTTTTGACCTGAACGCCGAGGACGGCGCCCGGGCATCCTTCCCGGTGCAGCCGATTTACGACGCCGAGGGCGAGGTCATGGTAGCTCGCGCCGTTGGGGACTTCGGTGCCGAGAAGGTCGGGGTGATCTACCCCAACGCTGATGACGGCAAAGGTCTCCTTGCGGGCATTGAGCGTCGAGCCGAGATGGTCGGTGTCGAAGTCGTTGCGGTCCAGGTCCCCCCTGACTCCAACGACATGAGCTCCGCCGCGCAGACCATGATCAGTGAGGATGTGGACGTGGTCCTGGTTGCAGCCAACCAGGTTCCGGCAGAAGTCGCCATCAAGGCGCTGGCGGCCGCGGGCAACTCCGCGCCGGCCATCACCAGCTACGTCAACGCAGCTCCGACCTTCGTTGAAGGTGTACAGGAAGCCCTCAACTCCTTCGACGTGCACGCCAGTGCATGGCTGCAGGTGGTCGACGAAGCGGGCAACCAGACTGAGGGCCTCATCGAGTTTGCCGACCAGGTCTCCAAGATCGATCCGGCCCTGGCAGGCAATCCCTACGCTCAGGCGGGCTGGATTGCCGCAGCGATCTTCGTCCAGGGCCTCGAGCGGGTCGGCGAGGATCCTCTCACCTGGGAGAACTACGTTGCCGCCATGGAAGAGGAGCCGGTGAACATTCCGCTCGGCGGATCGGTCGACTTCTCCGACGGCCGCCGCGTTGGTACGCAGGCCATGTCGCTGCTCCGGGCGACCTACGCGGACGGACCCAACTGGGTCGTTGAGCAGCCCCTCGAGCCGATCAACGACATCCTGAACTAGGTCCTTTCTGCACCATGTCTGCCCCTCCCGATTGGGAGGGGCATTCCCTGGGCATTCGCCCTCGAACCTCTGGAGGCCCGCTGATGGCGCGCGATACCCTGCCGAGACTGAGGTCCGCGGGACTGCAGCTCTTTTCCGAGGAGTGGTACGACGCGGTCTCGGTTGCGGAGATCTGTCGCCGGGCAGGCATGTCGAACGGCGCCTTCTATCGATACTTCCCGGGCAAGAGAGAGCTCTTCTTCGTTCTCCTCGAAACCTTCCTGGGGAAGCTCGAACGTGATCTTGTCGGTGTGACCGGAGATACCGTCAAGGAGCGTCTTCGCAGCTTCGTGCGGGTCGTAGCCGGTGCCGCTCGTCGCTACGCCGGTGAGGTCAAGATGTTCCGCGAGGGGCAATACCGCTTTCCGCAGTTCGAGGAGCGCATTCGTGCCCTCTACGTGGCGACGGCCGAACGCATCTACGGTCGGACCATCACCGAGGTAGAGTACCTCTATCTGCTCTCGGGCCTGCGATTTGTCGCTACACGCTCGCTGCTGAGCGACCTCGAGCCGGACGAGGACCTCCTGGCGGAGTTGCTGTTCAACGGCATCTTCCAGGCGACCGACGAGGTCATCGGCCTCACGACGCTTCCGGAACCCGACGCCCTCGAGGGTGACTCCCCGCACGACCGTCTTCTCCACAAGGCCGTCGGGTTGATCGGTGAACGCGGCTTCTACGCGGTACAGGTAGTCGACATTGCCCGGGCCGCGGGGTATTCGGTCGGCACATTCTACAACCACTTCTCCGGAAAGGACTCCTTCCTCGCCGAGTTGGTCCGTGACATCGGTCGGCGCACCCGACACTTCCTTCGAACACACCAGATTCGCACTCAATCCCGCTGGCACCAGGAGGTCCACGGCATGTGGAACTTCCTCCACTACTTCGCGGGCCACCCCGAGTACTACGAAATCGTCCGGGAGGCGGAGTTCGTCGTGCCGCAGTCGGTGCGCGAGTATTATGACGCCTTCGAACACGGGTACGTTTCGAGTCTCTGCGATGTACCACCCCACCAGCGGGCGGTCGTCGCCAACTTCCTCATGGGCATCTCCCACTACCTCGGCATCGAAGTGCTCTTCCAGAAGCGCGTGACCGACGTTGCCGGAGCCGTCCGCGACCTCGGCCGCCTCCTCGCACACGGCCTCTCCGAATAACCGCGCGCATTCCCACCGGCCCGCCGACCCCTCTCGCCGCCGCCCCCACAACCCCCATTTCCCCCTGCGCTGCCGCGTTGGTACCTTTGCCCGATACGACGAAAAGGAGAACGCATGGAACGCACGTTGAACAGCGGGTATTCGATACCCATGGTGGGCCTCGGCACCTTCCGGGCGCGGGGAGAGGATGTGTATCGCGCGGTGCTGCACGCCCTGGAGGCGGGGTACCGCCACATTGATACGGCCGTTGCCTACAAGAACGAGGAGGAAGTGGGCCGAGCCCTTGCCGACAGCTCCGTCCCCCGGGAAGAGGTCTTCGTCACCACGAAGATCTGGAACAGCGCCCACACAAAGGAAGCGACGACCCGGATGATCGACGCCTCGCTGGACAATCTCGGGACCGACTACATCGACCTCGTCCTCATGCACTGGCCCTGGACCTACGAGCGCAACGCTGCGGTGTATGCGGCCATGGAAGAGGCGGCGGATGCCGGCAAGGTGCGGACCCTGGGGATCTCCAACTTCCACATTCACCACCTCGACGCCCTTCTGCAAACCGCGCGCGTCGTCCCGGCAGTCAATCAGGTGGAGTGCCATGTGCACCTGCAGAACACGCGCCTTCAGGACTACCTCGAATCCAAGGGCATTGCCATGGAGGCGTACGCCCCCTTCAAGAGCGACAAGATCCAGGATGTTCTGGAGAATGAGACCTTAATATCTATAGGCGATGCTCACGGCAAATCCCCGACCCAGGTGTCCCTTCGCTGGATGGTGCAGCGCGGCATCATTGCGCTGCCGAAGTCCGTGACGCCGGCGCGCATCACCGAGAACCTTCAGGTCTTCGACTTCGAGCTCACGGATGAGGAAATGCACGCGATCCGCAAGCTGAACCGCGCCGAACGCACCTTTCCGGAACCGGACAACTTCGACCCCGGATTCGTGGAGCTCTAGCGCGCGGAGAAAAGGGGCGCCACGCTGCGGCGGGCGCGGCACCGCGGTTACTCCACGTAGTCGGCGGGATCGACCCCGGCGTCCTGGAGCAGCTGGGTGAAGTCGTTGTAGAACGACGGATCCTCTTGCTGGACGGCGGACCAGCCGGTCATGGTCTCGAACGCGCTCGCAGCGTCCCCGGCGAAGCCGTCGACAATCGCCTCCACCACGCCCTCACGTACCGCGCTATCCAGAGACGGGTGGACCGCAATGCAGTCGTTGGGAATGTCGATGCTGGTGCCAATCACGGCGACGGTTGTATAGACCTCTGAATAGTCCGGGTTATCTTCCACCGTGCTGCGGGCATCCACGAAGGTTGCCCCGGCGTCGACCGTGACCGGCGGGTCGCCGGATCCGTCGTCGTATTGTCCGTCATAGACGCCGCGGATGACGCTGTCGTGCCCGGCACCGTCCACGACGGTAAGGCCGGTTATATCAATGCCCTCCGCACGCATGGTGATTTCCGGAATGATCCACCCGCTGGTCGAAAGCGGGTCCGGCCGCATGAAGTTTGACCCGGCCAGGTCGGCGATCTCCGTAATCCCCGAGCCGGTTCGGGTCACGAATTGCGATCGGTAGGTTGTAGCGCCGAACCGCACGGCCGCGAGAACCAACTCTACGCCGCTCTCTTCCTCTGCAACGAGATAGGTGAAGGTGGGCAGGGTGGCCATGTCGAGGATAGGATCGCTTCCCGCCATGGCATCCTTGATGTCGCCGTAGGCGTCGTAGGTCCGGATGGTCACATCGTAGCCGGTCGTGGTGGACAGATAGCTCTCAACGCCCGGGATGCTGGCGTCGAACTCAATGCCGGACCCCACATCCAAGATGCCCCAGGTTATCGAGACCGGGTCTTCGTCGGTGGCGGCTCCGTTCGTCTCGCCACCGAAAAAGACAGCACAGGCCCCAACAAAGAGTGTCAGGCCGGCAATTGCGCCAAACCTCATTGCTTTGGTCATGTGACCCTCCGCAGATGTAATGAGAACAGTTTCGTGCAGAGGGCGGGGTATTGCAAAAACCGGTTGGACGTGGCTAAGACGGCCTCCGCCGGAGGTCAGAGCTTCCCGGCTTGAGAGACGCGAAAGTCCCTGCCCGGCCCTGGTCCGTCTTCACGCGCCCGTCACGAGAAAGGAACCGCCCGATTCCTCCTTGCATGTCCGGTCATGTCGCACAATGCTTAAGATGATGCCCCACAGAACCGTACTCGCGGAACGGCGACTTGCGAATTTCGCGCATATTCTTGCAAAAAAAGTGTTGACAAGTCCGCTACCTCGGTATAGCCTAAAATAAAGAGACAATTTATTAATACTATATACTTTATTATTGTAGGGGGCGTAGTATGAAGTGGCAGGGTTACAGTGAGAAGGCCGTCGATCGTGTGAACAAGGTGTGGATCAAGGTGACCAACAACCGGACGCTCATGGTCATTGCTGTGGTGGCGATCGCAATCATCGCTCTCACTTCCAGTTTCAAATGGACGGGTGGCGGCAAAGGTTGATTGCCATCCACACTTCCGGGCAGGCTCTGCGGCTTCCGGGAGCGTGAACGAGTCAAGACGGCGGGTTCTCCCCACGGGGGAAGGGCTCGCCGTTTTTTTTGTGAGCCCGTTGCGCCTGTCCCCAGATTCACCCCCTACCTAGCTCCAAGCTTCCCGGCTCGGGCTCCGCTCGTCCTCCTCTTCTCTCCAGGGCCTGAGCCGTTCTACGCAGACTTCGTTCTTCTCCCCCTTGCGCATTACGTGATACCGTCAGGCGATGACCCTCAAGGCGCGATTGTATGTACTCCTGGTGTGTCTTGCCGCCCTGTACTTCGTGGTCGTGGCGTCCATGGATTTGGACCCTGTCGAGTACTTCTTTGCCCTGATTCTCCTCGCAATTGCTTCTCTCCTGGCGCAGGTATACGAGTTGGAGATCGTTTCGGACTGGGCCCTCTCCACGCATGTCGCGGTGGCCATGGCCGCCGTCTTCATTGGCGGCATGCCTGTTGGAGTCTGGGTCGTCCTGTGCTCGACACTACCTGCGGAGATTATTCTGCGATGGGACAAGCTTGGCGACGGGGTGTGGCGTTTCATGGCTCCGGTCCTGTTCAACACGAGTCAGCTCGTGGTCACCGTGACGGCGGCGGCCGCGGCCTTCACCTACGCCGAGCGCCTTCTCCCCGGGGTAGAGCACTCCTATTTCGCCATGATAATCGCCTTCATTGGCTACGTCGTCGTGAACAGCTCCCTGGTTGCGGCGATCATTGCTCTCAACGGTGAGGCGGACTTCTTCCGTGTGCTCCGTGCGGGGATTCGGAACGTCCATCTCCAGTTCATAACCATGGGCGTCCTGGCCATCCTCATGGCGACGCTCTATCAGGACTCGCGGGGACTGCTGATCCTGGCTCTGGTCCCACTGGCCCTGGTCCACTACGCTACGCGCAACTTCCTCAAGCTGCGCCGGGACTCCCACCTCGCCTTCAAGCGCATTACCGAGCTCCTTGCTGAGCGGGACGAGTACACCGGCACTCATTCCGACGACGTCGAAGAGCTGACCGAGCGGCTGGCAATTTCCATGAATCTCTCCGACGAGGATGTCGACGCCGTCCGGTCCGGCGCGGCGATTCACGACATCGGGAAGATCGCCATCCCCGACGCTATCCTGAAAAAGCCGGGCGCCCTGGATCCGGACGAGTTCGAGGTCATGAAGACCCACACCATCATCGGCGCCGAGATACTGCAGAACCTCGACGTCTACCGGCGCGTCGTCCCGATTGTTCGGCATGAGCACGAGCACTGGGACGGCGGCGGTTATCCCGACGGACTGGCAGGGGAGGACATTCCCATTGGGGCAAGAATTGTAGCAGTGGCCGATGTCTATAGCGCTCTAACCACCGAGCGCGGCTACCGCCCGGCCCAGGGGAAGCCACTCAAGTACAGTCACAAGGATGCGTGCCGGATCCTGTCGGAGATGGCCGGGAGCGTCCTGGACCCGGAGTTGGTGGAGCGGTTCAAGGCGCTTTTCGACGGTCAGCCCAAATAACCTACCCACAAGCTTGTTGATGCAATTCCTGCAAGGTACCAAGTCACAAGGACCTGGGGCGACCGGCAGCCGTCAGGCAAAGCCCTCGGCCACATCGAGACATCAATCCGCGGCTGGGTAATGACTTGCGCGGATGGGCATCAACAGGCTTGTGAGTACTATCCGAAGAGCGGCACCAGTGCCAGGAGAATTCCCGCTGCAACCGCCGAGCCGATCACCCCCGCGACATTCGGACCCATGGCGTGCATCAGCAGGTGGTTCTCCGGATCGGACTCGAGACCGAGCCGCGCCGAGACACGGGCGGCCATGGGCACCGCGGAGACACCGGCGGCACCTATGATGGGGTTGATCTTCTGCGGGCTCAGACGGTTCATGAGCTTCGCAATGAGAACCCCCGAGGCGGTGCCGATTGAGAAGGCGATCAGTCCGAGGGTGAGAATGCCCACGGTCTCCAGAGTGAGAAAGGTGTTGCCGGAGAGACGGGAGCCCACCGCCAGGCCCAGCATAATGGTGACAATGTTCATGAGCTCGTTCTGGGCGGCCTTCGCCAGGCGATCGGTGACACCGCACTCCCGAATGAGGTTCCCGAACATGAGTGCGCCGATGAGCGGCGTCGCCGAGGGCAGCAGGATCGCGCAGATGGTCACCACCACAATGGGAAAGAGAATGCGCTCTCGGCGGGACACGTCGCGGAGCTGCTCCATGCGGATGCGGCGCTCCGCAGGGGTGGTGAGGGCGCGTACAATGGGCGGCTGGATGATGGGAACCAGCGCCATGTAGGAGTACGCCGCCACGGCAATGGATCCCAGGTAGGTCGGGGAGAGCCGGCCTGCCAGGAAGATCGCCGTCGGTCCGTCTGCGCCGCCGATTATCCCGATCGCCGCGGCATCCGCCAGGACAAAGTCGATCCCTTCCAGCCGCGCCAGGCCGAGCGCTCCCAGAAGGGTCGCAAAGATCCCGAACTGCGCCGCCGCGCCGAGGAGCGCCGTCCGGCGGTTCGCGAGGAGTGGCCCGAAGTCGGTGAGGGCGCCTACACCCATGAAGATGAACAGCGGGAGATCCCGAAGTCGTAGATCTGCCCGATGAATCCCCCCGCCTCTGCAATGCCAATGAAGGGGATGTTCGCCAGGATGCCGCCAAAGCCGATAGGGACCAGCAGCAACGGCTCGAAACGCCTGGCGATCGCGAGATGAATGAGCACAAACCCCACCACAATCATGATGATCTGCCGCACCGAGAAGCCGGCGGCGCCGGTGGTGTTCCAGAGCTCGACCAGAGCGGTGTCAATGCTCATTTCGCGCCCTCAAAGCGGTGCGACCGTCGCCACGACGCTGCCGCTCTCGATCTGATCGCCCTGGCTGTAGTTGAGAGTCTGCACCGTCCCGTCGATCGGCGAGGCGAGCTCCGTTTCCATCTTCATGCTCTCCAGCACGACGACGGTGTCTCCCTTGTTTACGCAGGTTCCCGGCGGCGCCTCAATGCGGAGGAGCAGGGCGGAAAAAGGCGCCTTGATCACGGAGGGCGCTGCGGAGCCGGTCGCAGTGGAGCCGGCACTGGTCGTGCCGGCCGCGGCGGACCCGGGGGCCGGCGGGGCGGTCCCGGTGCTGGATCCGGCGACCCCCGGGGTGGCTGAACCCGCTTCCGGGGTTACCGCCGCGCCGGCGGGGATGGAGCGGGAACCTGCCGCCCCCGGGGCGGCCTGCGCCACGGACACCTCGTAGGCGACGCCGTCAACGATCACCCGGTCCCCTTCGACCACGGCGTTGTGCTCCTTCCCGCCGATCCGGACAGTGTAGCCCGTCGCTTCCTCCTCGGCACAGCCGGGTTCGACCTTCTCCTTCTTGCGTACCTGAACGCGCGCATCGCCCTTGAGGAAGGCAATGCCCTTGTCTTTGCAGGTTGCGGCAATGAAGATGTTCTCCTCGGTAAGCTCCAGGCTTTCAGTCTCGAGCATGCGTCGTGCCGCAGCGACACCCTTTTCGGGGTCTTCATCGTTGATGTTGATGGGCGGTCGCTCGGTCGGTTCCAGGGCCAACTGCTCCCGCGCCAGGCGGACGACTTCGGGGTCCGGCGGCACCGGCGTCCGGCCGAAGTAGCCAAGGACCATCTTGCCGTAGCCGTCGGCAAAGCGCTCCCAGGGCCCGAACATGACGTTGTTGAAGGCCTGCTGGAAGTAGAACTGGCTCACCGGTGTAACCGAGGTTCCGAAACCGCCCTTGGCAATGACCTCGGTCATGGCGTCGGCAACCTTCTGGTAGCGGTCCAGGATGCCGTGGTCCCGCATCATCTGGGTGTTTGCGGTGAGAGCGCCGCCCGGCATCGGTGAGAAGAAGACACTCGGCTGCACTGAGAGCGCCTCCGGGGGCAGGAAGTAGTCCTCCAGGCACTCGTGGAGGATCTGCTCGACCTCGCGGATCTTGTGAACATCGATATCAAGCTCTATGTCGGTGCCGTGCAGCGCCTGATAGAGGGTCAGGATATCCGGCTGGGCGGTGCCGCCGGATACCGGTGCCAGGGAGCAATCCACCTGGTCCGCTCCGGCCTGGAGGGCGCTCACGTACTGCTGAATGGAAATGCCCGCGCTCTCGTGGCTGTGGAAGGATATCCGCGCCTCGTTGCCAAGGAGTTGCCGGGCGCGCTGAATCGTCTCATGGACGATTGCAGGGGGCGTTGTGCCGGATGCGTCCTTGAAGCAGACCGCCTCGTAGGGAATGTCCGCATCCAGGATGTTCCGGAGCACCTGAATGTAGAAGTCCGGGGTGTGCGCTCCGGTGAGTCCCGGTGGCAGGCCCATGAGCGTGACGGTGACCTCATGGCGGAGACCCGCTTCGGCGATCGCACGGCCCGAGTGGATGAGATTGTTCACATCGTTCAGGGCGTCGAAGTTGCGGATCTTCGAGATGCCGTGTTTGGCGAAGAGTTTGGCGTGGAGGTCAATGATGTCCCGCGGTTGTGAGTCGAGACCTACCACGTTCGTTCCCCGCGCCAGGGTCTGAAGCTCCGTCTGGGGCCCCGCCTTCCAGCGCAGGGTGTCCATCATGGCGAAGGCGTCTTCGTTGCAGTAGAAGTAGAGGGACTGAAAGCGCGCGCCGCCGCCCACTTCCAGGTGACGAATCCCCGCATCAACTGCGGCCTCGAAGGCGGGGAGGAAGTCCGGCGTCAGCACCCGCGCGCCGAAGAAGGACTGAAAGCCGTCACGGAACGCCGTGACCATGGTATCCACGTATCGCTTCATGATGCCGTGTCTTTCCTGTGTGCGTGGTATGCCGCAACGGCGGCGGCGACGGCAGCGCGCTCCGCCGCCTTCCCTCGCCGCGCGCCCATTCGACCGCCGCTGCCTTGCCGACGGCCGCCAAAGCGGCCACCGGTGTCGTGCCGCGGCGCTTCGGGTCGAGCCGAGCCCGTCTTACCCGCCGCGCCTGCCGCGGCAGACTCCGCAGGTCCCGGCAGCCGGTCGACGACCCATTTCAGCAGCGCCATGGAGAGGACCAGGACGCCCAGGAAGGCAAACACCGCCAGCATGCCGACGACGGTGATTGTTAGTCCATCAATCAGAAGCACACCCTCCCTTCGCGGAGAATGGAGATTCTATCAGAGGTTTCGGAATCGCACAAATGGAGGGTTCCACTGAGTACGATTCCAGCTCGATCCGCGCAATTGCCCCGCTCTTGTGCGTGTACTCGACCCGCACGATTCCGACACCCTCCGCCAGGTAGACGTGGCGGTTGCCGCGAACGAAGTCGTTCGCCTCGGTTCCCGCCGGCTCGCCGGTGTCTTCATTGCTTCCGGTAGCGAGGGCAGTGCCGAGAGCAGGTAACGGATCCATCGAAAGGATCCTCGTCGGCGAGATGAGCTGTGATCCCGTTGGCGTTTCATTCGGAAAGCCTCCGATGGCCAATCCCCGGTTGCTGGGATAGCCCTTGCGCCTCCACGCCGGGCACGGTACCTATGTAGCAACTATGAGAGAGATGACGCGTCTCTACAGGACCACTCACTTGGGTGCCGCCGCGGCCGGACTTGTACTCATCGTTCTGGCCTGGTGGCAGATCACGGAACCGGCCAGGGATCTGACGATCCGGCGCAACCGAATGGGCGAGACGGACGGATTGCCCGTGACCTACGTCGTGCATCCGGACGCGGCCTCCGCAGGTGACCTGCCCGGCGTGCTGATCGCTCACGGCTTCGGTTCCACCCGGAAGATCATGCTCGGGTACGCCTACACTCTGGCGTACGCGGGGTACGGCGTCGTGCTCTGGGACTTCGACGGCCACGGCACCAACGCGGGGGCACTGGACGACTCCAGGAATGTCCTCCAGGACGATGTTGACGCCGCGCTGGCGTACCTGACGCGACAGCAGGAGGTCGACCCGGACCGCCTGGCAATCGTCGGCCACTCCATGGGAAGCGGCGCCGCCATGGCGGCAGGGATTCGGCTTCCCGAGACATTCGACGCCGTCGTAGCCATTTCGCCCACCAGTGCGGCCGTGACGGAGACTCTGCCACGGAACCTTCTTCTCCAGGCCGGGACCTGGGAACCACGCTTCCTGGAGAACGGGCGGGATCTGCTCGATCGCGCGGGAGGCGCCCGCAGCAGTGCGCAGGATTTCGCGGACGGTACCGCCCGGGCGCTTCTGGAGGTACCGCGACGCGAGCACATTACGATCCTCTTCGACAGGCGCAGCCAGCACACACTGCTGCGCTGGCTGGAGGCAACCTTTGGGCGCTCCGCGGTTGGCCGTTCCGGGGTCGGGCGCTCCGGGGCGGGCCCGGCGGGGGAGGCAGGTCCGGACTGGTCAACCGCGGCCATTGAGTACGGGGCCGGGATGGATCCCTACCGCGACCGGCGGGGACTCTTCTACGGCCTTCACGTCATTGGCTGGATGCTACTTGCTCTGGCTGCGGCTCCACTCATCCGCCGCGGACGGCCAGCGGCATTGCGGTCAGACGGGGACGGAAAGACCGAAAGTGCTGACGATGCGGGGGGCGTTGATGACGCGCGGGGCGTTGCCGACCCGGACAAGCAGGTTCACCCCCGCCGGCGACGACTGTGGTGGGCCTGGATGGTTGCAGGGCCCTTTGCCGCGACGGGGATCCTGGCTCTGCTTGCCACATTTCTGCCCATCACACGTCTCGGGGGCATGCTCGTGGGCGGCGCGGTAGCTCTCTGGTTCGGGAACCTTGGAGCCATCTGGCTCGCCGGGGGAACGCGTCTGCGTCTCCCGACCGGTCGCAGTCTACTCCTCGGTCTTGGGCTCTTCGCCTTTCTCTGGGTCGCCGTCGGCGTAATGACTCAGGAAGTCGCTCTGCAGTGGCTTCTCATTCCGTATCGCCTGGCGAGGTGGCCCATTCTTGCGCTCCTCTGTCTCCCGTGGCTGCTCGCCGCCGGGGTGTGCCAGGCCGGGAGAACCCGGGCGGGCCGCGCCGCGATCTATCTTGCTCAGACAGCTGCGATCGTCGGCGCTCTCGGCCTCGCCGGGGTAACGGTCTCCGGGCTCTTCATTGTCGTCCTGGTTCTGCCGGTGCTGCCGGTGGTCTTTCTGATCCTGTCCGTGGCCGCCGCCATTCTGGACGACCCTTGGGCGTACGCTCTCGGCGCAGCGCCCTTCTTCGGCTGGATGCTCGTCTCGGTGTTTCCTCTGACCGGGTAGCCGGCTGCTCAGCCGGCCCGTCAGGGTTGCCAGTCGTCGATCGGGTCCAGAGGATAGATCGGCCGCGGCACCTCGTCGTACTCGAGCCCGAATACGTCAATGCTCGTCGTGCCGGGAGTCATGACGTTGATGGTCTTGCGGTTCACCGCCATGTAGGTAAAGCGGAAGGGAAAGAGATTTTTCACCACCACGGCGTCGGCCTTGCGGGGCGGAAGTCCCAGGTCCGTGAAGAACTCCGGCTCCCGCGCGGTGGTCGGTCGCTCCGTGAGGATCAGGTGAATACCCTGGTGCTTCACCACCACGGTCTTGCCGTCGCTGTCGGTCTCCGTCTTGTGAATCACCTCACCGGTGTAGGCGACCCGGGTGTTGTACGTAGTCTCGAGGGTTTGTCCTAGCGACACCGTCACGGTCTCCCCGATGTCAGCCGCCCAGGCCTGCCGTGCAGCGGGGGCGTCCCGCAACGGAATGTAGGTGGTCAGCTCCGGGTCGTTCTCCAGGAAGGCCTTCAGGATCCAGGCGTTCTCACCCGGGGCTCCCGCGCCGACGGCGTCGGCCACGTCGCAGATCACGGTCGTTCCGAAGGCGCGGGCAAGGCCGGCGCGGCGAACCGCCCGGACGCCCTCTTCCGCAGAAAGAGCGGGGGGATGCGGCACATCACGCACCTCCCAATCAAGGCCTGCAATCTCGTCCGCGAGTTCCGCCGCGCGCTCCTGATTGCCGTCGGTCACGGCGACGGTGCTCCAGCCGAGCTCGGGATCGTCCAGCCAGATGTGGACCATGAAATTGGAGACGCTCAGGACTTCGGGATCACGCTCCATGCGGTCCATCTTCCGGAAGATCGATCGCATGGGAGCCAGGAAATCGATGTTGATGCCACCGCCTTTGAGGAGGCGCATCTTCCGCACCACCATGACCGGCTTCACCTGTCCCAGCACGGTCTTGGCCATGATCTCCCCGCTGGTATACCCCGTTTCGAAGAAGTCCCGGTGAGGGTTGGTCTGGTACCCGACAATATAGGTCGCGTTGTCGGCCCGTCGCTGCGTGAGATTGGCGTGGAGATCGAAGGAGACCCCGATCGGGATCTCCGATCCCAGGACATCCCGCAGGGCGACGAGGAGATCCCCTTCGGGATCACGTACGCCGTCGACGCCCATGGCGCCGTGGAGGGAGAGATAGACGCCGTCAACGCTATCCGCCTCTGCGCGGGCAATCTGGAGGATCTCATTCTTGAACTGATCATAAGTCCCGCGCTGAATGGGACCACCTGATACTGCGCGGGCCGAAAGGGTCGGCACAATTTCAATGCGGCCCTCACCGTGATCGGCAATGGCTGCGGTGAAGCCGGACAGAGTCCCGTCGCCCTCCCGGGCGAAGTCCATGAGAGCGGTTCCGCGGTGGATACCGCTTGCCGCAAAGTCCTCCATGGTGGTTGGAACCGGTGAGAATGAGTTGGTCTCCTGCCTCAGCTCCGCCACGAGGACGCGCACCTCGGGCTCGGTGGGATTCTCGAAGCTCCTGGGTGTCGAGGCGCACCCTGTAAGAAAGACCAATGAAGCGAGCAGAGCAGCAAACATGCTCAAGACCATGCCGCCCCGGCGGGAGCGACGAGCAGTGTTGATGTATGACATGGCGACAGTGTATATCACGTCGGACACGCTCTGCCATGACCACGTCGCGGGGCGATGTCCCTCCACTCTGCTGCAACGCACGCGGTATCACTCCAAGCGGCATCGTGGTAGGGTGGACCGTCACTGAAAGGATGTTGCCGGTGGGTCTGAGTGTTGGTCAGTTTAACGACAGCTACCGTCCGATCATGGACGGTGTCGGCGTGTGCATGGAGAACTACGCACACTGGATTCACCGGAAGCACGGCACGGCAATCGTCGTCGCGCCGGAGGCTCCCGGATATACGGACACTACCGACTACGAAGTGCTTCGTTTCCGCGCGGTCGAGCTTCCGCAGATGAAACCCTTCCGCGCGGGGCTGCCGTGGATCGACCCGGAGTTCATGCGGCAACTCCAGACGCGACACTTCGACGTTGTCCACGCGCACTGCCCGTTTGTGTCCGGGCGGCTCGCGCAGGGTGCTTCGAAACGACGCGGCATTCCGCTCGTAGCGACCTTTCACTCGAAGTATCGAGACGACTTCCTGAAGGTTACCGGATCCCCGACTCTGGCCGACGTCGGTATCCGATACGTCGTGAACTTCTACCAGAAGGCTACGCAGGTCTGGGCGCCGAATCGTGCGACCGCACAGACGCTGAAGCAGTACGGGTACAAGGGCGCCATTGAGGTCATACCGAATGGAACGGACCTGGAGGCACCGACCGTCGAGGAGAAAGCGAAGCTTGCCGAACGCGGACGGGCCCTCGTGAATGGCCAGTCACGGGATGTTCCAATGTATCTCTTCGTCGGGCAGCACCGGTGGGAGAAGAACGTCGAGCTCATCATTCGAACTCTCGGCTTCATGAAGAAGCGTGGTGCGCAGTTTCGAATGGTCTTTGCCGGGACCGGCTACGCCGAGCGCGCCATGAAGCGTCTGTGTCGGAGCGTCGGCATTGCAGAGGAGACGGTGTTTCTCGGTCTCGTTCTCGAGCGGGAGCGACTGAAGGAGCTGTACGCCGCGGCGACCCTCCTCCTGTTTCCATCTCTGTATGACAATGCGCCCCTTGTCATGCGGGAGGCCGCGGCGTTCGAGGTCCCGACGGTGCTCATCCGCGGCGCTTCCGCCGCGGAAGGGGTGACCGACCGGGAGAGCGGGTTTCTGGTGGAGAACAGCGTGGAATCCCTCGCGGCGGCGTTGCAGGGCGCAGTGCTGGATCACGATCTGACGAGCCGTGTCGGGCAGGGGGCGCTCAGGGACATCTACCTTCACTGGCGTGACGTCGTTGCTGAAGTGTACTCCCGGTACGAGGACCTCCTGTCAACAACGTCGCGCCGGTCGGTTGTGGTCAACCGCAGCTCAGAAGATTGAACCGACTTCAGAAGCGAGACCTGCGCCGTGCGCTGAGAAGAATTACTCATCCCGCCTGGCACTACCCGTAGATATCCTCACCTGAAACAGTTATAATAGCGCAAGAATGCCTTTTAGAGCTTTTAGGATGATGAGTACTGGTGGACTCCGGACAGGGCGCCGGGACGTACGCTGCGCCGTCCACCGGCACCCCGGTCGTTCCGTCCACCGGAACGAACGCCGCCGCCGGCTTCCGGCGATCCTTCTTCTTGCCGCGGGTGCCTGGGTCACGCTTGTCGCGTGCGCGGGTCGCGAGATCAAGGTGGGATTCGTGGGCCCCCTGACCGGCGTCTATTCAGATCTCGGCGTTCAGGGGCGGAACGGAGCCATGCTCGCCGTCGAGGAGATCAACGAGTCGGGCGGTGTCGAAGGTGGACGAATCGAGCTTCTGATTCGTGACGACAAGAACAGCGATCAGCGTGTTGTCGCGGTAGACACCGAGCTCGCCGAAGCGGGCGTAGTTGCCATTATCGGTCACATGACCTCGAGTGCGAGCGCGCAGGCCGTCGCTGTTGCCCGCGAACACGATCTGGTTCTGTTGAGCCCGACTGCATCCACGCCGACGCTGTCGGACCGTGATGACCCTTTGTTCCGGATCCAGGGTACCACCGACGTGGCCGCTGCGCTGCTCGGTAGCTGGGCGGCGACGGATGGCGGGTTCGCCACTGCGGCGAGCATACGGGACTCCGAGAACTCCACGTACGGCGACCCCTTCAACGACGCCTTCTGCGCGGCCTTCACTGAGTCCGGCGGAGAGATGCTCCATGAGGTCGAGTTCTCCGGCGTTGGTGAGGGAGACGTTCGCGAGGAGTTGCGTGCCGTCCTGGAGGGCGAGCCGGAGACCATCCTTGTCATCGCCTCGGCCCGTGATACGGCGCGGATCGCTCAGGCCCTTCAGGCCGGGGATGCGCCGGCCACTATAGTGACCAGCGGCTGGGCCGCCACGGAGGCGCTTACCTCCTACGGCGGAACAGCGGTCGAAGGGATCATCACCGCACGATCGATTCGCGGGACCACCGAGACGAAGGCGTACAGCGACTTCGCCGTGCGCTACCGGTACCGCTTTGGCCGCGAGCCTTCATTCGCGGCGGCGCAGTCCTACGACGCGGTACGGGTCCTTGCAACAGCCCTGAAGCGCACCAACGGACGGAAAGAACAATTGGCCGAGGCGCTCACGCAGATCGAGGATTTTCCGAGCCTCCACGGCCCCCTGACGATCAACGAGTTCGGCGACACCGTTGCGCCGGCGCGGCTCTTCGTCATGGAAGGCGGCAAGTTCCGGCCGTTGCGCCGGGAGACGACATCCGGGACGGGAGAGGACTGGTGAGGAGGATGGATAGAAGCACCCGGATACAGCCCCTGGGGCGCGTATTCTTTCGCACGCTCGTCCTTCGTCTGCTCCTGCCCGGCGTCGTGCTGGCCCTCCTGGGCGCCGCGGCGTGGGGCATACTCGCTGTTCAGGATGCCCGGGCGCGTCAGCGCCGGGACGCCGAGGCAGCCGCACAGTACGTGCGGATGTTTCTCGACTCGGCGGAGCGCCTCTTGGACCTCACCGCGGCACACATCGCCGGGGAGGGCAGACCGTACGGGCCGGGTGGTGGCGGCTCCGGAAGCGCTACCACGCCGCCGGGAGCAGCGCACCCGGTCGCTGAGCTCCGGATGCTGCTGCGCACCTCCAAGGCGTTTCATCGCGTGTTGCTGTTGGATGGATCGAGGCGTGTCCTGACAAGCGCCCCGGAAGCGGTTGCGCAGACCGACTTCTCCGGGCTTCTCCTCTGGACGCCAACGCACGGTGTGCGTGCTCTCACGGTGCCCTACTACAGCCCCGTTGCCGGGCACATCGTGATCGGACTCGCCCGTCGGGTGTCACCGAACGAGATCCTTCTGGCTGAGCTGGATCTGGATGCCATGCAGGAGTACGCCGGCACTATCCAGGAGGGACGCCGAACGGGCATCGCGGTCATCACGGATCACTACGGCAACGTCCTGGCCCATCCGGATTCCACCGTCGTTCAGGAGCAACAGAATGTGGGCCATCTCGAGATCATAGGGGCCATGCAGGACCGGTCGTCGAAGACGCGAATAGAGCGCGTGAACGGCAGACGCGTGCTCCTGAGCGGAACACGAGAGGCGACGAGCGGCTGGCTGGTCATCCTGGGCCTGGATGTGGCCGAGATCCTGCTTCCCCTTGCGGGGCGCGCTCTCGTGACGATCGGGGCGGTTCTCTTTCTGCTGCTACTGGGCACCTACCTTCTCAACCGCGCTGCCCGCCGTTCGATCGTTGCGCCGCTTCGCGAGTTCACTGCCGGGGCCAATTCACTCGCGGCGGGGAGCCGGGAGATTCTGCCGGGCAGCGTCCCGGGTGCCGGGTTCCGGGAGCTCCGGGAGCTGGCGAAGGCCTTTCGCGGAATGGCGGAAGCGGTACGGAGTCGCGAGGATGAGCTGCGCGCAAGTCAGGAGCGGTGGCAGTTTGCACTCGAAGGGGCCGGCCACGGCGTATGGGACTGGCAACTCCCAGACGACACCCTCTTCTTCTCCCGGGGGTTTCTGGACATGGTCGGTCTCAGCCGGGATGAGATCGGTGTGACCGGTGAGAACTGGCTCGGTCGTATCCATCCGGAGGATGCTCCCCAGGTGCGTCCTGAGGTGGAAAAGGCGCTGCGGGGTGAGGTCGCCATGTTCACGAGTGAGTACCGCTTCCTCACCGGTGACGGAAGCTACATCTGGGTACTTGCGCGGGGTAAGGTAGTCGACCGGGGAGCCGACGGCGAGCCTGTGCGCATGATCGGAACCCACACGGACATTACCGAGCGTCGGGAACGGGAGGAGACCATCCGTCGGATCGCCATCGAGCGGGAAAGCATGCTCAAGGAGATCCACCACCGCGTGAAGAACAACCTGAACGTTGCGGCGAGTCTGCTCTCCCTCCAGGCGGAACACGTGAAGTCCGCTGAAGACGCACGGAACGCGTTTCGGAAGAGCCGGGACCGCATCTACTCCATGGCGCGGGTTCATGAAGAGCTCTACAAGGGAGATAACCTCTCCGCCGTCGACATGAAGGCGTACATAGAGGGAATTTCCCGGGAGCTCCTGTCGGCGTACGGCCGAGAGGAAAGTGTTGCCCTCGAGACGAACGTTGAAGCGGTGACTCTGGACATTGAGACCGCCGTGCCCTGCGGGATCATCCTGAACGAGCTCATTTCCAACGCAATCCGTCACGCCTTTCCGAACGGAGCAGCGGGCGTTCTCCGCGTCGACTTCGCAGGCCGATCGGGAGAGTGTTTCGAGCTCTCCGTCTCGGACAACGGTGTCGGCCTCGGGTCGGACCACCATGCAGCGGCTCAACGGAGCCTGGGCCTTCAGCTGATACACGCCCTTGCCGGCCAGATCAACGCATCTGTGACGGTCGAGACCGACGGGGGAACCACCTTCCGCATCCGCAGCGCCTCCTGTTAGGCGGAAAACTTTTTGAGGGTTTGCGCCGCGGCTGGTACAATCAACTGACGCGCGAAATCCAAAACGACGCACACCATCGCAGCTCATGCACCTTGCCTTTCGCGCGGGGAGACCTCCGGGCATGAGGAGCGCGCTATGAAGGGCAATACAGGATTTGCGGTCGGTCCTCGGCCGCAGGGGCCGGCGGGTGGCGTGGCGCGCCGTTCAGCGCGCAGGCTCGCACAGTGCGTCTTGTTGTGCGCATTCGGCCTGGCCCCGGGTGGTAGGGGCAGGCGTCGCGCTGAGGCGTCACTCGATCGCAGCTAGCTCCGCGTACCACACGTCGGTCCGCATATCAATCGTGCGGTCTCTCGCACCGCCGAGCACGTAGAGCCGGTCCAGAAAGATCACGGCCTCGAAGCGTTCTCTCGTGGGAAAGGTGTTCCTGCTGATGGTTTCCTGCCAGGACGAGCCATCAACGGATATCCACGCATCGTTTTGAGCATTCATCTCGAAGAAGCCACCGCCCCAGCCTCCAAGGAGCCAGAGGCGTTCGCGATACGACGCGGCGGCAGGCCAATGGCGTTCCCCGAAGTCGGGGCTGCTCTCGACGAGCTCCCAGCCTGCGGTTGTCCCGGGTTCCCAGCGCCAGACCCCCGGGCCCTCTCCTCCGATCACCCACAATGCACCGGCATGCGCAACCGCAGCCGACTCCGTTGATTTGTCGGTCATGGCGCTGCCGGCCTCTTCCAGGTTCCAGGTCGTGCCGTCGGAGGAACTCCATAGCTCACCGCCGAAGTAGCGTAGCGCGTACAATGATTCATTCAATACGATGAACTCGTCTATTGCATCGAAGGGAGCGGTTGTGACTTCCGACCAGGCAGCACCATCAGTTGAGCGCCAGACACCCGCGCCGGTGTAGGCCGACGCCAGGTACAGATATCCGTCGAAGGCCCCGAATGCCGGATCCCAGCTCGCAGGAATGGGACCGGTTTGCGAAGCACGTGTCCAGTCTTCGCCGTCCGGCGAAGTCCAGATATCTGCGAGGGCCCCGCTTTCCGAGTTGCCGCAGGCAATCCACAAGGCGTCGTCGAAGACGGTTGCCGAGAAGTTCGCACGAGGAAACACTGGAACGCTCTCTGCGACTTCTATCCATTCAACAGTGTTGCTTGAGTTGGGCCACTGTGCGCCCAGCGGATCGACGGGGTTGTTGAACGAGGGCATGTCGTAGGGTACGCAACTGCCGAGTGTCACAAGAAGCAGAAGTGTACAAAGAGTCGCTGCAATGCCGATGTTGCGCCGCCTGGTAGCAGAGAATCCCATGGATCGGTGCAGCTATAGTAGAGCAGGTTCCGCCGACAGGTCCAGGATTTCTGCTACCCCGAAGCGTTGGCATGGCGCCTCTCACTTGTCGATCCTCTGGTGATTGACGTTTCTGCGAAACTTTCGTATTCTTCATCCAACTTATCGGATTTCGTGACTGCCTTTCTCTGCTTTCCTTCACCGGTTCAAAGACAGACAAAGCAACTCGGCATTCGGGAGTTACACTAATTGTCTGCCCAGCGCAGAAGGAGAGTTTATTTATGGCCAACAAACTGTATGTCGGCAACCTCAACTACCAGACGCAGGAGCATGAGCTCCGCGACCTCTTTGCCCAGCACGGCGAAGTCGTTTCTTCCAACGTGATCACCGATCGTGACACCGGCCGCTCCCGCGGCTTCGGCTTCATTGAGATGGGTACCGAGGAAGAGGCCCAGGCGGCAGTCCGCGCCCTCGACGGCCAGGACTTCGACGGTCGCCAGCTCAAGGTCAACGAGGCGAAGCCTCAGAACAAGGACCGCCGCTGGTAGTCCGACTGTGCCGGTAGAGCGGCGAGAGCCGAGTACCGGCGCAACAAGAGTCGGTGGCATGTTGCCGCCCGACACAGCAACCCAAGCGGGCCCTCCGGGGCCCGCTTTTTTTGTGGTGCAGTATGCTCGGGATCGCCGTCTTCGAAGGCCCGGTGCGCAGATCATGGTCGGGGCGGGAGATTCGCGGATCGAGATGCAGTCGTGATTTGACGGGGCGAGGCGCTCACTCGTAGCCTCGACCAATGCGAATGCAATTGACACGTATGACAAGGGTCGTGCTGCTGCTCGTTCTTGCCGCGGCGTTCTTGACTCCGGCGGCGGCTCAGGAAGGGGCGTCCGCTCATTCCGACCAGGTACCGCCGCTCTGGCATACCGAAGACGCCGACACTAGGGTGTACCTGCTGGGAACTATCCACCTCATGACTGAGGGAGTGAACTGGTTCAAAGGACCGGTAAGGGAGGCTTTCGAAGGCGCCGACACCTTGGTTGTCGAGTTGAATCAGAACAAGGTGTCCAGGCAGACCCAACAGCAGCTCGTCCGTGAGCTCGCGGTGCTCCCGCAGTCCGAGAAGCTCTCCTCCGCGATTTCCGATGACACTATGTCGCAACTGACTTCACTCCTCGAGCCCATGGGCGTGCCTCGCTCCGCCATTAACCGATGGGAGCCGTGGTATGCCGGGCTCACCGTCACCACGGTCCTTGCCCAACAGGCCGGCTTCCTGCCGCGGTACGGCGTCGATGTGACGCTGCTGCAGGAAGCGCAGGAGCGCGCCATGGACGTCCGGGAGCTCGAGGACTTCGAAACTCAGCTCGAGCTCTTCGACGAGCTCAACCGCGACGACGCGCTGTACATGTTGCGGGACGCATTGGCAGAGCAGGGCGAGATCAAGGATCTCTTTCGAGACCTCCGCGACGCCTGGCTCAGTCGGGACTTCGCAACCCTGGAGGAGATTCTCCTGGAGTCCCGCGAAGAAAACCCCGAGTTTTTCGGCACGGTCTTCGTCGATCGCAATCGCCGCTGGGCTGAGTCTCTCGAATCCCTCATGGACGACGAAGAGGGCACAATCTTCCTGGCCGTCGGGGTCGGGCACTTGATCGGAGACCGAAGCCTCATAACCATGATGGAAGAGCGCGGTTACGAGGTGGAACTCAGATAGGTCGGTCGGCGCGCCGCGCTTGAGCGGCCTCACACCCTCTGGTAGAGTCAGGCATGCCTGCAAGCCTGTTGTGGTACGACCTGGAGACGTTCGGACGCCACCCCCAGTGGGACCGGATTGCGCAGTTCGGCGCCATCCGCACGAACGGCGACTTTGAAGAGATCGGCGAGCCCATTGTCGCCTATTGCCGCCTGACTCCCGACTATGTACCCGACCCGGAGTCCTGCCTGATTACCGGGATCACCCCGGCGGAGGTGCAGGAGAAGGGTGTGACCGAGCGGGAGTTCGCCGCCCTCATCCACGAGGAGATGATGGTTCCGGCGACCTGCACGGCGGGGTACAACAGCATTGCCTTCGATGACGAGTTCATCCGGGCGCTCTTCTACCGCAACTTCTACGATCCCTATCGCCGGGAGTACACGAACAACAACTCCCGGTGGGACATCATTGACCTGCTGCGCATGTGCCACGACCTGCGCCCGGAAGGCATGGAGTGGGTGCGGAACGAGAAGGGCATTCCCTCCTTCCGATTGGATACCCTGGCCAATGCCAACGGCGTTACCCTGGACAACGCCCACGACGCCCTGGCGGATGTCCGTGCGACCATTGGGCTGGCGCGGCTGGCGCACCGGGTGAATCCGAAGCTCTTCCGGTACTACTACGGTCTGCGCCGCAAGGACGAGGTGCGCCGCCGCCTGAATCTGGGAGAGATGAAGCCGGTCCTCCACACCTCCGCCATGTACGCCTCCGAGACGGGCTTCACCACCGTCGTCGTGCCCCTCAGCGCGAGTCCCGACAACCCCAACGAGATCATTGTCTACGATCTGCGCCGCGACCCGACCGACTGGCTCGACGCTGCGCCGGAGGAGATCGCCCGCCGCGTCTTCACCCCCGCCCGGGAGCTCGGTGAGAACGAGCGCATTCCGCTTACCGGAATCCGGATCAATCGCGCTCCCGCCGTTGCCCCGCTGGCGACCATTGATGAAGCGAGAGCGGAGTCCTTGGGCATCGATCTAGGACGATGTTTACGGCACGCCGAGATGCTCCGCGATCGATCCGACCTGCTGCAGCGCATCCGCAAGGTCTACGGGAACCGGCCGACCCGGAACTTCAGCGACCCGGACCTGCAGATATATTCGGGCGACTTCTTTCCGGACGAGGATCGCGAGGAGTTCGAGCAGATCAGGTCCATGCCGCCGGAAGAGCTGAAGCACAACGCCCCGCGCCTCTACGACCACCGCGCCTCGGAGATGCTCTGGCGCTACATTGCCCGGAACCATCCCGAGGCGCTCACCCCGGAGGAGCAGGAGCGGTGGAAGAGCTTCTGCGCGTCGCGCATCCTGACTCCGGAGGCCGACGGCGCCTGGGACATTGCCGGCTTCAAGCGCAAGGTCGGAAACCTCCTCTCCCGGGTCGACACCGCCGCCCGGGACAAGGTCATTCTCAAGAGCCTGCAGGAGTACGCCGAGCACCTCGAAGCGACGGTGTTGACCTAGCTGCGGCGCGGGCCGCCACTCTTCGGCCCGCTTACCAGACCGTCCGCAGCCGGAGGGCCGGCAGGATATCAGGAACCCGGGAGATGCCTCCGGGACCGAGGGAGAAGTACGCCGAGAGTCCCGGAAGGATCGTGAGCCTTGTGGCCCTCTCCAGGAGGGTGATCGGGTGAAAGAGCTCCGCCGACAGAAAGCCCGCACCGAAGGACGAGCCGGAGCGGAAGGTCCCGCCGGTCCAGGCCGCGGTGACGGCGTGGATGCCCAGACCGACACCGGTGAAGGCGCGCGGGGCGGCGGCTTCGAGGCGGATTCCGACGACCGCTTCGGTTAGTCGGCGCGTGGAGCCACTCGCGGTCGCGCCGGCCGCCGAGAGCGTCCAGACGTCCAGAGCCGCCGCGCCGTGGAGCCGGGAGGTGAGGGGAGCTTCCGCTACCGCCGCCACACTCCCCGCGGCGGCCAGAAAGGGCTTGCTGCCGACTTCGACGCCAAGGCGCACCGCGCGATCGGTTGCCGGCTGCTCAGCGTGGGTCGACGGCGCAACGGCGGAGAGCAGCAGCGCCGCGGCGCACAGGACGGCGGCGCCCGTCCGAATGGTGCGGTTCTCAGGAAGGCTCATACGCAAGCACCGCCTCCAGAACCGGGTCGCGGCTGTTCTCGTAGTCCGCGAAGGTGGGACGAATCTCGAAGCCTTCGTCCGGGACGATGTTTCCATCCTCATCCAGCCTGAGGTCCTTCCAGCGGCCGTACCGGATGAAGCGGGTGGAGTGGCCGATCATGAGGCCGGAGTTGGGGAGGGGAAAGCGCTTCACCTCACCCCAGGCGTTAACGTTCTCGGCAAGAGGCTCTCCCGCGAAGACCGCCTCGGTCTTGTCCATGAGGTCAACCGCCATCATCATGCCGCTGGAGAAGGTCCGCGGCCCAATCAGCACAAAGAGCCCGCCGTCGCGGTTCACCTTCGAAATGCCGCCGAGCTGGGAGGCGAACCAGGTGCCCGGGATGGACAGGCCGCCGGAGTTGGCGCGGAGATCCACGACGACCCGGTCCACCTCGGTGCGCTTGATCTCGTTCAGGATCGTCTGGAAGAGACCCGCCGCCTCCATCTCGCAGCTGTCGTAGCTGACGTAGATCACCTTGTCGTTCTCACCGGTTCTGGTGTACCAGTTCGGCTCGGAGGATGAGCTCGCCAGGGTCTGCTCTGGCGCACTGTCCTTAGCCCGGACAATGTCGAGATCGGTGCCGGCGCACTCCTCTACGGTGTAGGCCGTCTCGGCGCCGTCGATCTCCAGGATGTAGGTCAGCTCGGCTCCATCTGCAAGACCCAGACCCCGCATCAGGTAGGGGTTGATCAGCACATCGCCCTGCGCCGGACGGAGCCCGTTTTCGTGGTCCGCGGTAATGACGCTGTTCAGGAGCGCTTCCAGCTCCGCCAGGGGAATGTCCGTCCCGTCCGCCCCGCGAATGCCGAGAATGCGCGCACCAAGTATCTCCTCGTACTCCCGATCCGTCCCGGCAACGTAGAAGCCGTCGGCAAACCACCCGGTAATCACCGGAAAGTAACTCGTCGGGCCGGCGTTGATGCTGGTATGCCCCTCACCGACCAGGGCGATCGCCCGGGCCATGCCGGTGATGACCTCGCCGGGAGTGCTGTTCACATCGACCCGATCCTGAAGCGCGGCAAGACTCTCGTCGAAGCGCTGCGCCATCTCGGGATCCTCGTCGAAGTGCGGATTCCGCTTCGGAAGCTCGCTCCGGAGGTAGGCAATGTCACTCTTCCACTGCTCCACTGTGAGGCTGTCGAGGGTCTCATCCGCAGGGTAGCTCGTCCATTGGTACGGGGTGGCGCACGCCGCCAGAAGCAGCACGACGGACACCGCCACCCCCAGTGTTAGGCGTGAGGCATTCGTGATGTTCATATGCTGCACATATTATTCCCGCCGTGCGGGAAAAACAACGAAGCGGTGCGGTCAGGTATGGTGTGGGGTGGGTGCTGGAGCCTCGCCCGGGTTACATACTTTGCCAGGTTCCAGGCACTCCTGCACTTCGGCGTCGGGCAGCTCCCGGATTCCCGGGAAATGCTTGGCGAGATCTGTTTGCAAGCCACCAGCCGTTCCGCGCTCCAGCGCCCATCGGGGCGTGTGTTACGGCGGATTGGAAGCTCACGGTGCGTAGCGCGTTGCCGCGTCTAAGACCCTCCAACCGATCGGCATCTTTTCTGTGCTGGATGCAACGTCTAGTTGGTCGCCGTGGGCCCGCTCTACAAGACTGAAGTGAAGTGCTCGTCGGCTTCGTCACGAGAAGCGAACGAAGTCTGCGTGCCGGGTCTGGTTGTCGACAGCGCTGCGTAAAGGTTGGCTCGTCGCACTGCCAGCTGGATAGACTTGGATTTCAGATACTCAACGGCAAAACACCCAATGAAGGCGTCCCCGGCGCCGGTAGTGTCTTTGCTGTCGACGGTGACTCCCGGTTCGTGAAATCGGTTGTGGTGGCCCACGCAGAGTGCTCCTCGGGTCCCGATGGTCACTATGACATTCGCAATGCCGGCATTGGTGAGCTGCCTGGCAGCGCTTTCGACCTTATCCAGCGTCTCAACTGTTTCGTGTGTTAGTTCCTCAAGTTCATTTTCATTCGGAATGAGAAAATCCACATCGCGGATTCGTGCGAGCTGGAGGTCATGCGCCGCCGGAGCGGGGTTGAGGACAAGACGGACCCGGCTCTTTCGGCAGAGTTCGATCGTGTAATAGACGGTCTCCAGACTGGTTTCGAGTTGCAGCAGCACTAGGTCTGAGGCCATGATCATGTTTTTGGCGCGTTCGACGTCTTCTGGCCGAAGGTGATTGTTCGCGCCCTTGATTATCAGAATCCTGTTGCTTGAGTCTGGTTCGACGAAGATGGGTGCCACGCCGCTGGTCGTGCCTTTTTCTACTTCGACATGGCTGGTGTCGATACCGAACTTAACGAAGTTCTCTTTGGTGTGGGAGCCGAATAGGTCGTCTCCGATCTTTGTTATCATGGCTACATCTGCACCAAGAATGGCGGCTGCAACAGCTTGATTGGCGCCTTTGCCTCCGAATCCAAGTCTGAAATCCGGAGCCTCCAAAGTCTCCCCGCTCTTGGGCATTCGATTTACATAAGTTATCAGGTCAACCATGTTGCTACCAACTACTGTAACTCGTGGCCTATTCACTCCATTACTCCCTTCGAATAATCGATTCTCATGTCGGCGTGGGCGAGTTGGTTGAGCTCGTAGAGCCGTCTCAAGCCTTATCCTTGCTGGGTATCAGCTCTAATGAAGGGCTCGTGTCGCTTCAAACCGGGCGTTCACTCATCTTCCACCTTAGAGTGTCAGTTTGCAATCGTAGCTCAGCACCGCAGGATGGAGTCCGCGGTTTCGTGCTACCAACAGAGTCCGACCACCGGAGCCACCACGATATCCGCGTTTCACTCATTTTCGAAAAGGAAGCAGAAGGTTATCGTTGACAATATGGATATTCGGTCCTAAGGTTGTCAGGTGGTCCACTGGTTCGAACCAGTAATTCATGGTTTGCGCGCCAAGAGGAGGTGTGGACATAGTGACAGCGGGTCCCAATAGAATCGCACCGTTCAGTTCGAGCCCCAAATACCACCAGCTGTCTTCCATCATTGAACAGCAGATCCAGGCGGGCTTCTTTGCCCCGCACGATGCGATTCCGGGTGAGCGGGAACTCGAGGAAAAGTACAACGTGAGCCGGTCGACGGTTCGTCAGGCGATTCAGGTCCTTACACGCAAGGGGGTGCTGTACAGAGAGCACGGAAAGGGCACTTACGTTGCTCCCCCCAAGTTGAATCATAGCTTGAGTAAGCTTACGAGCTTCACAGCTGATATGCGGCAGCGCGGCTTCAAGGCAGGCCAAAGGATCCTCGAAATACTGCGCGTTGAAGCTCCGACGCGGATGGCCGAAGCATTTCAGTTGCCGCCCGATGCTCCGCTCGTCCTGCGAATCGATAGGGTGAGGACAGCCGACAACAATCCGATGGGTATACATACAACGCACTTGGTATTGCCGGAGCACCAGAGTATCAGCGTGTCCGAACTGGAAGATACCGGCTCTTTGTACGAGCTACTAGAGACACGTTTCAACCTTATTGTTGCGGAAGCTGATGAGACGCTAGAGGCTACGGCGGCTGACAGCGAGGAATCACGTCTGCTGGGGGTCCCGGAAGGTAGTCCGCTCCTCCTGATCGAACGGACCACGTGGTCGATTCGGCAGGAGCCCATTGAGTACTGCAGAATGCTATACCGCGCAGATAAGTACAGCTACTACGTTCACATGGACCGCGCATTCTAACCGTCCTACCCCCGGTCTTGGAGGCTGCAATTGGAGAAGGGCACTCCGTCACAGATCACGGACCAGATTGATGGCTGGTTGAAGCACCACCGGGCTGAGATCTCTAGCTTTCTGAGCTCCTACGTGCAGCACAAATCGGTCAATCTCTCGCTTGTCGAGGACGCACAGGATAGCGAGTTGGAATCTTGCCAGGAATGGCTCGCCGGGGAACTTCGGGATTGGCGTGTCTTCGATGAGGTAAGGTTGCCTGCTTTGTCCCAAGGCAGGCCGAATGTCTGTGCCGTTCGGCATGGCAGTGCCACTGGTCCCGGAATTCTATTCAACGGACACAGCGATGTGGTTCCTGTAACGGCGGCTCAGCGAAACGACTGGACGTGGGGATCACCCTGGGGAGGGGACATCGTCGACGACTACGTAACCGGACGCGGAGCCGTCGATATGAAAGGGGGGAATACGGCATTTCTGTGGGCTTTGCGCGCCGTGGCCGAAGTGGCCGGCGAGACATCTGGCCCCCAGGTCGCGACCGTTGTTGCAGGAGAAGAAAGTGGCGAACACGGAATCGGCATCGATGTGGCTCTTGAAGCGGTCCCCACGGCGAAACTCGTCATCGTAGCAGAACCGACCGACCTGGACATCTGTCCCGCGAGTGTCGGCGAGTTCTATTTCCGCGTAGAGATCTCAGGACGTTCCACCAGTCTGGCGAATCGACATCTTAATGTGCATCCCCAGCCAATCGAAGAACCGGTTTCCGGCGTGAACGCAATCGACAAGATGTGGAAAGTTCAAGGCGCCCTGCTTGAACTGGAACGAGAGTGGGGTATCTGGCAGCGCCATCCACTAATGCAACCAGGCAACATGAATATCAACGTTTCCCAGATTGGTGGCGGAACCACGTTCTCCGCCCTGGCCGATCATTGCTGGTTGGTAGGCAGTGTGCTGTTCAATCCTTCGCTGAGTGTAGACCAGGTGCGCGCGGAGTTCACTTCCGCAATAGATTCCGTTGCCGCGTCCGACTACTGGCTTCGGGACCATCCGCCACGCTTGACCCTCCCTCACATCCTCGACGCAAAGCCCCCGGTAAACTCCTCACCCTCGGCGCCGGCATCTCTTGCTGCAGTATCAGCGTGGCGTTCCGTGAGAGAAGCGGAACCGGTGCTGCGCTGCACGAGCTTCACGAGCGATGCCAACTACATTGTGGTGGACAACGACGTCGTCGTCCTGACATGGGGCCCAGGCCGTTCGTCATACGGGGTGCACGCGGCTTCGGAGCGGATTGCCATCGACGATGTCATCGACGCGGCACGAATGTACGCCAGGACTATCCTCGACTGGTGTCGTCCAGTCTAGCGGCGCGCTGTGGGCGGCAAAAGGAGGGCCCATGTAGCACGAGTCCGGTCGAATCTACCAAGACCCTTTCAGAAGGAGGAGAACCATGAAAGGTAAGTTCAATATTGTGCTGGTGTTGCTGCTCGCTGGTCTTGTGGCTACGGCGGCATTTGGTGGTGGAGAGCAGGAAGGACAGGCTGCGGGTGCGCAAACGGAGGCGCCGAGTTTGGACCATATTCCAGACTTCGTCGACTTGGATGCAGCCCGCGAAGCTACAAGTGGAGAGCGCTTTGACGGTGTGACTGTGACTGTCACAACCATCACGGGATACCAGGGCGAATTCTTGAAGGAGGCAGCCGCCGGTTGGGAGGCCGCTACCGGGGGCAGAGTTGAACTCAATATGATTCCTTTCGGTGAACTTCAAGACAAGGTGCTGACGGCACTTACTACGGGTGTCTTCATCGGCGATGTCCTCAATCTGCCATCCTATCTTGCCGGCGACCTCATGGGTGGAGGTTACATCGAACGAGTCCCCGATGAAGTCAAGGCCCGCCTCAGTTGGGACGACATCATACCTCTCTACCAAAGGCAAACGGAGTGGGCGGGTGAAACGTTCGCGTATCCCTGGGACGGCGATAACCACATGATGTTCTACCGAAAGGATCTCTTGGCAGACCCAGACATGCAGGCTGCCTTCGAAGAAGAGTTTGGCTACGAATTGTCTGTACCAAGAACGTGGGAACAGTATAACGATGTGGCTGAGTTCTTCACGGGCGACTGGGGTGACGGCGAGCGCCATTATGGTTCTGTTGAATTGATAATGCGCAAGAATCAAGGGTTCCACGGCTTCATTTCCCGCGCCGCACCCTTTGCCAAGATGCCGGATGATCCCGCGCTGCTGTTCGATCCGGACACGATGGATGCGCGTGTGGCCAATCCCGGATTCGTTCGGGCTCTGGAGAGTCTCATAGCTGTACTCCCGTACTCGCCACCGGATATGCCCAACTTCGGATTTATCGAGAATGCTCAAGCGTTCGCGGGCGGTCTGGTTGCACTGGACGTTCAGTGGTCGGATATAGGCCCCATTTCCGTTGATCCGGAGATGTCGATTGTTCAAGGCAAGGTGGGCTTCGACATCACACCGGGTTCGACTGAAGTCTGGAACAGTAATGAAGGGCGCTGGGAGTCCATGCCGGAGGTGAACCACGCCCCGTATGCCGCCTTCGGCGGATGGGGAAACATGGTTGCAGCGAACGCGCGGGCGAAGGAAGCAGCTATCGACCTCGCAGCGTACTATGCTTCTCCGCCAATCATGCAATGGGCGGCATTGACAAGCGGATCGGGAGTGAATCCCGCCCGATATTCAACGGTGAACGACTACGAGGCATGGGACGCGATCGGTTTCGAGATTGATGATGCGGAAGAATACCTAAACGCCATCGCAGCTTCACAAGAGCATCCGAACGCGGTGTTCCAGCTCAGAATCCCCGGTTATGTCCAGTATCAGGACGCACTCGAGTTGGCTGTTTCCAAGGCACTTTCAGGCCAGGCTACGGCTGAAGAGGCCCTTGCCGAGGCCGCCGAAGAGTGGGACAGGATCACTGACCGGATAGGACGCGAAGACCAGTTGCGGATCTACCGAGACTCCTTGGGTATGTAGTTTGAGGTCAATGCCCACGCTGGCCTGCCGTTGGCAGGCCGGCTTCCTTCGGGGTCTCGCCAAGGGGGAAACAACGTATGAGTACAGTTCGCACGGGAGCGCCCGCAGGACGTTCGTTAGCACGGCGATCACTCGACATGGATAGAGTTGCCAAGCGGGCTTTCATTCTTCCGCCGACTATCGCAGTGATCGTGCTTCTGATCTTCCCATTAGTGTTCTCGCTCTTAATGACATTCACTGATTTTCGTCTCGGAGGTGGCCTTCAGTTCAACTTCACCGGGTTTCAGAACTGGCAACGGCTTTTCGAAGACTCGAACTTCCATACAGTACTTCGAAACACTGTTGTCTTCGTCTGTGGTGGAGTAGCGCTACAGTACTCATTGGGTTTCGGGCTCGCTCTACTGCTGAATCAAGACATCAAGTTCAGGCGCTTTTTTCGGATCAGCCTGCTTCTGCCGATGATGGTAAGCCCCGTGGCCGTCAGTTACGTGATCGGAAAGATGATCTTCAGCGAGTCCTTTGGCCCGATAAACGACGTTCTCTTCAACCTGGGGCTTCCGGTCATGCGATGGACGCTGAGCCCGGGGCTATCCATGCTCATCATCATCCTGGTGGACACGTGGCAGTGGACGCCGCTGTTCATTCTGATTCTTCTTGCGGCACTCCAGTCCATTCCGAACGAGCTTTACGAAGCCGCGAGAGTAGATGGGGCCCGGAGCTGGCACCTGTTCAGACACATAACATTTCCCCTACTCATGCCGATAAGTGCGTCGGCGATTGTGATTCGCGCCCTTGAAGCATTCAAAGTCATAGACGTAGTGAGAGTGGTAACGGGTGGTGGGCCCGGGAATTCCACGGAGGTCGTCACACTATTCGCCTACGATGTTGGGCTGAAGGGTGGCGACCTTTCCTACGCGTCGACGATCGCGTTCTCGTTGCTCATAACTACGATCTTGTTTTCGCTCATCTTCTTGTCGATCGCTCGCCGGTTGACGCCTGATATGTAGTGAGGTTCTGCAATGATAGATCCGCACAAGACGAAAGCCCGTCTACGCAAGTTCGCAGTGTACAGTGTGTTGATAATCTGGGTTTTCATTGTCTACTTCCCGCTCTATTGGACCGTCATCACCTCATTCAAGCTTCCCGTCGCGATTACGCAGGACGTAACATACGTTCCGTGGGTTGACTTTGAGCCTAGTTTGCATGCGTGGAAGTCGCTTTTGGGCACTCCGGATACGAGGGCCTGGGTGGTTCGACACTTCGTAAACGGGCTCGTTGTGGGAGTGGGAAGTGCGACCGCAGCGGTCATCATCGGCGCTCTGGCAGCTCACGGGCTCGCACGATTCCGTTACAAGTTCGGTTCCTGGCGGAACAAGGAAATTGCCTTCTGGTTCGTCTCTAACAGGATGATGCCTCCTGTTGTGGTCGTGTTTGCGTTCCTCGTGATGTATCAATTTGTAGGCTTGGTCGATACTCGTCTCGGACTGACGCTCGCCTTTCTGGCGATCAACATTCCTTTGGCCGTTTGGTTGCTAAAGGATTTCTTTGCCCGGATTCCTCAAGAAATTGAGGAAAGTGCCCTGGTCGACGGCGCATCACGACTTGCGATATTCGTAAGGATTTCGTTGCCCCTTGCTGCGCCTGGTTTGGTCGCCACATTCATCTTGGCGTTCATCTTCACATGGAACGGTTTCTTGTTTCCGCTTATTCTGTCGTTCCAGGAGTCTGGGACCGTTCCAATCCTTATGGTTTCTCAGGTCACCAATACCGGGGTTCAATGGTGGCGCATGTCGGTACTAGCGATCCTTAGCATCATTCCAAGTGTGATCGGCGCCATCCTGCTAGAGCGTCGCGTTGAATCCGGTCTCTTTTCGGGGGGAATCAAGTGAGCAGTCAACCGGATGTACAAGCGCAGTTCGCGACCGAGCTTGGTTTCTTCGCGCACTGGACCAACAAGCGGTCCGAGTATCATGCGGGTCACCATGAGGAAATCGACACTAGTGCTCGAATCAAGGCCGCGTTTCGGTTCGCGCAAGCACAAGGATGTCGCATGTTCGGTCTCTACGGCGCCCGCTGGAGCACTGGACTCCAGTATTTCACGTTCTGGCGGACACCCAGCCTCGAGATTCACGACTCGGTCATCGGGCAACTGGAGGCGGCCGGGGACTTCAAGTTTGCCGACTCTGACCACTACATCGGCGTTCAAGCTGCCATACAACCGGAGTCTGTGAATTGGGATAGCATACGATCCGGGAGCCCCGACAACCGCATGAGAATCGCGACGATTGTCTTCTGCCAACCTCGACAGACGGTGTACAGAAACGCTTCCTCTGGACCTGTTTCTAGTGAGGCTTTGGCGAAGCTTGCGGAATGTGTACGTGGAGTTGGTGGCGAATGTCTGGGTACTTATTACTCGCGGTGGTCCTGTTCATGGGCGCACTTCGCCTTCTTTCGACTGCCTGAGTGGTGTCATCTCGAAGATGCCGCTGCCCGGTTCGAAGATTCACCAGAGTTCACGCTCTGCAATTGGAGGTTCGTCGCCGGACAGTTGGAGCATAGCTTCCGGTTCGCGGAGCGTTTGCAGCCTGACCCAGAGCGAGAGAAGGGAGGTTACTAGGTGTCGAGCACAGAGCAGAACACGGTTGGCTGGTTCAAGAGATGGAAGCCGACCGATGATTGGTATTATCTGTCGGAGGAAGACCGGCACACATATTTGTCGCAACGCGAGGCGCTATTTAGGGACGTGCAGGCACGAGGAGCGCGTCTGCTTGGTACTTACAAGGTCCGCGGACAGTCTTCATGGTCACGTTTCGAGTGCTGGGAGTTTCCGAGCGTGGACGCAATCGTGCAGTTCACTAACTCCCTCGAGGAGATCCGCCACTATCAGTACTTCCAAGAAGAGAACATGGTAGGGCGCCGGTACGAGCCGGTTCCCGCCGCAGATTCATGGGTCATATAGGAGAGCTTGATGCACCGGTCCATCAACGTTATCCCGCAACGCATTTCGGATCACTGGGTGGAGCCGTATGGTTCCTATATACGCCTGCCATTGGAAGCTGCAAACAAGACAGGAAACAACTGGAACTGCTGGGCTTGGCTCACCCATATGGGAAGCATGAAGCCCGCAGTAGGAATGGTGACAACAGCCCCATGTTTCGACCCCATTGACAAGATGGAGCGTGAGCCGAAAGCGGAGTTGCTCATCCCGATAACCGGTGCGGTCATTCAAACCGTTGCGTTGCCGGGTGATCTTTCTGATCATAGCGAACAACCCGATGCCACTACGGTGCGAGCTTTTGTAATTGAACCCGGCGAAGCGATTCTGATGGCGCCCGGCACGTGGCATTGGGCCGCCCTCCCTGTGGAAGACCGGGAGGTCCTGTACTATTTCGTGGGCGAACCTCACGGTCCCGAGCCGGGGCGGAGCAATGATCCATGGATCCCGTTCAAAGACGATTGTGTGATAGAGCTTCAGAGGTAATGGGGGACGTCTGGTGAAGATACTCGGAGTCGGTGATGCAGATATCGACATCTATCTAAGCGTGGAGCATTTCCCCGGACCCGACGAAAAAACTGCGGCAAAGTCTTTTCATCACTTTGCCGGGGGAATGGTTGCGAACTTCGCAGTCGCGGCAGCGCGACTTGGTGACACAGTCGGGCTCCATGGTGTGGTCGGCGATGATTCCTATGGAAAGCTAACTCTTGAAGACCTCAGCAGTTCCGGTGTGGACGTGTCCCACATGATGGTGAGGGAGAACGGCAGTACGTACTTCTGCATTGTGATGGTTGATCCTTCGGGCGAGAAGGCACTCACAATTGCTGCGACCGACTGTATCTTCATTGACCCGGATAGTCTGGTATCTGCAGCGTTCGCGGATGTTGACCACGTTCACACGACGGGCAGTCGCCTTGATACCCTGGAAGCCGTCGTAGGGCTCGCCAGACAAAATGGCGCAACACTATCTGTCGACCTGGAGCCCGGCCACGTTGAACAGAGAGACCTACTCGAGCCACTTCTGGAATCAATTGATCTTGTGTTTCTGAACCGTACCACTGCAACGAGGCTTACAGGCTTAGCTGGTATCGGTGAATCAGCGACAAGTCTCTTGCGGCTCGTAGGCGGTACGGTGTGTGTCACCGCTGGTGGGGAGGGATGTTTTGTTGCTTCATCTGAGTGGGTGGGACATGTGCGAGGCTTCGAAGTGGGTGTTGTAGACACGACCGGCTGCGGCGATGCCTTCGCTGCCGGGTTTGTTCACGAGTTCATTCGTGACCGGAGCGTGAGAGAAGCGGCAATAATGGGCAATGCGGTTGGTGCACTGAACGCATCGTCGCTAGGAGGCCACGGCGGTGTTCCTACCTTGGGTGACGTTCGCTCGCTGATGTCAGAGAACGCCGATATGCTGGCCTCCGTACCTACGACCGCGGGTCCGGAGACAGCGAATGTCACCGCAAATTGGAAAGGAGATGTAGTAGATGAAGGGTGAGACATCAATGCAAACTGCTCCGCGACTTCCGAGGCGCTCGATGGAACTGCTGCACGACATCATTGGAGGTACCAGCCTAGGTGCGAGCAGAAACATCCGTCAGATCAATGAGCTGTTGGTCTCCATTGCGGAGGAGTCCGCACGCTCCTCTTCCGATGAAACAAAGCGCCTCATTATGGAGACGGCGGATTACTTGGCAGCAACACGCGGCAAAAACACTCCGGCAATACGGAACGCCATCCAGCACGTTCTCCGTGGTTTCGAAGATGAAGATCCGGCGTCTTCTGTGGAACTCAGAACCTTTTTGTTGGAGCGGAAAGACGAATACCAGAAGATGTCGATTCGTAACCGGGACCTAATTGCTGCGTATGGAGCCAACCTTCTTGAGGGTGCGAACGCCATACTGGCCTTCGACTATAGTAGCTCAATGATGGCAATTCTCAAGGAGTTGTCTCACCGCAACAAGTTGCTGGAGGTGGTGACCCCGGAGAGCAGGGCACTCCGAGGCGGGTTTCCTATCGCCAAAGAGAGTCTGGCCATGGGACACTCTGTAACCTATATCATGGACATAGCGTATCGACGGTTCTTACCACGCTGTGATGCCGTGCTCATAGGAGCTGAGACGATATTCATAGACGGCAGTGCTTGGAACACGGTAGGGAGTCATCCGATCGCGATTGCGGCGCGACAGCTCGGAATTCCTTACTATGTCGCAACTGAACTTATCAAGATCGATCCTGAATCCATTGAGGGCAAACAGAGAGCGCTAAAGGAAGATGATTTCACCCCGATACTTGACCCCGAAGAAGATCTGAAGGCCACAGGAGAAGTCAGCATGGTCGCTCCGGAGTTGGATCGGGTCCCTCCAGAGTTGATCAGCGGATATGTTACACCAAGCGGGATTCTGCTGCCGGCGCATATACGCTCTAAAGCCTTGGAGTTTCTTGGTACGTTGCAGCGGAGCGTCGCACGACAGTGATCTGGATCCTCGATCCCCCGCGTGACGCAGGCGACAGGTGAAAGTGAGACGTGAGTATCCATGAACGAGATTATGCAGAACGAGATCCAACAACAGGCTGACGCCTTGGAGAGATGCTTGCCCCAGCTTCGAGACCAGTTCGCCAAGCTCGATCTGACGCGACTACGCGCCGAGAGGGTAGTCGTGTTTGGGTCCGGAGATTCCTTCTTTGCTCCGCTTGCCATGGCCTTCATGGCTCGCACAAAGCTTGGTCCTCGCATAGGATACCATGTGGTACCCACTTATGAGGCCCAGACCTATTGGCCGTTCGTTGATAGCGACCTTGCAGTGGCAATATCAACCTCGGGCGAGGCGAAGCACGGAATAAGGGCTCTCCGAAGAGCAAAGGAGGCCGGCGCAACGGTCATTTCTCTCACGGCCAATGCGGACAGCACCATTGCACGGCAAGCTGACGGTTCGATCGTCATTCCGGAGAGGGCGGAGTCCAGAAAGACCCCGCACAGTCTGGACTATTCGACCACGCTGCTGGCGATTGCTCTTTTTGTAGAGTGGGTCTCCGGTACTGCGCATACGGAAATCAACGAGACGTCCGAAATCGTGGCAGGTGTCATCCAGGGAACTACTGCGGCAATAGGGCGAGTCGCAGCGAGTGTGGCGGACTCCCGTCAATTCTTCTTCTTGGGCTCGGGGCCCAGTCATGCTACGGCGCAGTACGCTGCCGCCAAGATGTGGGAGGCGGGAGGGATCCTGTCACACCACTCGGAACTGGAGGAGTTTGCGCACGGCGCCCACCTCATGGTCGAATCCGGAGATCCGGTGGTAATCATTGCGCCCGGTTGCGCTGCCGGCCTTGCGGCAGAGATTATCGCGGGACTACAGCACATCGGTGCACAGTCGATCGTTTTCAGCGATGAAAAGACAGGCTTGAAGGGAACCTACCACGTTGAGCTACCAAAGGCACCTGAGGCTCTGACCCCATTTACTGGTGGCGTCGCGTCTCAGCTGCTGTGTTTGTATGTCGCAAACGAAATGGGTTACGACGTGGTGACGAAGACCGGGCGCCGGCCCAACATGGAGCCGTATGAGAAGGCACACTTCGAGTGGGTGCGGTAGAGGAATGGTGGTCAGGTGCCCTGATCCGTGGTAGCGGCACGATAGCAAAACCGGTTGCAGACTCAAGAAAAGCGAGGTGTACTGATGAGTAAGAGTAAGAAGGTTCTCTTCGTCGGAGAATCATGGTTTAGCTACGGTATCCATGTGAAAGGCTTCAACGCATACAATACGGGAGGCTACGAAGAGGGCGCGACTCCTTTGCTCGAAGCTCTGGCCAGTGACGTGGACATCGATTACATGCCGGGACACCGAGCAATTCGTGAGTTCCCCAACACCGAGGCTGATTTGCGCAAGTATACCCTGATAGTTTTCAGTGACATTGGTGCGGATACTCTGCTACTGCATCCTGACACTCTCGAGAAGTCACTGATCCGTCCCAATCCGTTGAAGGCCGTTGCAGACTTCGTCACAGCGGGCGGGGGCTTCGGTATGATCGGTGGGTACATGTCTTTCGCGGGGTATGATGGAAGAGCACACTACAGGAATACGGCAATCGCAGGTGTGCTGCCAGTCCTGATTGACGGAGCTGATGACCGAGTCGAACTTCCCGAAGGTTTCAGTCCGAGCGTCGCAAAAGCCAATCACGAGGTGTTGTCCGCAATCGAGGGCGAGTGGCCGGCACTTCTTGGGTACAACCGTCTCGTTGCGAAAGAATCCGGCACCATAGTCCTCGAAAATGGCGAAGATCCGATACTGGTTCTGGGACGCCATGGAAAAGGGCGTACGTTCGCATGGGCGTCCGATTGCGCGCCTCACTGGGGATCACCAGAGTTCGTTAATTGGAAGCACTACGCGCGCTTCTGGAGTCAGTTGTTCCGCTGGACCGCAGCCAGTTGATCGGATTGATAGGTTCAGCCGGACGGATCCGGCAACCCTGCTGCTTTTTCGCGACTTCGTTATCGCCGAGTCTGTGTCCATTGTGTGGGAGAGGTGCCTACTATCCTTTTGAATGTTCTGGAGAAGTGGTACACATCTGAAAACGCGAATTGCTCGGCCAACTCCGACAGTGTTACGGATTGAGAAGCCAGCAGCTGTTTGGCTGCGTCAATTTTGATCTGAAGAAAGTACTGATAGGGTGCCACTCCAAGTGCCTGCTTGAAAACCCGCCGGAACGTGGAGTCACTCATCCCGATTTGAGAAGCAATTGATGTCATGGATACAGTGTCTTCGATCGATTCCTGAAGCAGCAACTTGGCTCTTTCGATGCTCTCCATGACATGCGAGGGCTTTCGCGGCATGAGCGAATGATTCATGAGACGCGAGATGAGCAGCACGACGGTAGCCCCCATTTCCACGTCGTATCCGGGCGGGTGTGCGATCGCCAATTCCTTTAAGCGCTGATAAAGCTCTATGATGTCAGAATGAAGCCCCGTGAATGTCACGGGTGCGAGCCGTTCAAGGTTCGTCTTGATACTGCCTTCTCTGGTGAGCCTGCCGTCGAAACCGGCCCAATACTCATCCCAACCAGTGGCCTTCTTGGGGTAATACCTATGCCAGATGCCGGGCTGAACAACCATTACAGAGCCAGGTGCCACGGGGCGTGACTCATGCTTAGTCTGGAATACCCCCTGACCGTTGCTGACGTATATCAGTTGCCACTCATCTAGCTGGCGTCCGCTGGACATCACCGGTCTATAGCGTACCGGATGTAGGTTCGCGAACGGTGGATAGCCTGATCGCGGTGGAGTTCGAGCGTTCCCAATATTCAGGGGATAGATTCCAAACTGCTTGGCGGCTCTCGTTGCGGTTACGTACCCAAGATATGCTTGCATGATGTGACTGAGCGAATTGTACATGCACTGTCACGAATCGTCCATTGCAGTCTCTCAGAAGTGGTTTCAGAATACTCCTTGTTCGGGCATTCCCAAGAGGAGCCTGGGCAGGGCATTTCGTCTTGACTCTCGGGTGGGTTGCAAGGTCAACCCGGGCAAAACAAGGAGGTTCTGTTATGAATCGCTGGTATGTTCGAAGCCTTATCGTTGCAGCGATGATGCTCGCCATCGCCTTTACGGCGTACGCGGCTGGAAGTAGTGAGGCTGAGGAAAGTGACGAGATCACAATTGCCATTGTCCCAAAGTGGGAAGGGATCCCTTACTTCACGGTGGCCGAAGAGGGGGCCATGATGGCGGCGGAAGAACTCGGTGTGACCGTCGACTATATTGGCCCCAGCGAACCGGACGCGAGCCAACAAGTCGACGTGGTGAACAATCTCATTTTGCGGGGAGTGGATGCCATTGGGATTTCCGTCATGGACGCAAATGTTATCGAATCGGCGATAGCCAAAGCCCTTGAAGCCGGCATGCAGGTCTTCACCTGGGATTCGGATGCGCCCAATTCTGAACGTGAAGTAATGGTCCAGCAGGTTGCCCCCGACGAGTTGGGCTACACCGTCATGGATGTACTTGCTGAGGAGATGAACGAAGAAGGGCAGTTCGCGATAATTACAGGTGATCTTGCTTCAAACCAGCTCAATGAATGGATGGGCTATGTAGAAGAGCGGTACGAAGCGGAATACAGTGACACGATGACTCTAACCGGAATCGAAGCACCTGGCGTTACATTCGATAAGGTTGTTGACACCGTCACCACGATGATGAACACCCGCCCTGAGATCTCAGGATACGTCGGTATGCATTCTGCAGCCGGTCCGGGCATCGCTGCCGCCGCAGAACAGGCTGGTGTTACATCGGACATCAAAGGTGTTGCGATAACCACACCAAACAACATGCGCAAGTACCTGACAGAAGGCGAGTCGGCCGTTCAACACGGTGTCCTTTGGGACGTGAAGGCCCTTGGCTACCTTTCTGTCTGGGTCGGCAAACAGCTTGTCGAGGGTGGTTCTCTTTCAGCTGAAGTGCCGGGGATTCAGCAATTTGAGGCCCTCGAAGAGGGCTACCCGAAGTACATGCCCGATCAGGAATGGGTGCTCCTTGGACCGCCACTCGTATTCGACAAGGACAACGTCGAGAACTACAACTTCTAGGTGACGCTTCGCTGACTCAGATCGGTGGGTGCAGGACAACAAGTGGATACCCGACTGACCGTCCACTTGTGTCCTGCCGCGTCGATTGGGACGCCGCTTGTATCCTGACGACAAACCGTATGTAGTCAATTGTCTACCGCTACGGAACCTGAGGTAGAAGAGGCTTGGTTGTGGATTCGACTCTTTCGCTTCATCAGATCACCAAGAGCTATGATGGGGTTCTCGCTCTTGACGCTGTCGATCTCGACATCAACGCGCGGCAGATCCATGCTCTTGTGGGCAAGAACGGTGCGGGTAAGAGCACGTTGGTAAAAGTGATCTCAGGGGTAGTGAAGCCCGACCAAGGACGCATAGTACTGGATGGAGCCGACTACTCAGCTTCCAGGCATAGGCAGCGGGACTTGGCGATATCGCATGTCTTCCAGCACATAGAGTACTTCCCGAGCCTCTCGGTTGGGGAGAACGTGTTCATGGGGAGGGAAGGCGTACGTTCGCTTGGGCGCGTGAAGTGGGAAGACCTTTACGAGCGGGTCTATCAACTCCTAGACCGATTCGACCTGAATCGCAGCCTCTTGCAGCGGGAGATGGGTCAGATCTCAGTCATGGAGAAGGTCTTAGTCCAAGTTGTCGACGCGCTTTCGCGTGATTCTCATGTCTTCATTTTTGATGAACCGACTGCAGCGCTCGAGCGAGAGGAGAGCGAGAGGCTGCTCACAGCCATACGTGAGCTCCGGGACGAAGGTGCGATCGTAATCTACATAAGTCATCGGATTGAAGAAATCATGGGCCTGGCCGACGTCGTGTCGGTGCTTCGAGATGGGCGACTTGTCGCCTCGAAGCTAATGGAGAAGACATCTAAGGAGGAGATAGTCGAGCAAATCGTTGGCGAGAAGGTGGGAGACCTCTACCCAGCGCGAACGTATAACCGGCGCGGGGCCGAGCTGCTGCGCATAAGAGGCGTATCCGGTCGACCTGCTTTCGCCGACGCCAGCTTCTCAATCCACGAAGGCGAGATCGTTGGTCTTGCAGGCTTGTTGGGCGCAGGGCGGTCCGAACTGGCACAGACGGTTTTCGGAGTTCGCGATTACGATGAAGGTAGTGTCGAAGTCCGACGTGCGCGGATCAAGAAGGGCAGCCCGGATGCTGCCATTCGTGCGGGAATTGCGTACCTGCCCGAGAATCGACAAGAGGACGGCCTTGTCCTTAGCGCGCCCCTACGGCATAACGCAACTTTGGCGATTCTTCGAGAACTCGGGGGAAACGGCTTGCTCAGACTCCGCGAGGAGCAAAGGATCGCCAGCACGAATCTTGAGCGACTGAGCATCAAGGCTCCTTCAATAGAAACACATGTCGCAAACCTTAGCGGCGGAAATCAGCAGAAGGTCCTCCTGGGCAAATGGCTCAACACTCAGCCCGAAGTTCTGCTCTTGGACGAGCCCACCCAGGGCATTGATGTTAAGACCAAAGCAGAAATTCACCAGATGCTTGATCAACTCGCTCGAGAGGGCAAGGGAATTCTGATGATTTCCTCTGATACCGAGGAGTTGGTCGCGACCTGCGACCGGATCATCGTCATGCACGAAGGGAGAATCGTACGTGAGTTTGACCATTCGGAAGCAACTATCCAGTCAGTGCTAATGGCATCTATGGGGGCCTCACAATGACGCAGGCGATCTCCCGCCGCCAACTGGTACGAAGGATCGCGAACAGGAGCGAGTTACAGGCACTCGCGGTGACGCTTCTTCTGTGGGTTATCTTCGGACTGATCAACCCGAACCTTTTCAAGATTCCAAGCATACTGAACATTATCCGAGCATCGACAGTCATTGCCATTGGATCGATCGGAGCAGGGGTTGTGATCATTGGTGGAGACTATGACTTGTCGGTCGGGTCAATGCTTGCGCTCCAGGCAACCATTCTGGCCTCACTCGCAACGGACGGGCTGATTAACGGCATTTGGGCTTCGTTCGCATTGGTGGTGGCAATCGGCATTGTGTTGGGCACAGTGAACGGGCTGCTCGTGTCCCTCGGACGACTACCTTCCATCATTGCCACAATCGGTACCATGTTCCTATTCCGGGGTTTCACGTTGATTGTGGCTGGCGGTCAGTGGTTCTCTGACTTGCCACGCTGGCTCGTCGCCGTTGGACAGTCCCGGATCGTCGGAATCCCTGTACCATTGATTACGCTGATTCTGGTGGCGCTAGTTGCGTGGTACGTGATTTCCAAGACTCGGTTTGGCTTGCGCGTGTATGCCATTGGAGACAATCCGAGAGCGGCTATCCTAAAGGGCCTCAACATCCACGTCATAAAGATATGGACCTTTGTCATTAGTGGGGTGCTTGTAGGGATTGCTGCACTCGTACTCGCCGGTCAGTACGGATACGTACAGACCGATATCGGTTACGACTATGTGCTCTCCACTGTCGCCGCATGCATCGTCGGCGGTGTCGATCCGTTTGGTGGCCGGGGAACGGTAATTCAGCCTGTCATAGGGGCGCTTCTGATAGGCGTGATGAGCATTGGTTTGGTCGCAGTGAACGTGCCTCCTCAGTGGTACCAGGCGGTGCTGGGAATGTTGATCCTCGCTTCGCTGACACGCGATATGGCGCTTCGTCGATCTCACATCCAGGTGTCATAGTATGGGTTTTTCGAAGCTATTCATGGCCGAAGGCAAGCTGCGGAGAAACTGGTTGCTCCTGGCAATTCTGGCGGTCATTACGGCAATAATGGGGGCTTTGGTCCCTATGTTCCTATCGCCGTTCAACTTCACCCTTCTTAGCCAGAAAATCGTTGAGATCGGCCTGCTTGGACTTGCGATCACGATAGGGCTTATCGCCGGTCTCTTGGACCTTTCACTTGGTTCCATACTTGGTCTGTCAGCGGTGGTGTTGGGCCTCCTGGCTGAGAGTGGTGTAAGTCTGTGGCTCTGCATAGTGATCGCACTTATCGTCGGAATGTCCGCAGGGATGATCAATGGAGTTCTTGCAGCTTTTACTCCATTCCCCCCGCTGATAATCACCATTTCTACACAGTTCATCTTCTATGGCATAGCGCTTGCCCTAACAAACGGCACACCGATAACAGAGCTCCCAGCAAATTACGCCGTAATTGGTCAGACTGAGCTGGGAGCGTTCCCCCTGCAACTGATTTTTCTCCTCATCATTCTGGCGTTCCTTCTCGTCCTAATGAATCGATCTGGACTTGGAAGGAAGTTCCGGATGATGGGGAAGAGCGAGCGCGTCGCTCGGATGACCGGTATGAACGTGCGAGCGCTGAAGATCACCGTTTACGCCTTGCTTGGCGTTCTCGCTGCTATCGCGGGAATTGTTCTCACATCCCGGGTGATGACCATCCGTCCTGACGCCGGTCAGACACTTGGTTGGACCATCGTAACCATCGCCTTCTTGAGCGGTGCAAGTCTGCAGGGTGGGAGTGGCACGGTTTTCGGAGCAGTTCTCGGCGCAGCGATCCTGGTGTTCATAACCAGTGGCGTTCAAATCGGAGGCATAGAGGTAGGCGGCCGCCTCGCCATTCAAGGTGGTGTGATGATCCTGGTGGCCGGTGGCAACGCATTCCTGCAGACGTCGGATTAGTGGAGGAGAGCCAATGGATGTGAAGGATCTGCGCGAGTTGGCGAAAGAAGTCTCTGCTCTGAAGTGGGTTGATCTGTCGCATCAGCTACAGGAGGACATTCCTGTGTTTCCGACTCACTCAAGCTTCTACCACATGAAGTGGGAGAAGCCTAACGATCCAGCAGTGATGTTCCAGATACTCATGCATGAGCATAACGGCACCCATGTGGACGCGCCGGCTCACTACCTTCGGGAAGGCGTGGGCAATCGTGATGATGTTTGGATGGACTCCGTTCCAATTTCTGCGCTCTTTGGGCCTGCCAAGGTGCTGCATCTGCCTGGCTACGACAAGGATAGGTTGCTTACTAGGGATGCTGTACTCCGATGGGAAGACGAACATGTTGTTATAGACGATGGCGACATTGTCATCTGCAATTTCGGCTGGCACCACAGATGGACTACTTCCGAGCGCAGATTCGAGTTTGCACAGGACTGGCCTGGGCTCGATCGGCAAGCCGCACTCTACCTGGCAGAGAAAGGTGTTCGTGCCGTCGGTACGGATTGCATAGGCCTTGATTGTGATGGAAGTACCGAAATTCCGGCCCATGACACTTTTTTAGCGCGCAAGATACTCATCATGGAAAACCTGACAAACTTGGATCAACTGCCTGATGAGTGCCTGTTCATGGCTTTGCCCCTGAACATACGGCGAGGCTCGGCTTCGCCCATCAGGGCTGTCGCACTCACTGCGTGATGTCGGCCTCGGTAGTGAATCCTGGAAGCCACACTGTTCGTGTCAATATGCGCGATTCTGCCTACACCTTGACGTAGGCGCTATCGGAAAGGGAGGACTGTGTTGATGTACGACAATCCTGATTTCGCAGAACGTTGGAAACGACTCCAGCAAGACATGGCTGGAAACGGTACAGACGTACTGATCGCGTTATCGAACGACAAGGCGGTCTTCGGCCCCGGCAATGTACGGTATCTAAGTGATTTTCCGACCCATTTTGAGGACGCCATGGTGATCCTCCCGGCCGTTGGCGAACCGGTTCTCGGAGTCGGTCCTGAGACTCCTGAATACGCCCGTCTTCATTCAGCGATTTGGGACATTCGCGTCATCGAAGAGTTCGCCATACCGGGTGAAGATTATCCGTACACGAAGATGGAGTCGCTTTCGTCGATTCTGAAGTGGATGAGCGCCAATATGGGAGGTGCGATCAATTCCATCGGATTCGTGGGGCTTGACGTCGTTCCATGGGCTACCTTCACAAAACTCCAGGGGGTCCTGCCTCCATCGGCCAGTTGGTTCGATGCCAATAACATGTTGGTCTCACTGAGAAGTGTCAAGTCCTCGACCGAAATCGAAATCATCCGGCACGGATACTCGATCGCGGACGAAGCGCTATCAGCGTGTGTAGACGCCATCAAAGTGGGGGTGTCGGAACGTGAGGTCGCCGCTGCCGGGGAAGCAGTGATGAGGGCTCGGGGCGCCGAAGGCTTTGCAATAGATCCAATTGTGGCGAGTGGGTCGGAACATACGCACCCGATTGTGGTGCGACCTACTGACAGGAAGATCAAGAACGACGAGCTAGTTCTGGTCACAATTGGACCCAGGTTCAGAGGATACAATCCTGCCATTGGTCGTCCGGTGGTTGTAGGAAGTGTGTCTGACGACATCGAGTTCGCACTACAAGTGGCGCTGGATGCGCAGCACGAGGCGGAGAAAGCTCTTCGGCCTGGCGTATCTGGCGCCGATGTCGAACTGCCGGCTCGCCGTCTCCTGGATCAGAAGGGGTTGGGTGAGTACTTTGTGTATTCTGGTGTTCACAGTGTAGGGATGGCGGAGTTCGAGCCACCGATACTCTCACAGTACAGTACACAACTGGTACAAGAAAACATGGTCTTCTCCATCGACATACCGCTGTTTCTCGCGCCTTGGGGAGGCTTTCGCTTTGAAGATGGATTCGTAGTCACCGCTGACGGATCTGCCAGGTTGAACTCGGCTCCAAGGGAAGTCATTCGAAAGTAACAATCACCGGGAATTGAAATCTGGCGTGCGCCTCCCTGCTATTGGCACACTACCGTTGGTGAGGTCGGCATGGTTGGGACAAAGTCCTTGCGGAAACTGGGACGGCGATGGCCGCCCGGAAGTTGTGACACGTGGCGAACACACGGACCGGGCAGCCATCACCCCCGCGGCACCAGCAGATAAACCCCCACCGCCATTGCAATGATCCCGGCAATGCGCCGGAAGTCGATCGCAATGGCGCCAATGCTTCCGCCGCCGACCGCGTCGATGACGAGTCCGACGACAAGCTGTGCCAGGATGACCGCTGCCAGGCCTGCGGTGACGCCGACTCCCTGCACCGCGAATGAGACGCCGCTGATAATGACGATTCCAAGAAGGCCTGCGGCGAGGAGCATCAGGAAGGTCGCTCCCACCTTTCCGGCCTCTCGCGCCGCGGAGAATGGCCCTGGAATGACGTTCCAGTGCGCCAGAAGCACCAGCACGGCAATGACAAGGAGGGCCATGCTGCCGCCGAGAGCGTTCACTGCCAGGCCTGTTCGGATTGGACCTATCACCGCGCCGACACGGCCGTTGAGAGTTGACTGCATGGCAATGGCGGTACCGGTAAGAAGTGCTGCAAGTATGCCCAGGATGATCCTCATGGGCGCAGAGTAGACGAGGTGTACGGGCCGCGACAAGCGCCCGGCGCCGGTTCGCGACACCGCCAAGAGCGCCCTGACGCAGCATTCTTCGGTCGCCGACCGATTCGGCGAAAACGGCAGAATATCCGTTGACTCTTGGCGAAATCAAGGGTACCGTATTTTGGATTTCGGATTTCGTGACTGCTTTTCTGCTTTCCTTCATGGTTCAAGTCAGAGTAAGCCTTTCGCATTCCGAACAAATTTCGTATCTGCCTTGAGCAGAAGGAGAGTTTCTATGGCCAGCAAGCTTTATGTCGGCAACCTCAACTACCAGACGCAGGAGAATGAGCTCCGCGACCTCTTCGCCCAATACGGTGAAGTAGTTTCAGCAAACGTCATCACCGATCGTGACACCGGTCGCTCTCGGGGCTTCGGCTTCATTGAGATGGCTACTGAAGAGGAAGCACGCGCCGCGGAGAACGCCCTGAATGGGCACGATTTCGACGGTCGGCAGTTGAAGGTGAACGAGGCGAAGCCGCGGAACGATCGCCGCTGGTAGCGTCCGTACGGCGGTTACGACCGGATCCCGGTCTCGACCGCACGACGTAAACTTCAAACAACCATGAAAAGAGCGGATCTCCGGGTCCGCTCTCTTTTTGTCCGGAGCCCCGGACCACGCGTCACTCGGCCGAGCGTTTGCGCGTCCCGGCTGCGGCATCCCGCTCAGTAGTCCGCCCAGATGGCGCCGGTTTCGTGCAGGTGGTCGGCGATCTCCTCGACGGCGCGGCCGACGTTGTTGTCGGAGATGTCAATGCGCACGGCCGGCAGCATCGATCTCTGAATCAGATCTTCCATGAGTGACTGCTCCTCCAGGAACAGCGAGAGGTCGTCGTACTGTGAGGGGTTGCCGGAGACCTTGAGGCGCTCTTCCCGGGCAGCGGCGAAGGAGTCCGCGGTGCGGGTAAGGTGGACCAGGTGGAAGCCGACGGCGGCCATGCGCCGCTCCAGGTCGCTGAAGTCGTAGCGGCGGCCGCGGACGCGGAGCTGGTGCGCCAGCGTCGAGATGTGCCAGCGGTCCAGGATCCAGGAGTAGTAGCGCTGCAGCTCGAAGAGGCGGGTCCACGTCTCGTACGCTTCCAGGGCCAGGACCTCCTCCTCCGGCTCGAAGTTGATCATGCCGCGCCCCCATGCGAAGTTGGTGAAGGCGCACCACTCCGCGGAAACAAGCGGCGAGTGGTACCGATACTTCCGCGGTCCCACAACCCGGGGATGCTCATTCAGGGCAAAGGCGATCTCGGTCTTGAACGTGAGTCGCGTGCCTTCCAGAATCAGCTTCGGACACATCTTGCCGGACATGGCTCTCAATACACCCCTTCAGATACTGAGGATCGATGTATACAGGCCCACGCGCACACCTACCCGGTGGACCGCAGAATGGTGACGACCGCTTCCCGGGTGCGACGGGGACCGTCGAACTCGCAGAAGAAGATGTTCTGCCACGTGGAGAGGCCGAGTTGTCCGTCGATTATGGGAATCGTCTCGCTCGCGCCGACCAGGCCGGACTTGAGGTGGGAGTCCGCATTGCCGTCCTGCCGGTCGTGGAGCCACACCCCCTGCGGGGCGAGCTTTCGGAGCAGCGCGATCACGTCCTGCTGCACGCTGTCGTCCCAGTTCTCCTGGATCATAATGCCCGCGGTCGCCCCGCGGGAGTACACGGCGCACACACCGGTCGTGACGCCGCTCTCGGCAACGACTCCGGAGACCCGATCGGTGATGTCGATGAGCTCCTCGTGGGCGCTCGTCGAAAAGGAGAGAACTCGTTGCATGCGCTCCAGTGTAGCGGAAGAGGTCTCCGGCGTCACCGGGCGACCCGCGACACGACGCAATCGCGCCTCAGCGCGGCACCACGACGCGGCGTCCCGGCTCCGCGGGTATTCTGAAGTTTTGCTCGCCGACGATTACGGTGAGCTCGCGGCCCTGGACGCCCGCCCCGCCACCCGTCCGGGCGTCGCCGCCCGCCCTGGAGTCCCCGATCGAGGCCGTGCCGTCCCCGGTGGGATCGATCTCCCGGACCAGCGGCGTCGCGCCGATCGTGCGGCCGTCCACGGCCACCGGGGTGTCCGCCGGAAACCCCGTGACGACGAGTTGCAGCGGGTCGGCACCGGCGCGACGCCGCGCCGCGCCGCGCCGGCGCTGGTCGTCTCCGAAGAGCGAGAGTGCGGCGTCCATCTCCCGGCCGAAGTGCGCTTCGAGCTGCTCGGACACGTAGCGGTCCGGAGCGACCCGGCGCCGGTACCATCCGCGAACGGCCTGGAAGACCCCCGCCGGAGAGAGGCCCAGGCCCGCCCACTTGGCGATTTCCAGGGTGTTTGCCAGGACGATCTCCCGGCGCACCTCCCGGTGGAGAGACTCCGCCTCGCTCGCTTCGGTGGCAGGAACGTACTGTTCCTCGTAGGTGGTCATGGCGTCCTGATAGAGGGTGGTCGCGTAATCGGTAGCAAAGAGGTAACCCGAACCCGCCCCGAAGGCCAGGCCGCCGACCAGGGCGGTGCCGTCCCAGAAGGGGCTCCCCCGATCGGCAAGGCGGTCGCGCTCGTCGACGAGCTCCCGCAGGAAGGTGAGGTCGGCATCAAGCGCCTCCTGCGCCCCACGTAGCGAACCCGTCAAGCCGAGCTCGCTGTCGGTAGCTGCAAGGAGTTGCTCTTCCGCGGCGGCAAAGTCGCGCTCTGATAGATAGCCGGCGGATCGCAGCGCCAGGAGCTCCATGTAGACGCGAAGGTTGGTCGCGGCGCCGTTCCGAATTCTTGCGGGATCCCGGTATGCATTTGCACTCCGGTAAAGCGCCAGGGTACGCGCCGCGGCGGTGCCGGGCCCGGCGTCCGGGTCTCCCTCACGCCAGTCGAGAATGTCCCTGCCAAGTTCAGCGAGCTCGAACTCGCCCTGAAGTTGCGCGTATCGATCCTGCCATTCCAGGATGGCGGGAGAGTAGGAGGAATCTGCGACCACCTCGCCCAGGCGGGAGAGTGCATCCGAGACCTCCTGACGTGCGCTTCGAAGGGCCAAGGACTCCCGAATGGTCCGGGAGAGCTCATTGAGGGTCTGCGCTTCGCGCCGCGTGAGCTCCGGGATCTCGACGCTGATTCGGGCCGTCTCGTCTGCCTCTACGAAAACGCTGCGCTCGAAGATGGTGGTTTCCCCGAACATACGCTCCTGGCTCACGCGGACCGTCCGCTCTCCCGTGAGTACTCGGTCGAAGGCCTTCGACACGTTCGCAATGGCCGTCCCGTCCAGGGAGATCGAAACGGCGGCGGCCTGCGGTTGCAGGCGGAGGTCAATGGCGCCAAAGCGAATCACCCTGCCGCTGAAGGCGGATACCAGCTCCGTCACCAGGATGTCCGCGGTGTCGAAGACCGCGAGGAGCCGGCGGGCGACCTGCGTCGACTCCAGGGTCACCTCGTCCAGAAAGCGGTCGTAGACGCGCATGGAAAGGACCAGCTGACCCTGCTCGTTGAGCCGGGCCTCGCCAAAGATGACGTTGTCGTACCCGTTCTCCTCTGCCAGCCGGCGCGCCTCTTCCGGATCGGTCAGGGCGTCCCGGTCGTCGAGTCGGGATACATCGTAGTCGCCGAGGAGCTGCAGGGTGAGCAGGGCGGTGCGGTTGACCTGTTCAACCGCTGCCACCAGCTCCGGGCGGCCCTCGGGTGGCGCCAGAGGTGCCAGTGCGACGGTTCGTGCTTGAGCGTGAACCTGAGCGGGGACGATCGACGAAGCTGCTGCCAGGACAAGGAGCGCCGAAGCGCGGAGAAACTCTCGTGTACGCATGACCGGAGGTCTACCGCCTTTTTGGCTCGATGGTAGGTGAGGTGCCCGGGACCGTCAAGAACAAACGAGGCCCTGTAGTGTACCGTCTCTTGTGAAGGATTCAGGGGAGAGGGCGTTCGGCAGTGGTCTACCCCGGAAGACCCAGGATTCTGAGCGTGGCCCCGTCAGGCTTCCCGCCGTAATACTTGTCCAAAGCCCGTTGAAACAGGTCCGGCGCCCCGGGAACCCGGCTGAAGAGGGTCATTGACGAGCGGAACTTGAGATAGTCCGGATAGCCGAAGATCTGTTCCGCCGAAGGCCCCTCGAGGTTCAGGAGGATCTGCGTCCATTCCCGGAGCCGTTTGCCCAGAACCGGGTGCTCCAGGTACGCCTTCGCCTCGTCAAGGGAGCCAATGGCGTAGTGCTGCGCCGTGGAGCTTCGCCCGAGTCCCTTAATCTGGGGAAAGACGAACCACATCCAGTGGCTTCGCTTTGCACCATCCCGGAGCTCCCGCGTTACGGCATCAACGACGCGCTCCTGGGCATCTACGAACCGTTGCAGGTTGTACTCATGACTCATCAGTTCCTCCTTCAACGAGCGAATCCAGGGCGCCCGCAGCGCGGCGCCCGCAGGGGGCCACCCGCGGGCTGCGCCGGCGCCGGCTCCACCACGTACCGCCGGCGGGAACCCTCCAGGCGCCGGCCCGCATGACCCGCGACTCATGTCTCGATCCGCCGCAGCCCCGCCTGCCGCGCGGCGTCCACTGCGGCGACGAACTCCCGCTCGGAGATGCGTCGGCCGATGACCGGGTCGTGTACGGCGTGGTAGTGCGGGGTGTACTGCGGCATGACGTTCACGTAGGTGTCTTTCGAAAGGCCGGCGATGAACTCCATGATCCGCCCCGTATCCGAGACGTCGCCGGGCATGACCAGGTGGCGCACCATGAGGCCGCGGACCGCCCGCCCGCCTCGTACCTCCAGATCCCCGACTTGCCGGTGCATCTCGCGAAGGGCCTCTGCGGCGGTAGCGCCGTAATCATCGACTCCAGACAAAAAAGGGAGGCCTTCGCCCTTCCAGAACTTGAAGTCCGCCAGGTAGATGTCGACGACCCCGTCCAGGAGGCGAAGGGTTTCCAGGGAGTCGTAGCTGTTGGTGTTGTAGACGATCGGCAGGGTCACGTCGTCGGCGAGAGCGAGAGCTTCCAGGATCTGCGGGACGACGTGGCTCGGCGTGACCAGGTTGATGTTCTCGCAGCCGGAACGCTGGAGGTAGCGCATGATCCACGCCAGCCCTTCGGCATCCGTGCGGCGGCCGACCCGGCCGTGGCTGATGTCGCAGTTCTGGCAGAAGCTGCAGAGCAGGTTGCACCCGGAAAAGAAGATGGTACCCGAGCCGCCCCGGGAGACGAGGGGCCGCTCCTCGCCGAAGTGGGGTCCGTAGCTCGCCACCAGCGCCTCCCGCCCGATCCCGCAGACGCCGAGCTCATCCGCGCTACGGTCGACGCGGCACTTCCGCGGACAGACCGCGCAATCCTGGAGAAGATCGAGAGCTTGCTGCGCGCGATCGGTGAGTATTTCGGGGGTGTGCATTTCAACGTTCAGTATAGCGGCGGCGCGGATCCGCGCGCCTTAGCGTCCGGCGCCGGGGAGGGCGTCGGGATTCCACTCCAGCGCGGTCAGGCGGTTCAGCTCCACGTAGGTGTAGGGGTTGCCGTCGACGTTGTGGACGCCCCGCGCTTTGGCCGGGACGCGCATGCCCCGGAGCTCCCCGTACTCCTCAATGGGTGTGGACCAGCGATCCGGGAGGAAGGCGCCGTCGATCTCGGCGTAGCGGTCGTTACTCTCCCAGTTCACAATGCGTCCCTCCGCGTCGAAGGTGAGCGTTGCGGTGACCGTCATGCCTGCGTGGGTGAGGGAGAGCTCCGCATGAGAGTCGTCGATCTGACGCCACTGGACGGGAACCGAGAAGTAGGCGTTCGGGGAAACCATGAGATCGTTCAGAAAGGTCACCAGCGCGGCCCGGTCCATCTCCGGTCCGGTCGAGTCACCCACGGTGATCAGATTGAAGAGCTTGATGTGCATGCGCCCCTTGCCCTCCAGATAGCTGTCAATGCCGGTCATGGGGTTGTTCTCTGCGTTGATGTAGTAAACGCGCGCCGGATTTCGCAGATCGTTGTACTGCCGCGAGACAAAGGGCATCCACGCAGCATCCGCGGACTGCCGAATCCGTCCCTCCATGACAAACCCGAAGCTGCGGATCTTCGGCTTCCCGACAACCCGGGCGAATCGAAAGTAGCGCTGTACGACCGGTGGAAGATCCTTCAGATCCGCCTCGGTAATTACTTCCTCGCCGCTGCTCTCCTCCGTGAATGCCGTCTCCCGTGCATCCCGGACGTAGGCGCCGGCGCGGCGCTCCATGGTGGTGCAGGAAAGGAGAAATCCCGGGATGGCGGCGAGGGCACCAAGGCGGAGGACGCCGCGTCGCATGCCTCTGGGTTTTCGTGAGTGCTCGTTTGTCATGTCATTCTCCGGTGGTGTGTAACGTATCAGCTGGGGCAGTCCGTGGCTACCGGTGCGGTGCCCCGCGTGGCGGCCCGCTGCCGGCCCGTGCACCGGCCCCCGGACCGGCGCGCGTGGCAATCCCCGCGCCGGCCCGCTGCCGGCCCGTGCACCGGTGCGCGGCCGTCTTCACGAAAAAGGCCGATGAGTGATCACACTCACCGGCCTCGGAATCCAGCCGTCGCCGAAAGGTAACCCCTGCGAGCGGCGCGGCCTGGACGTGACTCACCCCAGGGTAAGTCGGATCAACGCTGCAGCACTAGAGCTGCAGGGAGAAGCTGGAGTCGCCAAGGACCTTGTTGTCTCCCTGATAGTCCCGAATGCCGCCTACGTTGTAGACCTCTTCGTAGCCAATGGCCTCGAGGGCTTCCTTCGTGTAGCCGGAACGCGTTCCGGAGCCGCACATCACGAATACTTCGCGATCCTTCGGGCCGAAGACGTTCTCCAGGACAGCTGCGGACTCAATGTCCTCTTCCGAGAACTCCCAGCCGTTGTTGCGGACGAAGGCGCGGCCTTCGAGATACTGGAAGAAGGAGACCACCTCAAAGCCGTCGATGTAGCCGCCGACGTACTTGTCCTCGACGTTGCGAAGGTCGACGTATTTGGCGCCTTCGCGTCCGAGGTACTGGTCAATGTTGGCCATGGTGACAGCTTCGGGGAGCGCTTCCAGACCGGCGTACTCGCCGTCACCGAGGATCTTGTTCTCTCCGTCGTAGTCACGAATGCCGCCGGCGTTGAAGACGGTGGTGTAGCCAATGTCTTTCAGCGCGTTCTTCACGTAACCGGCGCGGGTGCCGGAACCGCACATCAGGACAACGGGCTCTTCCTTGGGTCCAAAGATGTTCTCGAGCACGGCCTCGTTTGCCACATCGGCGGAGGAGTACTCCCAGCCGTTGTTCCGCACAAGGGCGCGGCCCTCGAGGTACTCGAAGAAGGGCACGACCTCAAAGCCGGCAACGTAGCCGCCGCTGAACATGTCTGCGAAGTCACGCAGGTCAACGAAACGGGCGTCGGCATTCAGATACTCATCGATGGTGGCCATGGTGATCTCTTCATCACCGGTGAGTGTGGTCTGCTCGGCAGTCGAAGAACAGCCGATGACCAGCACAGCAAGAAGCACTGCAACAAGCAGTAATGCAATTCGTCGCATGGGGGATACCTCCCGTGTAGTTTTGTCAGTCGTCGCGACGCAACAGACGTTACGCGTCGCTTCCGTAATTGCGGTTGTGGTAGTCGAACAGTCCCTGGAGCATGCGCATGGCGTTGTTCGGGGTCACCGTTGCGCCGGTGTAGGCATCCGCCTGGCCGTGCATGGCCTCGTAGGAGTCGATCTGCTCCTCGGTCGCGCCAAGGATGTTCTCAGGGATGAACTTGTCGTAGAAGGGCTGCTGCACGGGCGTGCCGTCCCAGGACTTCACACTGTCGCCGTACATGCCGGCGGTGTACTTGCCGGTGCTGTCCTCATCCATGGAGAAGGTCTCAATGGTGTTGTCGGCCTTGTTGATCTCCACAAAGGCAACGGTCCAGTAGTTCACCTCGGGGCTGCGGCAGGTGCAGGCAATGTAGCCGACCTGATATTTCACCGTCTCGAGCTGCTCGTACTCGAACATGACGAAGGCGGTGAACTCGTTCTCTTCCTTGTGCCCGTTCACGTGGGTGAACTTGAAGGCGTTCTCCACGGGAATGGCGTTCTCGGGGATCTCCGCGGCCTGGGCCTGTGCTTCACCTTCCCCTTCCGCCTCTGCGGTCGAGGAGTTGTCACAGCCGATGGCCACAATAAGGAGGACTGCCAGCAGGGCGAGTCCAAATAGTCGCTTCATAGCTCTCTCCATTTGACACTTCTCACCGGGAGTGCGGCGGGCACACGACGCTCGGGATCCAGCTCCCCCGAAGGGGTGCAGGTAACAATCGTGCGGCACGGACGCGCCGGTACGGTGTCACTTGTATTGGATGTATTGTAGGGCAACTCTATATTGACTTATCGATATAGTCAAGTGTGTTTATAGCAAAATGTATATTTGGCGCCGGAGAGACTATGCGGGCGGCTCTTCGCCGGGGGGCCGGGGGGTGCCGGCCGGATCGGATTCCTCTTCGAAATCGATCTTCGGGGCATCGGCGGAATTGTAGCCCACTTCCTGGATGGCCCGGCCGTCGAACTTGAAGATGGTCTTGCGGGTGCCACGGTCGGGGGCGCGGTACTCCGCGGTGCCGAAGGTGATGACGGCGCCCTTGTAAACGCTGTCCTCAACCACGACCAGGCTCTTCCGGCTCGCCTCCATGCGGTCGCGCATGTCGTGGAAGAGATGGCGAAGCTCGCGAACCTCCTGGTTCACCGTTGTCGCCTCCGCGGCGAGTTGCTCCTGCGCCTTGCGCAGCTTCTCGGCGGTGTGACCCTCCTGGAACGCCCGGTCGAGCTGTTCGAGTTGCTCCTGAACCGTAGACAGGCGCTCTTCCCGCGCGGCAAGGAGCTCCCGGGTGCGGCGGAACTCCAGGACGAAGTCAGGTGAAATGCCCACAGCGACATGGAGCTCCGCCTCAGCAACGCTTCCGAGCTTCTTGCACCAGAGGCTCCCCCCGACAATGACGGCGGACCCGATCACCTCGGCGCGCCGCCCGTTGAGAAGGCAGTGCTTCCACGCCGAAACGCGACTGTGCAGGATCGCCTCTTCCAGGAGCACGTTCTTCTTCGAGAGCACGGTGGAGCTCTCCACGAACTTCGCGAAGAGGTTCCCCCCGCACTCAATACGACCCTCGCCGCCACCGTTGATTCCCCGCTTCAGCAGGACGTTGCCTCCGGCAATGAGTGTGGCCCTGCCGACGCCGCCGCCGACCTGTATGTCCCCTCCCGCCTTGACCACGAAGCGATCGGCAATGTCCTTCTCCACCACAACGGATCCGTCGAAGTCGATGTTTCCGGTCCCGTAATTCACGTTCTTGACGTGGACGACCGGCTCGACCACCACCCGGCCCCGGGAGAGCTTTGCGTTCCCGTCCATGCCGGCGTAGAGGGTGGTGCCGTCGTCACTGAGCACGGTATTCTCGCCGGCCTCCAGGCGCACCTCCCGGGTATCCGTCCGTGCGGGAACCGGCGCACCGGTCACGGTGCGGCCGTCCTGCGGGCTCACCGGGGGGACCAGCGTGGCGAGAACATCGCCCTCGTACTTGTTCTCAATGAAGTTGAGCTCTCGCAGATCAATGCGTCCGAACTCGAGCTCCAGGTAGGGTCTTCCCCGATTGGTGTTGAAGTGGTACTCAATATGCGCCGATTCGGCGTGCACCGCCGGCTGCCCGTGAGCTACGGTCACGGCCTCGTTGTACCGCTGATCCTCCAGGAGGCTGTGAACGGCGTCGCCGTCAATGCCGAAGAGGACTCCCGCCTCCTGGAGTGCGCCGCGGATGGACTCGCGGGTTGGTGGGGCGGCTCCCTTCCTCGGAGCGGTAACCGTGACCGTCGCGGCCATCTCGTCTTCCGCTACGGAGACGATTACCCGGGAGGCCAGGCGTTCGCCGTCGGGCCACTCCACCAGCTTCACCGGCTCCCCCGTGGCCTCGTCGGCGATCTGCCGGATCCGTCCGGGATCCACGTGGGGAACGCCGAGAACGCGCATGCGGTTGCGAATGTCGTCGTGGTACACCGGTTGACCGTCATCGGCGGGTGGATACACCGTCAGATGTGCCCAGCCGTCCCGGTAGAACAGTTCGAAATGTCCGTCTGCGGACGAGCCCTTACGCGCCATTGAGTTAGCACAAGATAGTGCATGTACGGCGGCCTCGCAAGAACATTGATTACCAGGGTGGTAACGGTGTGGTCACCATTACGTAGCGATCACGCATGAGAGCTCTGCGTTGTACGACCGTGATGCGCGGTGCCGTCAGCGCAACGCCCCGCGGCGCTCCTCGAGAAAGCGGCGAACACCGCCTTCCGCCCAGGGGAGGACCCAGCGCGGTTCTCGCGAGAAGTCGATGACGTGCAGGGCAAGGTCCGCCGCGGGCGGGTGTTCCGTGATGAGTCGGTGCAGGAAGCGCGCGATCGTCGCCTCTCGCCGGACGAAGTCGTGGCACTGGATCTCCAGATGGTGGTGCGGGTCCACATCCTCCCGGACCCGGACCCATCCGTTCTCAGTCGCTCGCCTGATCAGCTCCTCCCGGGCGCGACCATTCGTGCCCATCTCCTCGCCATGGCGGCGAAAGGTTTCGCGAAGAATTTCCTCGTCCAGACCGAAGCGCTGCGGACTTCGCCGGATCACGTCAATGTGATTGGTCTCGACCACGAGCCAGGTCGTTTCGGAGAGCCAATATGCTACAGTGTCGGGCATTGCGCTCCCCATTACTCGGACTCCCGTTCGAAGGTCCGAAGGTCCTGGGCGCGGAAGACCGTTGCCACGGGGCGGTGATTCTCATCGTGCTCAATGAGGGCGAAGAGGCCGACGCGCTGCATGCCGGCGAAGTGTTCGAAGACGGTGTGGAAGTAGACGAGGTGGTGGTTCTCATCCGCTTCGGTTGTCGCCTCCAGATGGAGCTTCAGGGTTTCCACGGTGTTGACGACGTTCTGCTCGATCGAAGCCGCCCCGGTGGGCGCATCGATGTACCTGTCCCAGACGGAGCGCGAGAAGGCAATGGGAGTCAGGAAATCGACGGTGGAGGCAATGCGGCTCACATCGACCAGAAGGCCGACGGAGACCAGGGTCTTCCAGGGAAGTGGTGCAGCAGCGCCCATGGTGTGTCTCCTTTCAAGTTTGGCCGTTGGTTCATCCATCTCTCGAAGTGTCATGAGATAGCTGCAATGCCCGTGCCAACTCCAGCACTCGCCGGGCGGCATCGACTGCGCCTTGTGTGACCAGGCGGGCGGACCTATAATCGGGTGGTATGACGCCATTGAACACAGCGCCTCAGCTCCGCGATCGGCTGGATCGGGGTGTGCCCGGAATTGGAGGACTCTCCGTGCTGCTCCTTGCGCGAGGACTGCTTTTTCTGGGTGTTCACGCCGTGATCGCGGCGCTCCTGTCGGCCACCGGCGCGGCGAATCCATGGTTTTCGGCAGGACAATGGTGGCCCGTCGCGGGGACCCTTGCCAATCTGCTGACCCTGTGGATCCTGCTGGGTCTGCTGCACCGGGAGGGGGCCTCGTTCCGAAGCGTGCTTCGGGAGGGCGGCGGCCCGCCGCCGGATCCGCTCGCGGCGGCGGGCGTGATTCTGGTTCTGGTCGGCGTAACCGCAGTTTCGGTGGTGCTCTTCGCCCGCGCCTTCATGGCGGGGTTTCAGTCCGCCGTGACCATCCTCATTAACCCCTTACCGCTCTGGGGCGCCCTGGTGGGAGGAATCGGCTTTCCCGTAACTCTGGCACTCCTAGAGCTCCCCTTCTACTACGGCTATCTCATGCCGCGCCTCACGGCGCGCGGCATTCCCGCCGGTGCGGCACTGGCGCTGTGTGTGGTGTTCCACGCGGCACAGCACGTCACCTTGCCCTTCCTGCCGGCGGTACCGTACTTCCTCTATCGTCTGCTCATGCTTGCTCCCTTCGTAATCGTGGCGGCAGGGGCACTTTACCGGCGCCCCCGTCTCATGCTGCACCTGATGATCGTGCAGGGAGCATTGAATGCGGCGGCCGGAGTTCTGCTGATCATTCGGGCGGTCTGAATCCATGGCCGGTAAGGAACCAACAGCGGACCGCGGCGGCCTCCCGGAGGACTTTCGGAGCGAGGTGCGGCGCGTGAACGACCGGCGCGTCGGTCTCTTCGTGGTGGTGGTCCTGCTGCTCCACATTCCCCTGCTGGTAATCGACGTCGGCCGGCTGATGTCGGGAATGCTCGCGGAGCATCTCGGCTATCGCTATCTCTTCATCTTTCATCTCATCTTGTTCCTGGGACTCCTCATCGTCCTGATTCTCAGACTGGCAGAGCCGCCGGAAGAGGAAGATATTGGGGGCGATGATTACGCTCCTCCGCCCCGAACCTGGTGGCACCGCCTGCGCCGACATCTCTTCAGGCCCGGTCGGCTCTCCCGGAGCCTGACCTTTCCCGTTGCGCTCTTTGTGCTCGCGATCGCGACGCTCATCAGTGTCACGGACCAATTCATCCATGGACAGATAACCGTCTACGTCATGACCAGTGTGGCCGCAGCGGTGGTGCTCTACCTGACCTGGCCACAGGCGGTCTTCCTCTATGGAGCCGCCCACGTTCTATTCATCGCGGGGCTCGGGCTCGCCCAGGACAACCTCGATATTCTCACGGGGCACTACATCAACGGGACGATCATCGTCGTTCTCTCGGTCGTGATCACCCGAACCCTCTACGTACAGCACCGCAACACCTACCGCCACCAGGTCGTCATTGAAGAGCAGCGACGGCGCCTTGAACGCATGGCCACCGAAGACAGCCTCACCGGGCTCCACAACCGGCGCTACATCGATGAGCGAATCGAAGAGGAACTCCAGTGGTACGATCGCCGCGGTCGCGTGTTCTCGGTGGCCGTTGCGGACATTGATCACTTCAAGGACGTGAACGACGCCTTTGGCCACAAAGCGGGGGACGAGGTGCTCCGGCGCCTTGCCCGTATCCTGGTGCCGAACGTTCGCGCCGTCGACATTGTGGCTCGCTACGGCGGTGAGGAGTTTGTCTTTCTGTTTCCGGAGACGACGCGGCCGGTCGCGCACGAGATCTCGGAGAAGCTTCGCGGAATCGTTGAAGAGCACGATTGGGGGGACATTGCCGGGGATCTCTCTCTCACCATGAGCTTCGGTGTCGCCGAGAGCACCGAAGCCTCGGACGTGCACGCGATCATCGACCGGGCGGACCTGCGTCTCTATCACGCAAAGCGACTCGGCCGGAACCGCGTCGTATCCTCCCGGGATTGACTTTCATTCGTAAGGCGGATAGCCTTTCATTGTAACCGCCCGTCCGGGCGTTCCGGGGCGCGCCCGGCCGGGCCCGGGAGGACCCTGCGGAGCGCGGGCAGGGGCCGGAGGCCCGCCGCCGCGCCTGCACCCCCGGGGTACCGGCGCCCACCCGAAGAGGCGCACGAGGTTTCGACCATGACCACGCACGCAGCGGGGACGACAACGCCGTCACACCACGCGACCGGATACACGCCGCGGATCGCCCGTCTCCGGGATGCGGTTCTCTCCGCGCGCCCCACCATCTGTCCGGAGCGGGCGCGCTTCTATACGGCGGTGTACCGCGAGCATCCCGACAAGCCCGTAATCATCACCAGGGCCCTGGCTCTTCAGCGCACCCTTCGAGAAATGTCGATCTTCATTGAACCGGACGGCCTCATTGTCGGAAACCACGCCTCGGCTTTGCGGGCCGCGCCGATCTTTCCGGAGTACGCCGTCGAGTGGATCGAGAAGGAGATCCATGAGTTCGAGAAGCGGCCGGGAGACCGCTTTCATCCATCTGCCGAGGTGAAGGAAGAGCTCCTTGAGATCTGTGAGTGGTGGAGGGGGAAGACCACCCTGGATAAGGGCCACGCCCTCATGACGCCGCAACTGCAGGAGATCCACGACGCGGGAATCATTCGCGCCGAGGGGAACCTCACGTCCGGAGATGCCCACATTGCCGTCAACAATGAGCGCATCCTCGAGCTCGGCCTGGAGGGCTACCTGGCGTGGCTTCGGCGCCGTCGGGAGCGCTGCGACGGCACCACACGGGAGGGCCTGAAGAGCCGCATCTTCTCCGACGCGCTGGAGATCGCCCTCCGGAGTCTCCAGGAGTTCATTCTGCGCTATGCTGCGCTTGCGCGGGAGTTGGCGGCCGCGCGCGAGACGGCGATCGGCCGGTCCCCCGCCGCGGGGCCGGGTCGTCGCGAGGAGTTGGAGGAGATCGCCCGGGTCTGTGAGCGCATTGCTTCACAGCCGCCGGAGAGCTTCCACGAGGCGCTGCAGCTGACATTCTTCGTGCAGCTGGTGCTCCAGATCGAGAGCAACGGTCACTCCATGTCCCTCGGGCGCATGGACCAGTACCTCTATCCATTCTACCGATCGGATGTGGAGCGCGGAGCGGTGACGCCTGCGTTCGCCATGGAGCTCCTGGAGAACACCTGGGTCAAGCTCCTATCCTTCATCAAGATCCGCTCCTGGTCTCATACCCGCTACTCCGCCGGGAGTCCCCTCTACCAGAACGTCACCATTGGGGGCGTCACCGCTGACGGTGAGGACGCGGTGAACGAGCTGAGCTTCCTCATCCTGCGGTCCGTAGGCGAGACGCGACTCACGCAACCCAATCTCTCCGTGCGCTTCCACCGCGGCATG
>CAZZIE010000004.1:0-70182 GCA_964654185.1 uncultured Spirochaetaceae bacterium | reverse complement strand
TGCCGCCGATCGGAATCGAACCGATGACACGGGGATTTTCAGTCCCCTGCTCTACCGACTGAGCTACAGCGGCATGTGCAAGATTTCGAAGCGATACTATGTGAATCCCCTGTGAGTGTCAAGCGCCGTATCGCGTGTTGACCGGGATCGGGGCGGCCGCATAAGCTCTATCCAGAGATGGATCCAAACGAAGAGCGCCTCCGGGCGTACCAGAAGGGCAAAGGCAAGGACTCCGGCACGACACCGCCGCAGGGCTCCGGCACCTCCCGTGCGCAATCGGGCGGGCGGCGCGAAGCTGCCGACCTCCCATCGGGCTTCGAGAAGACCGTTTCCGAAGAGGGCCTCGACAAGGCGGCGCGGTTGCTCGTGGCGCTGGGGACCGATCGCGCATCGGAGGTGCTGAAGCATCTGCCGGAGGATCAGGTCGAGGCGCTCATGGCGCGGGTTGCCGCCACCAAATCGGTGCGACGGAGCGAGGTGGAGCACTGGCTCCGGAGCGTTCCCAGGAAAGAGAGCGGCGACCTCAAGGCGGGGCCCGGGGTGGCTGCAGAGATGCTGGAGGCGGCCTTCGGCGGGGAGCGTGCCGGGGAGTTCATGAAGCTCGTCCGGGCGCGGCGCGGCGAGAAGCGCTTCGCCTTCCTGGGTGAGATCGAGCCGCAGCAGATCGTGACGCTGCTCCGGGCGGAGTCGGATGCCGTGATCAGCGTCGTCCTGAGCAACATGCCGTCGGAACAGGCGGCGAAGGTGCTCTCCCTCCTTCCGGATGACGTGAAGCAGCGCGTCGGGGTGCGCATGGCCCGGATGGAAGAGGTGAGCACCGAGACCCTCGATCGGATCGAGGAGGGCCTTCGCACGCGAATCGAGACACAGGGCCGCGTCGTATCCGAGGAAGTCGACGGCCGCGAGGCGCTGGCCCGGATCCTCCGCTTCATGAACGTGCGAGACGAAGACGCCATCCTCACCGACCTCGCCGAGAGCGATCCGCAGCTTTCCGAGGATGTGCGCGACCGCCTCTTCACCATCGATACACTAGAGTACATTGACGACCGCGACCTCTCGAAGGTGCTGCGCGAGTTCGACGACAGGACCATCGCCCTCCTGCTGAAGGGCAAGGAGGAGAAGATCCGCAGCCGCCTTCTGCACAGCGTTTCCGAGCGCCGCCGGGAGATCATCTCGGAGGAGTACGCGCACCTCGGTCCCGTCCGCAAGAGCGATGCCGACGCGGCGGCGACGGAGTTCCTTCGCTACCTCCAGCGCCTGGAAGAGGAGGGGGCGCTGGTTGTCCGCCGGCCGGACGAGGAGTATCTTTAGCAGTCGCCGGAGTCGTCGCTCTGGTTGCCGGCACAGCCACTGTTCCGCCGGCGCCATGGCCCTCACGGGCCAATTACGCGGTGCGCGACGGCCTTGAGCGGCCGTGGCCGTACGCGGTATATTCCATGCAAGTCGGCGACTATTGAAGGAGTTTCTGTGTTCTCGGTCCGTTACGCCTACCTCTTCTGGATACCCTCGCTCTTCGGCGTGGCCGGTCTGCACCGCATCTACATGGGCAAGATCGGTACGGGTATCATCTACCTCCTGACCGGCGGCATCTTCGGCCTGGGCACGATCTATGACGCCTTCACCATTCCGGAGCAGGTTCGCCAGGAGAATCTGAAGCGTCGCCTGGAGGGACCGCAGGGCGGAGCCCGGGACCTCTTTCTCAGCATGGAGCAGGAGTCCGCGGACAACGTTTCCGTGGAGCACGTGATCCTGCGGACCGCAAAGCGGAACGGCGGCATGACGACCCCGTCGGAGATCGCCCTGGAAGCAAACATCCCCGCCGGAGAGGCGCGGGAGAAGCTCGAGGAGCTCGTCCAGAACGGCTTCGCCGAGATCCGGGTCCGTCGACGCACCGGGAACATGGTCTACGCCTTTCCGGAGTTCTTCACGCCGGAGACTGAAGCCGATATCGAGGACTTCTGACCCCGCGGCTACCCGAACCACGACAGCGCCGACCAATACAACACTGAGCAGGAAAACACTGAGCAATACGACAGTGATAGAGCAAAAGGGAACGGCCTCATGACCGCCAACGAACTGCGCAAAAAATACATCGACTTCTTCGTCGAGAAGGGACACGCGGAGATATCCGGGAGCTCCCTGATTCCGGAGAACGATCCCACCGTCCTCTTCACGACGGCGGGGATGCACCCGCTGGTGCCGTACCTGCTGGGGCAACCCCACCCGGCGGGGACGCGCCTGGTGGATTATCAGAAGTGCATCCGCACCATCGACATTGATGAAGTCGGCGACTCGAGCCACCTCACCTTCTTCGAGATGCTCGGAAACTGGTCCCTCGGGGACTATTTCAAGGAGGAGGCGATCCTCCTGAGCTGGGAGTTTCTCACCGATCCGAAGTGGCTCGGCATCTCACCGGATAAGCTCTCGATCACGGTCTTCGCCGGCGACGAGGACGTTCCGCCGGATGAAGAGTCCGCCGCGGTGTGGCGGCGTCTCGGCATACCCGACGAACGTATTTACCGGCTGCCGCGGAGCGACAACTGGTGGGGACCGGCGGGACAGACGGGACCGTGCGGCCCCGACTCGGAGATGTTCATCGACACCGGCATTCCCGGCACCCCGAAGAGCCGCCCCGGAGTCTCCGACGGGAAGTACATGGAGATCTGGAACGACGTCTTCATGCAGTACAACCTCAAGGCGGACGGCACCTTCGACGAGCTGGAGCGCCGCTGCGTCGATACCGGCATGGGCATTGAGCGGACCATTGCCATTCTCCAGGGTAAGTCCTCCGTCTACGAGACCGAGCTGTTCACGCCGATCATCGCCGACGTCGAGGAGCTTACCGGCGCCCGCTACAGCGCCGAGGAGGCGTCGGACCGCTCCATCCGCATTGTCTGCGACCACGTCAAGGCGGCGAGCTTCATTATTGGCGATGAGAGAGGGGTGTCGCCGTCGAACGTCGGGCAGGGCTACATCCTCAGGCGTCTCATTCGGCGCGCCGTGCGGCATGGCCGAAAGCTCGGCCTGGAAGCGGGCTTCCTCCACAAACCGGCGGCCACAGTCATCGACATGTACAAAGACTCCTATCCGGTCCTCTACGATAAGCGCGACCAGGTTCTCGAAGAGCTTCACCAGGAGGAGGAGAAGTTCCTCATTACCCTCCAGAAGGGCGAGCACGAGTTCGAGAAGATGCTGCCGAACCTCATGCGTAATCCGGACCGGGTGATTCCCGGGCGCGTGGCCTTCAAGCTCTACGACACCTTCGGCTTCCCGGTGGAGATCACCGAGGAGCTCGCTGCGGAGCACGGCCTCACGGTGGACCGGGAGGGCTTCGACGAGGCCTTCCGGAAGCACCAGGAGGCGTCCAAGAGCGATACCTCGGCGACCTTCAAGGGCGGTCTGGCGGATCACTCGGAGCACACGACGAAGCTCCATACGGCAACGCATCTGCTCCATCAGGCGCTCCGAGATGTTCTCGGCGATCACGTGGCGCAGAAGGGGAGCAACATTACGCCTGAGCGCCTCCGCTTCGACTTCTCTCACCCCGAGAAGATGACCCCGGAGCAGATCCAGGAGGTCGAGCGGATCGTGAACGAGCAGATCGAGCGGGACCTGCCGGTCTCCTGGGACACCATGACCCTCGAAGATGCCAAGGAAAACGGCGCGATTGCGCTCTTCGGCGAGCGCTACGACGAGGTGGTCAAGGTGTACAGCATCGGCGACTACTCCAGGGAGGTCTGCGGCGGTCCCCACGTAGACCGGACCAGCCGTCTCGGGCGCTTCAAGATCAAGAAGGAGCAGTCGTCCTCTCAGGGAGTTCGGCGGATCAAGGCGGTCCTGGAGTCGGCGTAACGTACCCGGAACCCTGTTGTTGGGATCCCGTCAAGTCACGATGCAGGCGAAGTTTGGGCGACTTCTACACCGGCACGGGGTTCTTCGCAGGCCGGGCGCCGGCAACCTACGGCTCCGTAGCGGTTTACTGCCAGGGCCATCAACAGGGTTCTGAGTAGGTTGCGAAGGATAGAGGCCGCAGCGTCCGTGCGGCTCCGCCTGTCCGTCTCTCACCGTCGGCTCACACCGCCGTTCCGAGCTGACCGCACCCTGCGCCGTTCTTCGTGCCCCGGGGAAAGCGATAGGTAACCGCAATCCCCGCCTTCAGCAGTCGGTACGCGAAGCGGTCCACCCGTTCCCGTGACGATGTTTGGAAGGGCACGCCGTCGACGGGATTCCACGTAATCAGATTGACATCTCCCTGGAGACGCCGCCGGGCGTCGGAGGGCTCATCCGGCACGTGGTTGGCTGCGCGGCCCGCTGAGTCGCCGCCTATGGTGTACTCCGAGGGCATGGAACCCCCGTCCCCCTGCAGAAAGGCGATGAGGGCGCCGGCGTCCTCGTCGGTATCGGTGACACCGTCCATGAGCACCACTTCGAAGGTGGTAGGGTGTCCGGTCCGCGCCTGGTAGCCCGCTACGGCGGCGCGCAGCTCCGCCAGCGCCGCCACGGGTTCACCGCTCCGGCGAAGCGCGGCGGGAATGAGTCGGCCCCGCACGTCCGGTCGCGCGGTGATGAGCGAGATGGCGAGGCGCGGACGGCCGCCGGCGCGCGGAGAGAAGCGTTCCGTTTCGGCGAGCCGCTCAATGCCGCGGGCGACCCCCGACGTCGAGATGGTAATGCGATTCAGTGAGATCCCGGGACCGCGGGGGTGAGCCAGGACGCGAACCGCCGCGAGCACCGCAGCGGTGTTGTGCAGGGGCTCGCCCATTCCCATGAAGACCACGTTGGAGATGGAGCCGAAGCGGCGGCGCAGGTGGAGGTACTGCTCAAGGATTTCCTGGCCGGAGAGATTGCGGTGCAGTCCCATGCGCCCGGTTCGGCAGAAGCTGCACCCAACGGCGCAGCCGACCTGGGTGGAGAGGCACGCGGTGAGCCGTGCAGCCCCGGAGGGTCTGGCATCCCGAAGAAGCACGCTCTCTATCACGGAGCCGTCGGGCAGGGTGATCTGGAGCTTCGTCGTTCCGTCGCCGCCCCGTAGCGTCCGTGTTACCTGTGACGCCATGCGTCCGGCCCGGTGTGCGGCAGCACGCGTTCCGGCGGCGACCTCTCCCGGGTCCCTGCCGTGAATCAGGCGGAAGCACTGCTCCAGGCGACCCGGACGGTCCAGACCCAGGAGGGCCGGGTCATCTTCCGGGATGACAAGAAGCGGCTCGGCTGAGGATATCGTGGCGGCCGGGGTGCGGAACGTCGCGGTCGAGGTGTGCGTCGGGGCGGTCGGATTCACCGTCAGCGCGGGCCCTTGAGGCGGTTGTAGAGCTCCGTGGCGTGCCGATCCTGGAGCCCCTGATCGAAGAAGTCCCGGAGCACCATCATGGCGCTCCGCTCGTCCCGATCCTGCAGGTAGGTGTGCGCCAGTTCCAGGTAGATCCGGCTGTTCTTCGGTTCGTGCGCCACAAGACGTTTCAGGGACTCGATGGCAAGATCAATCCGCCCCTCGGTGCGGTTCAGCAGTGCCAGCCCGAGGACGGCGTAGGTATCGTACTCGATGTCGAGAGCCGTCTCGTAGTACTTCCGCGCCTGCTCGTGTTCGCCCATGGCGCGGTAGGCGTCGGCGGCGCGGGTAAGTATCACTTTGTTCCGGGGGTCGCGGTCGAGAATCCCGTTCCAGTAGACGAGGGATTTCTCGGGGTGTCCCAGGCCGCGGTAGCAGTCGGCCAGACCGAAGAGGGCGTAGAAGTTTTTCGGCTCCCGCTCGAGAGCCTCCTCAAAGTAGGGAATCCCCTCCGCAAAGGTCTTCCGCTTCCGGTGGCAGTTTCCAATCGAGGTGAGCACGCGGATGTCGACGCGATCCCCGCTGAGCTCGTACATGCGGAGCCAGTATCGGAGTGCGTCGTCGTAGCGCTTGAAGTCGTAGTTGAGATGGCCGAGCCCGATCAGCGCGTAGGCGTTGTCCGGTTCCAGCTCGAGAACCTGGTCGTAGAGCTCCTTGGAGCGATCGAAGTTCTTCACCTTGCGATAGGCGTCGGCTACCCGGGTAAGGACGGTAACGTTGCGGTCGTCGAGGGTGAGGTACTCTTCCCAGTACTCAATAGCGCGGTGGAAATGGCGCATTGCTTTGTAGCAGTCGGCCAGACCGAAGAGGGCGTAATTGTTCTTCGGGTGGGACTCCAGACAGCGCTTGTAGTAAACGACCGCGGTCTTGCAGTCCTTGCGCTTCCTCGCGGCGTCGCCCAGGCCGACCAGGGCGTAGTTGTTCGTATCATCGTAGGAGAGGATCTCCTTGAACTTCTCTTCCGCCTCGCGGACGTAGTTCTCCCGCAGCAGTTGATAGGCGGATTGAGAGAGCTCGGCAATGTAGGCGCGGATGCGTGACTGTTCGTCCTGCTCCGTGCTCCGGGCGTTATCTGGTATCGGGTTCTGAGAGCTCACCGTTATCTTCCTGCAGCCAGTGGCGCACAACCCCGGCCATCTGCTCGATCATTTTGCCGCTCCGGTCCGTCGCGGAGGCTTGCCAGTACATCTTGAACGCTTCAAGTGGCTGCTTGTTCTTGTAGTAGTAATCCCCAAGCCGAATCAGTCCGTCGCTGTAACTCGCCGTGAGGAAGATCCGCCGCGCCTCGTCCAGACGACCCGCGTTGAAGAGCTCATTGCCCTTGCGGATCAGCGCGGTTCGTTGTTCTCCCGTCAGAGTCGGTCGCTTATCTTTCGAAACCTTCACGAAGCCGGGAAGCGGCTCGTGACTGGTATTCAGCTTCGCCATAGTGCTTCAACGAACCGTAGCGTAGGTATTCGGACAAATCAACTCAGGATGCAATACGTGGGCTGCAAATGCCACGTGGTTCGGGGTCGTACTGCCTTCGGGCCATACTCTCTACACCGACGAGACCCTCCGACGACACCCTCCGAGCATGTACTCCCTAGAGTATCAACCTGGGAGGTGAATGTCCACTTTACATTTACAAGCTGCCCTTCGTCGATGCCTTGCTCCGGTACGGACCGGGGGCGAAGGCGCTCTGAACGGCCAGGCCCAGAGCTTTGAATGCCGCTTCCGCCAGGTGGTGCCCGTTCTCCCCGTAGCGGCCGTTGAGGTGGAGGTTGCAGAGCCCGCGCGCCGAGAGCCCGTGGAAGAACTCCCGGAGCAGCGCCAGCTGAAAGGTGCCGGCGTAGGCCTGGGGAAAGGTGAGGTTGTAGACCAGGTAGCCCCGGCCGCCGAAGTCCACCGTGGCCTCCGCCAGGGCGTCGTCCATGGGCACGGCGGCGTGGCCGAAGCGGCGAATGGTCGGATTCGCGTCGCGGATCTCCCGCAGGGCGTCACCGAGCACAATCCCAATGTCCTCGACGGTATGGTGCGCATCCACCTCCAGGTCGCCCCGGGCGGACACCTTCAGGCCCAGGCATCCGTGGAAGGACATGGCCCGGAGCATGTGATCGAAGAAGGGAAGACCCGTGTCGATCTCCGGCTCAGGCGCCTGCGCCATGTCCACAGAAAGGGTTATCGAGGTTTCTCTGGTGGTCCGTTCCTGTTTGCTTGTCATGTGCCGCTCCGTGTCATGTGCCGCCCCGCATGGTGAATGTTGCCGCGTCGCCCCTCACTGCCCCTCACTGCCCCTCACTGCCCCTCAGCGCCGCTCATTGCAGCGCGAAGGCGCGCGACGAGGGCATCGATCTGACGAAAGTAATACTTGTAGTAGGCGGGGTTTGCAAGGAGGTGCACCTTGATCTGCGTCAACTCCTCACGAACCACCAGGTTGTTCGCCTTGAGGGTGGAGCCGGTCTCCACCAGGTCGACGATGTACGGCGCAAGGCCGAGAATCGGCGCAAGTTCCACCGAGCCGTTGAGACGAATCACCTCGACAGGCAGGCCTCGGCGATGGAAGAAGTCCCGGGTGAATCGGGTGAACTTTGTCGCTACGCGCATGCGCCCGGAGGTGTCGCGCTCGGGGTCGAAGTCTTCCCGCGTCGCCAGGCAGATACGGGTACCACCGAAGGGCATCTCCAGAAGGCGGAAGAAGGGGTGGCCCGACTCGTAGACGACGTCCTCACCGCAGATCGCCAGGCCGGCTATTCCGTGGTGGAGGTAGGTGGGAACGTCGCTGTTCTTCACGAACATGATGCGGAGTCCGCCCTCACGGTCCTTCGCCACGAGGCGGCGCTGCTCTATGTCGAAACCGAGACCGGCGCCCTCGAAGAACTCCTGTGTCTGTTCCAGGAGGCGCCCCTTCGGCAGCGCTACGGTGAGCGGCGCCTTCGAGGCATCCGCCTCCCTGCCGTCCCGTGCGTCGGCTCCCGCTTCCGGGTCCTTGCCGGCGTCGTCGTGCAGATCACGAAAACCACCGGCGCTCATAGTTGCACCCTCTCCCCGGCAGCGCGGCGTCGGCGGGCATCCTCATACCGCTCCTTCACGGTTGCGCCCTGAGCCCGGGCGGGTATCGGCAGCTCTTCGGGCCGCGGCGTCCGGGATCGCGCCGACTCGACCTTTCCCGGGAGCAGGGAGAAACCCACGGAGGGTGCATTGAATCCGTAGCGGCCGAGGAGTTCGTCGTACCGCCCTCCCGAGGCTATCTCCGAATCGGTGCCGGGAATGTATGCCCGGAAGACGATACCCGTGTAATAGGGCTGCCCTCCGACTTCCGAGAGATCAATGCGCAGGCGCCCGGCCGGAATGATCTGGGAGAGCTCATCCGCAAGGCGTGCCAGGTGATCGAGTCCGGAGAGCATCTCCGTGCTCACTCCTCCGGCGAGTCTCGTGCGCAGATCCGCCAGCTCCGTCCCCGTCCCGATGAAGGACAGCAGCTCAACGAGCTCTTTGCCGGCGGCGCGGAATGTGCCCTCGCTTGTCGACGTGGCGCCCAGGACGGTGCGGATCCGCTCGACGTCGCGAAGCGTCACGGCGCTCCGGAGCTCCTCCGCATCCCCCTCGGTCATGCCCGCGGTTACCGCGTTGATCACGCGGCGCGAACCCAGATGGATCACGGCGTCGGTTGCGCCGGTCTCGGCCAGGGTTTCCCACAGCAGCAGGAGCACCTCCGCCTCCGCATCGGCACCGGCCTCACCGATCAGCTCCACACCGGTCTGGATGAACTCGTTCTTGGAGATATCTTCCGGGTCCTGATGGCGCAGAATCGTGTCGGCGTAATAGACCCGTACCGGCAGGTCCTCGTCCTGCAGAATGAGCCCGAGCTGCTTGGCCAGGAAGAGCGTGGCATCCGACCTGAGCATGAGAAGCTCCCCCTCCCGGTCGATGAGGCGATAGACCTCGCCCACCGCCTTCGCCTGCATGAGCGGGGCGTAGACATCGTAGAAATCGAATACCGGTGTCTCCACCGGCAGGTAGCCCCAGGAGGAATACAGATCCTCGAGCCGCCGCAGACGGCGGCGATGCCGAAGGGCTTCACTGAGGTGGAAAGACTCCGTCCCCTGGGGGAGTCGCAGTATGTTACGTCGTTGCGCCGTCAACTCTCCGGTCCTGCGGAACTCGCTGTTCCTGTCGAGATGTGGAGCCGACAGCGTACCAAATCCCCGTCCGTTAGGAAACCGAGGACCGCCGGAAGAAGGTGACCACGGAGCGGCCGAAACGGCGGTCTCGCAGGTGTTCCAGGCCGGGAACCGCATCCGGCAGCGGCGACTCGGCTGGATAGTGGATCATGACCACGGCCCCTTCGACGATGCGGGGGGAGGTGCCGAGGCTGTAGAGCACCTTCGCGCGCTTCTGATAGGGAAAGGGCGGATCGGCAAAGACGCAGTCGAAGGTCTCCGACGCGGTGCGCTCCCCGTCGCCGTGCATCGCGGCGATACGCTCCCCGCCCGGGCCCGTCGTGTCCGCCTGCAGCCTGTCCGCGCGCCCGGATGCCAGGTAGCGCTCGACCGGCCATGCCACCACGTGAGCCGTCGCCGCGTCCTCCGGCCCAGCCGCGCCGGTTTCGGCGGGGTTCGTCGGGGCGCCGCGGCGCAGCTCCAGTCCCAGTGCGGTGATGTTCTCCTGGAGGGTGGCGATCTTCTTGCGGTCCGACTCCACGAAGACTACCAGGGCGGCGCCCCGGGAGGCCGCCTCCAGGCCTACCGCCCCGGAGCCGGCGAAGAGGTCGAGGAAGCGCGCACCCTCCAGGTTGCCCAAACTGGCGAAGACGCTCTCGCGCATCTGATCCATGGCCGGGCGGATAATGCCCGGCGGTACCTTGAGGCGGCGACCGCCGTAGCGGCCCGCGATTATCCGCATGTCGCCTCCGTCGAGCGTGTGGCCCGGCGGCGCGCGGTCGGCCCGCGCCGATCTCGCCTCCGGCACGGGCAGTGGCGGTAGGGCAAGGTGGGGCGAGGCACCGTAGGCATCGTCATGATTCTGTGACCTCTTCCTGCGCTCCCTCGGGCGAGATCGCGTCTCCGGTAGTTCGGCCGGTCCGATCGGTAATGAGGCGGCGGAGGGGGGCGTGTTCCGGTGCCAGGAGCCCCGGGTCGGCATGGAGGATGTCGAAGGCGTGGCGGCGCGCCGTGAGCATGAGCTCCATGTCCCGGGAGAGGTCGGCGACGCTGAAACGCAGGTACCCCGCCTGGCGCGTGCCGGCAAGGTCGCCGGGGCCGCGGATGCGCAGATCCTCCTCGGCAACCTCGAAGCCGTCGCTGCGCTCCTTCATGACCTTCAGGCGCGCTCGGGCGTCGTCGGTGAGGGGCTCGTCGTAGACCAGGAAGCAGTAGGACTGATCGCTCCCCCGGCCGACACGCCCGCGGAGCTGATGGAGGGATGCAAGGCCGAAGCGCTCGGCGTGAGTAATGACCATGCAGGTAGCGTTGGCCACGTCCACCCCGACCTCCACGACGCTCGTCGCCACGAGGACCTGGAGGGACCCCTCCACGAAGCGCGCCATGCGCGTCTCCTTCTCCTCCTCGGGGATGCGCGAATGAATCAGGTCCACCGCGTACTCCGGGAACACCTCGTCCGCAAGGCGCGCCGCCATGGATTCCGCGTCGTGGAGGTCGCTCCTGGCGGTGCGCTCGATGATCGGGTAGACGAAGTACGCCTGCCTGCCGGCGGCCAGCTCCCGGCGGACGCGGTCGTACACGCGCTCGGCGTGGTCGGTCCGGGCGAGATGCGTCTTCACCGGCTTCCGTCCCGCCGGCATCTGCCGGATCACCGAGGTGTCCATGTCCCCGAAGGCGGTGAGGGCGAGGGTTCGCGGGATCGGAGTGGCCGTCATGTAGAGAACATCCGGGTTGTCGCCCTTCGCCACGAGGGCCTGCCGCTGGAGCACGCCGAAGCGGTGCTGCTCGTCCACAATGACGAAGCGCAGGGCGTGGAAGCGCACCCGCTCGGTGAAGGTGGCGTGGGTCCCGACAATGAGCCGCGCCGATCCGGAGCTCACCGCCTCCTCCGCGGCGGCGCGCTCCTCGCCGCGGCTCGCTCCAGAGAGCAGGACCACGTCGACGCCGGCGGGCTCGAAGAGGCGTCGGGCGTTACGGAAATGCTGCTGTGCCAGGAGCTCCGTCGGCGCCAGGAAGACCGCCTGGTGTCCGGACTCCAGGTAGGGCGCCGCCGCCAGGAAGGCGACCAGGGTCTTGCCGCTGCCGACATCCCCCTGGAGGAGCCGGGCGGCGGGGCTCGCCGTCTCCATGTCGTTTCGCAGGTCCCTGAGGGCACTCTGCTGGTCTTCGGTGAGCTCGAAGGGCAGTGAGTCGATGAGGCTGCGCTGCAGACGGTCCGGGGCACGCAGCACCTTCACCCGTTGCGCCGCCCGGGTGACCGCGCGGTGGGCCACCTGGAGCTGGAGCTCGAAGAGCTCCGTGAAGGCGAGGGTGCGCCGGGCGGTCTCCGCCTCGTCGAGGGTCTTCGGGAAGTGCAGCGCCCGAAGGGCCGTCGGCGCCTCCGGAAACTCGTGCTCCATCCGGAGGCGCTCAGGGAGCGTCTCCTGAACGTGTTTGCCGTAGTGGCGAAGCGCCGTCGCCACGAGCTTGCGGAGCTGGCGCTGGCCCAGGCCTTCGGTGGCGGGATAGATCGGGAGAATCACCCCGAACTCGTTGCCGGGATTGTCCGCCGGGGCAAAGTCGAAGGCGGAGGCCTGGAGCTCTCCCCGGCGGTACTGGAAGGTGCCGGCAACGCGGATTCGCGTTCCCGGAGGGAGCTTGTTTGCCAGGAAGTTGCGGCCGAAGCAGAGAAGGGCGGCGACGCCGCTCTCATCCCGCAGGTAGACGCGCAGGGTGCGCCGGGGATGGCGGCCGACGTAGTCGTGGGCAATGACCTCCGCCTCGGTGTTGACGCTTTCACCGTGCATGGCCACCGAGAAGGGACGGTGCTCGGAGCGATCCTCGTAGCTGCGCGGGGCGTGGAGGAGGAGATCACCGACGGTTGCGACGCCGAGGTTGTGCAGGAGGCCCGCTACGGCGGGGCCGACACCGGTGAGACGCGTTACGGGCAGCTGCAGCTCTTCGAGGGTCATGGAATCAGGGCGCGCCGCCGCTGCGAAGGGCGTGGCGGTCCGGCCGTCGGCATCGGCACGATTAGAAGGGCAGCCGTCGAAGACCTCCCGACAGCAGGTCCACGCCGAGGTTGCCCAGTATAAGCACGGCAATGAGGATCACGCCGAAGACCATGAGCTCCTGCTTGTAGGACATCTCCCGTCCGCGGGCAATCTTGTCGGTGAGGCGCGCAGTCAGGGGACGGAGGATCTCGTCGAGGGCGTACCAGAAGCGGCTCGTCATGTCGACGTTGAAGAAGGTCGAGATCAGCCGGATGCCGGCGAGGACGAGGAAGAGAATGATGAAGAATGATATGGCGGATGCCAGAGCCTGGAGCGTCATGGCCACTACGATCCCGAAGCTGATTGTGCCGGCGAAGGCGATCCTGCTCGCCAGGTTGCTCACAATGCCCAGGGCAATGATGGCGACGACCGGGGAGAAGTCCATGCGGCCGATCTGCGTCCACCTCGATCCGCGAAAGATGTTGAGGTAGGGGTCCGTAATGGCGCGAAGCCAGTCCATGACGCGCCCGTAGTAGCCGCCGCTGAACCAGCTCAGCACAATGCGGATGAAGATGATGAGCATGTAAATGGAAATGAGTGTGCTCACGAATCGCATGATCATCTGCAGCATTCAGTCCTCCTCAGTCGCGAAGCGGTGCGGCGGCCGGCGCGCGGGGCCGCCCGGCCCGTCGGGACCGTTCGCCTCTGTTCGGGGTCCGGCCCGTCGCGGCGCCTGCGGCGCTTTGGCGCTCGGGCGTGCGTCGGCTACCCGGTCCAGACCGCTTCCACCGGCTCGTAGCGCCGAATCTCCTCCAAGATACTCTCTTTGCCTGACACCGTCAGTTGGGACGACGCCTTGACGACGGTCTCCCGGCCGTTCTCTCCCACGTGGAGGTACACGGGGCAATTGCCCCGCCGTTCGTAGAGGAAGGCGCGGAGTCCTCGGAGGCGCTCCATCTCGTCGTGATTGTTGTCGCATACCTTCAGGCGAATGTGAATCGGCACCGGTGCCGTCTCCTCGAGATCCTCGGGCCCGACCAGCTTTTCCACGACGAACTGCATGCGTCCCCGGCGCTCCTCGAAGGTGCCGAACGCGCCGACGACCTTGCGATCGTGCAAGAGTTCCCGGCTCTCCTCATAGGCGTTCTCGAAGAGCACGAGCTCCACCTGGCCGTTGAAGTCTTCGAGCTTGCCGAAGGCCATGGGCCTGCCGTTCTTCGTGAAGATCACCCGGGTGTCCGTGAGCAGGCCCAGTAGCTGGTGGGTTCGCTCCGGGGAGATGCCCCCGAGTTGGGAGAGATTCACGTGGACGCAGCGCTCCCATCTGCGGCGGTAGCTGTCCATGGGATGGCCGGAGAAGTAGGCGCCCAGGTAGTCCCGCTCGTACTCGAGCCACTCGACCGGGTCGGTCTCCTCGACCGTATCCAGGGTGGACGTAACCGCCGCTTCCTCCGCTTCGAAGAGAGACGTCTGGCCGCTTCGTCGCAACTCCTGGGTCTTGGAGGCGTGGTCCATGAGGACGTCCAGGTTCTCCATGAGGGTGCGGCGACGTCCGTCCAGGCTGTCGAAGAGGCCGCACTGGATGCCCACCTCCAGCATCTTGCGGTTGACCGTGCGCAGATCCACCCGCTCCAGGAAGTCCTGGACCGATGTGAACTCCCCACCTTCACGGCGCTCCCGGAGGATCTCGTCCACCGCTCCGGAGCCGACGTTCTTGATCCCCACCAGGCCGTAGAGTATGTCGTTTCCCGAAACGGTGAAGTACTTCTCGCTTCGGTTGAGGTCCGGCGGGTGCACCGTGATCCCCATGGTCCGTGTCTCGTTGAGGTACCACGCGAAGGTGTCGGGGTTGTTGATCTCATTCGTGAGGTTGGCCGCCATGAACTCGACGGTGTAGTTCGCCTTCAGGTAGGCGGTCTTGTAGGCCAGGATGGAGTACGCCGCGGCGTGGGACTTGTTGAAGCCATACCCGGCAAAGGGCTTCAGTAGATCGAAGATACCTTCGGCCTGGGCCCGGGTGAAGCCCTTGCTCACCGCCCCATCCAGGAACTCCGCCTTCATCTTCTCCATTTCGGCGATCTTCTTCTTGCCCATGGCGCGTCGGAGAATGTCCGCCTGTCCCAGGGAGAAGCCGCCGACAATCCGGACGATCTCCATGACCTGTTCCTGGTAGACAATGACGCCGTAGGTCTCCTTCAGGACCGGCTCGAGCTCCTTCAGGGGGTATCGGATCGGGGTGCGCCCGTGCTTCGACTCCACGAACTGATCGATGTTCTCCATGGGCCCCGGCCGATAGAGGGCGTTCAAGGCAATGAGATCCTCGATCCGGGTGGGCTTCGCCTTCGCGAGGACCGCCTGCATGCCCTGACTCTCGAACTGGAAGATTGCCGCGCTCTTTCCCTCGCCGAGGAGCTTGAAGGTAGGCTGATCCTCCTCGGGGATCTTCTCATGATCGAAGTCCACACCGCGCTCGCGAATGAGCGCCTGGGTATTCTCGATCAGGGTGAGCGTCTTGAGTCCCAGAAAGTCCATCTTCACCAGGCCGCACGCCTCGAGCTGATCCATGGTGAACTGCGTCGAGATGCTGCCGGTCTTCGGGTCGCGGTAGAGGGGAACGTACTCGGTCAGCGGTTTCTGACCTATGACGATGCCTGCGGCGTGGGTCGAGGCGTGGCGGTGGAGTCCTTCGAGTTTGAGGGCAATGGCGATCAGCTCGTGGTGCGGGCTCCCGGGCTCCGCCATCTCCTGAAGCTCCGGGTCCGCCTCGATCGCCTCTTTCAGCTTGACCCCGGGGCCCGCGGGTATCTTCTTGGCAATCTGGTCCGCCTCGGCAAAGGAGTAGTCCAGGACCCGCGCGACATCCCGGATGACCGCCTTCGCCTTCAGGGTCCCGAAGGTGATGATCTGACCGACCTTGTCGCTTCCGTACTTCCGGGTGACGTAGTCAATGACCTCTCCCCGCCGCTCGTAGCAGAAGTCAATGTCGAAGTCGGGCATTGAAACGCGGTCGGGGTTGAGAAAGCGTTCGAAGAGAAGACCGTACTTGAGGGGCTCAATGTCGGTGATCTTCAGGGCGTAGGCGACAATGCTGCCGGCGCCGGAGCCGCGCCCCGGGCCCACGGGGATCCCGTTGTCCCGGGCGAACTTGATGAAGTCCCAGACAATGAGGAAGTACCCGGTGAACCCCATGTCGATGATCGTATCGAGCTCGTAAGTGGCGCGTTCCCGGTGCTCCTGCGTCACCGGTTCGTAGCGATCCTTCAGCCCCTCGAAGGTGAGGTGGCGAAGATAGTCGTCCGGGGAGGCGAACTCCTCCGGGATGGTGTAGTCCGGGAACATGGGGCCCGGGAGATCGATCTCCAGGTTGCACTGCTCGGCGATTCGCACCGAGTTGGAAAGCGCCTCCGGGGTTTCCGCGAAGAGTGCCGCCATCTCCTCCGGGGGCTTCAGGTAGAACTCCTCCGTGGAGAACTTGAACCTGTTGGTCTCGTGGCGTTTCTTGTTGGATCCAATGCAGAGCAACACATCCTGCGCTTTGGCATCGTCCTTATTGACATAATGGGTGTCGTTCGTGGCGACGAGGGGAAGGTCGAGCTCCTTTGAAAGCTGAAGGAGCCCCTGATTCACGATGCGCTGCTCCGGGAGCTTGTGGTCCTGCAGCTCCAGATAGACGTTCCCTGCGCCGTAGACCCGGACGAGCCAGCGCGCCGCCTCGGCGGCGTCGTCCATGCGGTTGCGACGGATATAGGAGGGGATCTCGCCGGAGAGGCTGCCGGTCAGGGCGATCAGGCCGCCGGCGTACTGCTGAAGGAGCTCCCTGTCGATCCGGGGCTTGTAGTAGAAACCCTCGGTGTAGCCGAGCGAGCTGAGCTCAATGAGGTTCCGATAGCCCTGGTTGTCCCGGGCAAGGAGGACCAGGCGGTTCGACCGGTTCCCGGCGTTCCCCGGCGTCTTGACGTGCCGGGACTCACCGGCAACGTAGAAGTCGCAGCCGACTACCGGATTGATGTCGGCGGCTTTGCACGCCTGGTAGAACTCCAGGGCGCCGAACATGTTCCCGTCGTCGGTGATGGCCAGGTGGCGCATGCCCATCTCGGCGGCCCGTGCAACCATGTCGGAGATGCGGGCGGCGCCCTTCAACAGGCTATAGTCGGAATGGTTGTGGAGGTGAACGAACTCCTGCACCCAGGATTACCCCTTGTGAAGTTGGTCAATCATAATATGGCCCCGCGCGCTTCGCAACGGGACCGCGCCGGCGCCCCGGTGCGCGCGGCCCCGTCCCGGCGCACACGCTGCGTCGCCACCCGTCACGGCATCTCGACGCTGCTGCGGGAGGCGGTCTGTCGCGGCAGGGCGGTGACGAAGTCCCGAAGGAGTGATATCAGCCGGTGCCGCTGCAGCCCGGTCAAGGGCATTCCCGTCGAAGAGATGTAGCTGAGCGCGTCCCGGAGAAAGCCCTGGAGCTCCCGGGCGGGGAAGGGGATCCGCCGGCCCACCAGCTCCGCCTCCAGCTCCCGGTTGCGAAAGACGCTTCCGCCCCCGGCACTGGCGGCGACCCGGAGATCCTCCAGGACCTCCTTGGTCGTCCGCGCCAGCGCTCCGAAAACCACGGGCTCCGAGTCGGCAAGGTAGGGCTTCCCGAACTGCCGGAAGTCGAAGTGGTTCCAGGCGTTGATGGGCACCCGGATCCGGGTGATCAGCTCACCCGGCCGCAGTGACAGGGAGCCGTCCTCATCGCGGAGCCGGGTAACCGGAATCCACCGGGAGTTGCCGTGTCTGCGCAGCTCTATCCGGGCGTCCAGGAGATGCAGAATGGGCTCGACCGTGAGGATCTCGTCGCGGACCCCGAGGTTGCCGCCCAGGGTGGCACTGTGCTGCACTCCGACCGGACCTAGTCGGCGGAGCGCCGAGAGAAAGGGGCCGGGAAGGACGTTGCGGCCGAGCTCCAGCACCTCCGCCACGGGGACCGCGGCGCCGATCTCGACGGTGCGCTCACTCCGGGTGATCCGCGTCAGCTCGCCCACATTCGCAACGTAGATTATGTCCGTGCCGAAGTCGAGGTAGCGCTGACGTTGCGTCTTCAGAATGTAGTTGCCCCCGGCGTAGAGGAGGGCGTGGGGGCGACGGTGGTAGATGTTTATGAGCTCGGCGAGGTTGCGCGGGTAGTGGATATAGGTGCTAAGAGCGTCGTTTGACATTCTCTCTCTTCCTGCGGAACTCCGCGGCGTAACGGATGGCCGTGCGATAGCGCGAGTAGCTGGTGCAGCGGCACTGCACCGCCGCGGCGGCTCGGTCGAGCTCCTCTACACTCGGTCGACGGGCGTGGCGAATCACCTCGTAGGTGGTGAGGACCTTGCCGGCCACGCAGAAGCGGCACGGCTCGATCCCGGCACGGCGAAACCCGAGCTCAATGTCGCGGTACTCCGGGCTCTGGAGGAAGGCATCGATTGTGGTGACCCGGCGCCCCCGGACCAGAAACATGGGAAGCATGCATGAGAGCGCCAGGTTGTCGTCCAGGAGAACCGAGCAGAATCCGCACTCTCCCTGAATGCACCCCGGCCGCGCCCCGATCTGATCGAAGCTCTCCCGGAGCACATCGATCAGAAGAGTCTCGGGATGTGTATCCAGAGAGACGCGCTGTCGGTTCAGGACGAAGCTGATTCTCACTCTTCCTCCAGATAAGAGCGCAGGAGTGCCGCCGTCGCAGGTATCCGGTCAATGTAGTGCCCTGTCGCCTGGGTCACCGCCGCCGCGTAGGCCGCCGGCACGCAGTTGAATGGTAGCTCCTCCAGCCCGAGGGAGGGAAGCTTCTCCAGATCGCCGGCGAAGTCAATGGAAATGGGCGGATACTGCGACCAGAGATCCGGTGCGTACTGCTCATAGGCGTGGGCCGCCAGGAGCCCGGACTGGTAGTCCAGCGCTTCGGATGCGGCCCACCCCATTGCCTGGTAGACCGACATCTCGAGCTTCTTCCGGGCGCCGTTCGGATCAAGTATGTTGCCGGCGAACACCGCGAGCCAGATCCCCCGGACATGCATCTCCAGGGTGGACGGGTTGGCGGAGAGCTCTACCACCGCGGCGGCCCGGGAGAGGTTGGCGTAGGGCTTTCCCGATACGGTTTCGCGGTTCCAGGTGAGGACCCGGGGCACGCGGTAGCTTCGGGACACCTCAATGGGCAGGGGATCACGGAAGCGGCGCTTCTGGATGGCCGCGCAGGAAAGGTCCAGGGCGCGAGTGACCGCCGTAATGTTCCGTGACAGGAAGGACGGCCCCGAGTCCGGGACGACCGCCGTGTCGGTGTCGGCAAAATGCACATTCTCGCGGTTGAGGTTGAGCGCGGCGGCTATCCGGTCGGTCCAGATGGCGCGGAGGGACTCTCCCTCGGACACCGCGGAGTTGTACACCGTTGCGACACCCTCCTGATCTAGCCGAATGCGCACCGACGCGGAGATCTCCTCCTCGCCCCGGCCGACGAAGCCGCTCCCTTGAGATGCGAAGGCAATGCCGATTCCCCGCTGCTCTTCCGTGGCGCCGAGAAAGGTGGTTCGCCGCTTCTTCTGGAGCTCGAAGGCGGCGTGCTTCCGGGAGAAGTCGGAAGCCTCATCGACACGGTCGAAGAGCTTGTACGCCTCCCGGTCTTCCTGCTCCTTCCCGCCGAGGGGGTGCGTGTCACCCTTGCGGAGGAGGTGCGCCGCCTTCCACGCAAGCGGGGACTCCTGCGCCACCTCCGCCACCCGGGTGGTGTGGCTCTCGCAGGCAAAGAAGGCCTGGGCGCTTCCGAGGCCCGAGAAAGCGTCGAAAGGGGGGAGGTTGGTCTTGAGTGCCACGGCGTGGACGCGGATGTTGTCGCACCGGTAGTCACCGGTGGCCGAAATCACCAGGTGATCGAGGAGCTCGTCCAGGTAGATGGGGAAGGCTCCCACATTCACGCGAATGAAGACGATCACCGCCCGGAGATCGCCGCTCGAATCCAGGGCGGTCGTGTAGCGCACCCGAACCGGTGCCCGCTTCGAGGTAAAGCGGAAGTCCTCCTGACGCGTGTAGACCAGCTTCACCGGTCGGCCCGTTCGGAGTGCCGCCAGGGCGGCGTGTACCGAGATGAGGGAGGGAATCCAGAGCTTCCCGTCGAGGTGGACTCCCGTCTCCGTTGCAATGACCCGGACGCGTTTGAGAGGCACGCCCAGCGCCCGGGCAATGGAGCGCTGCACGTGGTGCGGCCACTGGGTTGAAGTGTACACGGTAACCGACTCGGTCCCTTCCGGTGTGGCGAAAACGGCCTGGGGCTCGCTGTAGAGGTGCTCCTGAGGCCCCGTACGGTAGGTTCCCTGGACAATCTGGAAGGCGTCGCGGAGTTCCCCGTCGGGATTGCCCCGCTCGGCGAAACGTTCCCCGGCGATCTCGGCGCTATCCGAGTCCTCGTCCAGCACCGCCTCCTCGTCGCCGTACTCCGGCTGAAGGAGATCCAGCGACTGATGCACCCTCCGGATGTCCGGCCCGGCGAGCACGGCAATCGGCTGCCCCACGTAACTCACCCGGTCATCCGCCAGGACGGGGTGACTGCCGCCGCCGATCGTGACGAGGTTCGCGCCGGGCACGTCGTCGGCACCGAAGAGATGGATGTCCGTGGGCACGCGCAGGCGCGGGAGATCCCCAATGCTTCCGCGTGGGCGCGTCGACCGGAGCGTCACGGCGTGGAGCATGTCCGGCGCGGTCAGATCGCTGGCAAAAACGGTGGGGCGGCGGAAGAGCCGGGGGAGACTACTCTCCTGAGACACGCTCGAACCTCCTGGAGAGAGTGTCTCCCACGTCCAGCACGGCGGCAATCACCCGGTCGACCTCTCCGTCGGTGAGGCCCGCGTAGAGGGGCAGACTCACCGCCGCCTGGAAGGCGCGGGTTGCCGCGGGAAAGTCCTCCGGGGAGAGGCCGTAGGTGCTGCGGTAGTAGCTGAAGTGGTGCAGGGGAATGTAGTGGACCGACGTCCCGACCCCAGCCTCGGCGAGACCGGCGACGAAGGGGTCCCGAAGCGCCGCCGGCGTCACCCGGACGATGTAGAGATGCCAGTCGTGATCGGGGTGATCCTGCGGGAGCTTCAGATAATCGCGATCCCGAAGGGCGTCGTGGTAGCGCCGGGCAATCTCTCGCCGTCGGGCGCGCCGCGCCTCGGCGCTCTCGAGTTGGACGCGGCCGACCGCCGCCAGCAGGTCCGGGAGGTTGTACTTGTATCCCGCGTCAACGACGTCGTACCGCCAGGTCGCCGCGCGGTCGGTGTAGCGCCGCCAGACGTCCCGGTCGATTCCGTGAAGCCGCATGACCCGGGTGCGCTCGGCCAGGTCGTCGCGGTCGGTGACAACAATGCCCCCCTCCCCGGCGGTGACCGGCTTCGTCGCGTAGAGGGAGAAGATCGCTGCGGCGGATCCCCCGTCCGGAACGGCGGCGTCTCCGCTCTTCGGCAGGCAGTGCGCCGCGTCCTCCACCACCGGAATCTCATGTCGCTGCGCAATGCTCCGGATCGCAGCCATGTCGCTCGGCAACCCGGCAATGTGAATCGCCATGACCGCGGCGATTCCTTCACCGGCCGCGAGCTCCGCCTCCAGGGCGCGCGGATCCATCTGAAGAGTTTCAGGGTCGATGTCTACGAAGGTCGGGTGCAGGTCGAGATAGCGCAGAATCTCCGCGGAGGCCGTGAAGGTGTACGGGCTCATGGCCACGCGGGCGCCCTTCCGGAGGGAGAGCGCCTCACAGACCAGGTGCAGCCCCGCCGTGGCGGAGGAAACCGCGACAGCGTGGCGTCGTCCCGCCGCCAGCGCGTAGGAGCGCTCCAGCTGCTGCGCCTCCGTTCCGGTAGTGAGCCATCCGCTCCTGAGAACCCGAAGGACCGCAGCCTCCTCCTCCGCGCCGGTTGCCGGGCGCGCAAAGGGAATGTACTCAGTACTCCGGCTCATCGGGCTTCGTCTCCAGGGTCGGGAAGTGCCGTGCCAGAGCCTGTCGCAGGGCGCGGCGGTTTCTGAACACGTCCGGCCGCTCCGAATCGAACTGACAAACCGGCCGCAGCTCCTCGATCACCTCGGTAAGCCACCCGGCCGCAGGCTCGTTACGCTCCAGGCGCTTGATGCGCGGGTACGGCGTGTCGCAGGGGCTCTCACCGGGACCGATGGGGCTTTCCGTGAGCTTCTCTCCGGTGCGCAACCCGATGTAGGAGACGCCGATCTCACTGTGGGGCTCGTAGCCGTAGAAGCGGATCATCTGCTCTGCAAGATCCTGAATGCGCACCGGCTCGCCCATGTCGAGGACGTAGAGCGCGCCGGGATCGCCGACGCCCCCCGCCTTGAGCACCAGACTGGACGCCTCCGGTATGGTCATGAAGAAGCGGGAAACTTCAGGGTGAGTAATGGTTACGGGGCCGCCCTTGGCGATCTGCTGATGGAAGAGGGGCACAATGCTTCCCCGGGAGCCCAGGACGTTGCCGAACCGGACGACCATGTAGGAGCCGTGATTGCTCCGCGCCGCCAGCACGATCTCCTCGGCGAGTTTCTTGGAGGCGCCGTAGACGCAGGTCGGCTCCACGACCTTGTCGGTCGAAATGAGCACAAAGCGCTCGGTGCCCGCTTCCAGCGCCGCGTCAACCAGGTTCTGCGTGCCGAGGACGTTGTTCTTCACCGCGACTACCGGGTTGGCCTCCACCATGGGTACGTGTTTGTACGCGGCGGCGTGGAAGATGACATCGGCCTTCAGTCTCTTCAGGATGAAGCGCATGTAGTCGCGGTCCTGGAGCTCCCCGATGACCGGCACAATGGTTGCCCTCTCGCCGACGCCCTCTTCCTGAAGGAGCCGCAGTTCCCGGTCGATCTCGTAGATGCTGTTTTCACCGTGACCAAAGAGGTAGAGGCGCTGCGCCCCGCCGGAGAGGAGCTGCCGGGCCAACTCGCTTCCAATGCTGCCGCCGGCGCCGGTGATGACGACGCGTTTGCCCCGGAGGTACCGGAGGCTCTCGCGCAGCCCGATCTTCACGGGGTTGCGGCCCAGAAGGTCTTCGGGATTGAGCTCGCGGGTCTGAATGAAATGGGCATCTCCCTCAATAATCTGTGAGACCGCCGGGAGAATTCGAATCTTCGCGAAGTCCGCGTTCTCCAGGAGCTGATAGAGCTGTCGCAGTTTCTCCCGGCCGGCACTGGGAATGGCAATCAGCGCCTCGTCCGCGGGGGTCTTGTCGACGATCTCCGCAACCGCATCGATCGGACCGAGGACGGGAACCCCGTCGACACGCGTTCCGATCTTCTGCGGGTCGTCGTCAAGGAAAGCGACGACCTCCCCAAGGATCTCCTTGGCGCGAATATCCCGCGCAATGGACATCCCGGCGAAACCGGCGCCAATGATGTAGATGCGATTGCGTCTCTTACCGCTCATGTCCGCTCATGTTCCGTCGACTTCAGCTTTTCCAGCGACTCAAATGCAAAGTCCACCTCGAAGGCGTTGTCGTAGAGGTCGAGGCGCACTCTGGCGCGCCCCTTTCGACGATCGATCTTCGTAATGCGTCCTTCAAGTCCCTTCAACGGTCCTTCCAGCACCAGAATGCGCGAGTTCTCGTCAAAGGTCACCCGGGAAGGCTGCACGACCTCGCCGTACGAAATGAGATGCGCGATCACCCGCTTGTCCTCATCACTGAGGGGTTTGATATCCTCGTTCTCCGGGAGGAAGCGAAGGAAGTAGGGCAACCGGCGCAGGCGCTGGTACGTCTCCGGGGTAATCTCATCGGCCTCAATGAAGACGTATCCGGGGAAGACCGGCACATCGGCCTTCTTGACCATCCCTCTTCTTCGTATTTTCAACACACGGCGCGGCCACATGAGCCGGTGCACTCCGGGGAGCTCGAGGTTGTTTGCCAACCGTATGTACGCGGACTCCTTTCGGGTCCGTACTTGCGCGACGAAGTACTCCATAGGACTCACAGGTGCGGGGCATTCTACGACAGGAGCACCTTCAAAGCAAGAAAGCGACGTGCAGCTCGTCCTTTCTCTTGCTTGAGCGTCCGGCGGGCTGCTTGAAGCGTCAACTGACGGCGCTTCGGCACCGACAATGAAGTGAGCGCGCCGAGAGCGCGAGAGCGCGAAAGCGCTATACCGCGAAACCGGGACACCGCGAGACCGGGATGGGCGTGGATTCGCGGAGCGGCACTCCTTTCCGACGTCGCATCCGCAATGTCACGTGTCTTCGATCACCTGGAGAGGATAGACGGAATCAGTATGAGATTACCCCTTGGCTTAATCACCTGCCGCCGCGTCGCGTTGATTGTGATCCTTGCAGTGTTCGTTGCCGGCGCCGGCTTCGCGGAGACCGTCATGGTCTCCGTGCGAGCGAATGAAGAGTATACCGGCTCCGACCACGTCGGATTCTACTTGAGCAGCGTCGAGGCGGGCATCATGGACGTGCTCTTCGACATGGGGCACATCGTCTTCAACCGGTCCCGGCATGACGCAGTCTCCAGCACCGCACAGGTCGTGGAGATTGCGAGCGATGGGGGCGCCGGGTACGTCGTGGACGCCGTCGTCACCTTCGATCGCGGGCGGGACGCTCTCGTACTCCGCGAGGTGGAGTACGCGTGGATGCAGATCGGCGGCGGCCGGGCTCCCCGGAGCGAGACCCTGCCGGTGGAAGTCCTCAGTGACGAGGAGGCCGGAAGCATTGAGCGGGCCGGCTACAACCTCGGACGGCGCGTCGGATCGGCGTTTTCGGAGAAGATGCGATAGAGAAACGTCCTTTGATCACGGAGCGGTTGCTCGATCACGGAGCGGCTGCAACCGCACTCAACTCTTTTCCCGGCGCGCCGAACATAAAAGGTGGAGGAGTCTCGACATGAAGCGGTTCGCATTAAGTCTCATCTTTCTCGTGGTCTGCGCAGGCTTTCTGTTCGGGCAGAACGTCTGGGAAGGCACCGCCGCCGTCGGCGGATATAACCAGTTCCCCCGGGAAGGTCTCTACGCCGCTTCCAACAGCTTTGAGCGGAACACCGTGATCGAGGTGACCAACCCGGAGAACGGCCGTACCGTCGAGGTCATTGTGGTGGGGCGCGTATCTCAGCCGGGAATCTTCCTGACGGTGTCCCAGGATGCCGCCGATCAACTCGGTCTCGACGCGGACGATCCCGCCCAGGTGCGCGTACAGCCGGCTACCACCGGCGGACTCGCGGCCGTTCCCGCCGGCCCCGAAGCCGCGTACAGCCGGGATCCCGAGGTGAACCCCTCTGCGAGCCTCTCCGACCCGAACCGCGAGATCCTCCGGCAGCGTGAGGTCCCGGAATCCGTTGCCCAGGCCGAGCCCGAACCTGAGCCGGAGCCGGAGCCGGAACCTGAACCCGAACCTGAACCCGAACCCGCGCCGGAGCCGGAGCCGGAACCCGAACCCGAACCGGAGCCCGAACCCGAACCCGAACCTGAACCGGAACCTGAACCTGAACCGGAGCCGGAACCTGAACCTGAACCTGAACCGGAGCCTGAACCTGAACCGGAACCGGAGCCGGCCGAAGAGGCTGCGCCGCGCGTAGCCGAAGCGCCGGATGAGAGCCTTCCCATGACCCCCGCCCCTCCCCGGGAGGAGCCCGGTAACGGGATTCCGACCCCCGAGGTGCAGGAAGCCATCCGTCCCGAGGACGAGGAGGCTCCGGTAGCCGAGGCGGCTGAGGAGCCCGAGCCCGAGGAGGAGCCCGAGCCGGAAGAGCAACCCGAGGCTGAGGCCGCTTCTCGTGCAGGCCGCGGCCTGGGCGCGGGCATTCGCGAAGCTTCGGAGGGTCTGCGCCGCGCCGAGGCGGAACCCGCGGAGGAGCCGGCAGAGACGCCGGCAACGACGGACACTCTTGCGGTCCCCGAGCCGACGCCGGAGGAGCCTCCCGTCGCGGAAGTCCTCCCGCCGAGTCCGCCCGCGGAGCCTGAACCCGCTGCGGAACCCGAGGTGGCGGAACCCGCCGAGGAACCGGCTGAGCCTGCGGAGCCGGTAGAGCCCGCGGAGGCGGCACCGAGCGTTCTGGCGGAATCTCTGCGCGCCCTGAGCGACCGGTTTCCCCGGAAGAACCTCTTTCCTGCGCCGCAGCCCGACGATGTTGGGACCTATCTCGCCACGCCGGTACCTCCGGACGAGGCGGAGGCCCTGGCCGGCACTTCCATGGCGCGACCCGACGTAACCGACGAGCCGCGCATTGCCGAGGACGCACCGGCCGAGGCGGCACCGGCGGAAGAGGCGCCTGATGAAGAGGCTCCGGCAGAGGCTCCTGAGGTCGATGCCGACGGGCTCCCCGTCGTGTCTCCTCCCGTCGAAGGGCTCGGTCCGGCCGCTGTGCTTGCAAGTCCGACCCCGAAGAGGCCGATCGCCGAGGGCCTCGGGCGGATCGCTGCGCCGGATGACGAGCTTCCCGAGCGCCTCGCAAAGGCGGAGCCCGGCCCGCCGGCGGAGGGGGACGAAGCTGTTGCGGAAGAGCCGGAGGCCGAGGCCGAAGAGACCATAACGCCGACGATTCCCGAAGACGCGGTCATCTCGCTGGAGCCCGCCGAGTTGCGGCCGCCGGAGCTCGCGGATCCCTCAGAGGAGAGCCTGGAGACCCCTGACAGCGACGAGGAGCCCTCGGAGATCGCGGCGCGCACGCCGGCGCCGACCGTGGCTGAGGCGGAGGATCGCGCAGAAGAGGAACTGGAACCTCCCGTTGCGGAGGAGGCGGAGCCCGAGGAGCCGACCGCCGTTGCGGAAGTGACCGAGCCTGAGGCAACACTCGGGCAGGTCGAGCCGCCGGCGGAGGAGTTTGCCGACGGTGCGGAGGCGCCGAGCCTTGCAGCCACGGAGCCGGAACCGCCGATTGAGCGGGCGGAACCGCCCCAGGACGAGGAGATGGAGCCACCGGAGGCTACCGTCGCAGAACCGAGGCTCGAGCCCGCGGAAGAGCGTCCTCCCCGGGTGACCGAGCGGCCGCCCGCCGAGGAAGCCCCGGAGGAGGCGCCGGCTCCGGAAGAGCCCGCTCCGGAAGAGCCCGCTGCGGAAGAGCCCGAGGAACGCGTCGCCGAAGCGCCGGAAGAGGAACCCCCCGAGGAAGCCGAGCCCGAGGAGCCGGCGCCGGAGGAACCGGTCCGGGTTGGGCGGAGCTGGGCCAGGGAGAATCTGCCGCTCATCAACACGCTATCGCCGGAGTCTTTCTACCTCCAGGTCGGGGCCTTCTCGGATCCCCAGAGTGCAAAGAGCGCGGTGGACAATCTTCGCGGTACCTATCCCGTCGCGGTCCTCTCCGCGGCAGGCGAAGATCGTGAGCTGTACCGCCTCTTTGTTGGACCGTTGAATGAGGACGAGCGGGGTAGCGTCCTGTACTGGATTCGCGCCAAAGGTTACCGGGACGCCTTTATTCGGAAGGGCGGGGCCTGAGCGGTCGCAGATAGCTTCGGGCGCCCTTCTGCGCGCTGTTCTCCTGCAGGGCGCGGATCAGCTGCGAGACCGCCGTTTCATAATGCTTCCACGAAATCTGCAGGCGTTCGTGGAGGAGGATCTCCTCCTCCACACGCGTGCGCTTGGCCTTTGATATTGCCTCGAGAACGGGCCGACGATCCTCTTTGGGAACGTAGAGCAGTGCCAGGGCAACGTCCCGGTCACTCGTTGCCATGAGGCGGTTCTGTACGACCACTTTCGGCAGCGACCGAACCAGCCGCGTCAGTACTTCAGAATGGGATTCACGAACTCGCATTGGGCACAGGGAGCATACTTCGCTTCCGGGCCTGGAGGCAACCGCCGGAGCACGAGAAACAGAACCTCCGGCAGCCATTATTTCCTGAGCAACCCTGTAATGTTGACTACAAATTACACTTGACAGGTCAGATATCGATGCTAAGATATCTATTGGGAAATATCGATATGATTTCCCCTTAACTTGGGCGTGAAGGCGCTTCCCGGCTGGATCTTCCCGCCCACATATATCAGGAGGTCCGCATGTCGAACTCCGTCCACCCGCTTCCCGCAACCTTCTCCTACGAACAGCTGGATTCGATCATCGAAACGCACATCGAGGAGCGCGGTGCCCTCATACCGGTCCTGCAGGACGTGCAGGAGTGGCTCGGGTATCTGCCCGAGGAGGTGTTGCAGCACATCTCGGGGACTCTGAAGATTCCCTACAGCGAAGTGGCGGGAGTGGTTTCCTTCTACTCCCTCTTCTCGACGCAACCGCGAGGACGCCACACCGTTCGCGCGTGTCTGGGAACGGCGTGCTACGTCCGCGGCGGTAAACAGCTGGTGGAACGCCTGTGCGACTGCCTGGGCGTCTCGGTAGGGGATACCACGGGAGACGGAGAGTTCACCCTGGAGATCGGCAGGTGCTTCGGCGCATGTGGGCTGGCACCGGTCGTCGTGATCGACGAGGACGTTCACCAGCAGGTGAAGCCCGCCCGGGCGGCGGACCTTCTCGATCAGTATCGAGGGACGGAGGCAGCGGAATGAACGTCAAATCTACGGACTCTCTTGCAAACCTGCGGGCCAAACTGAAGAAGTCCTCCTCCCGGAAGCCCCGGAAGATTCTCGTCTGCGCCGGTGGTGGATGTCTTGCGTCGGGTGCGGACGAGATTCGCACCGCCCTGGAGAGCGCCCTCGACGCGGCGAGAGGCGCCGATGGAGAGGACGGCGCTCTCGGAAAGGTCGAGCTGAAGAGTACCGGATGCATGGGGCCCTGCGCCGAAGGTCCGGTGGTCGTGGTGGAACCGGACGGCGTCTTCTACCAGGGCGTACGGCCCGAGGACGCGAAGGAGATCGTCGAGAGCCACATTGTCGCGGGCAACCCCGTCAAGCGGCTCTTCCACCGCGACGTCTCGGAGGAACAGGCGGCAGCGGATCACCGCGACGCCATTGAGTTCTTCAGTCGGCAGCAGAAGGTGGTGCTCAGAAACTGCGGCAATATAGATCCCACGAGCATAGATGACTACATTGCCGCCGGCGGCTACCAGAGCCTGGCCACCATCCTCGCGGCCAATGATCCTGCCGCCGTGATCAAGGGCGTGAAGACCTCGGGCCTGCGCGGTCGCGGGGGCGCCGGGTTCCCGACCTGGCTCAAGTGGGACGCCACCCGCATTGCCGAGGGCACCCCGAAGTACGTGCTCTGCAACGCCGACGAAGGCGACCCCGGCGCCTTCATGGATCGGAGTCTCCTCGAGGGCGATCCACACAGCGTCATTGAGGGCATGGCCATTGCCGCCTTCGCCATCGGTGCCTCCGCCGGGTACGTCTACGTCCGGGCGGAGTATCCCCTGGCGGTTGCACGCCTGGACAACGCCATCAAGCAGGCTACCGAGTACGGTCTCCTGGGTGACGACATCATGGGAACGGGCTTCTCCTTCACCCTGGGGTACCGGAAGGGCTCCGGTGCTTTCGTGTGCGGCGAGGAGACCGCCCTGATCCATTCGATCGAGGGCAAGCGCGGCGAGCCGCGACCACGGCCACCCTTTCCCGCGCAGAAGGGACTCTGGGGGCAGCCGACCCTCCTGAACAACGTGGAGACCTACGCCAACGTCCCGGCGGTCTTCTCCCTCGGCCCCGCCACCTACGAGAAGAGCGGTACCGAGGACAGTCCCGGCACCAAGGTTTTCGCCCTGGCGGGATCGATCCGAAACGCCGGCCTGGTGGAGGTTCCCATTGGGACGACTCTGGGCGAGGTGATCTACGACATCGGTGGCGGCATCAAGAACGACAAGCCCTTCAAGGCCGCCCAGATCGGCGGACCCTCCGGCGGGTGCATCCCCAAGGAGCACCTCAACGTTCCTCTCGACTACGCGTCGCTGAACGAGCTCGGCGCCATCATGGGGTCGGGCGGTCTCATTGTCATGGACGATGACGCCTGTATGGTCGACGTGGCGCGCTTCTTCCTGGAGTTCGTGCAGGAGGAATCCTGCGGCAAGTGCACCTCCTGCCGCGTCGGGACGAAGCGCATGCTGGAGATCCTGGACCGGATCTGCGAGGGCCGGGGCGAGATGGAAGACATCGACCGGCTGGAGCGACTCGGTCGGTCGATCAAGGACACCGCTCTCTGCGGATTGGGGCAGACCGCGCCGAATCCCGTGCTCTCGACACTCCGCCACTTCCGGCACGAGTACGTCGAACACATCCGCGATCGTCACTGCAGCGCCGGTGTGTGCCCATCCCTCGTGCGGGCGCCCTGTCAGTCCGCTTGTCCCGCCGGGGTCGATGTTCCCGGCTTTGTCAGCCTGGTCAAGGAGAAACGCTACGCCGAGGCGCTGCGCCTCCATCGGGAGCGGAATCCCTTCGCTGCGGTGTGCGCCCGTGTGTGCTTCCACACCTGCGAGGAGAAGTGTCGCCGGTCGAGTCTCGATTCACCGGTAGCTATCCGCGCGGTGAAGCGCTTCATGGTGGATCAGGAGATCGTCGTACAGACGCCGGAGGTCCGGGAGGATCCGGCCAATGCCGACCGGAAAGTCGCGATCATCGGCGCCGGGCCGGCGGGGCTCTCCTGCGGCTACTTCCTGGCGCGGCTCGGTTACCGTCCGGAGGTCTTCGAGGCGCAGCCGCGACCCGGCGGCATGCTGGTTCAGGCCATTCCGGAATACCGCCTGCCCCGGGAAACCCTGGCGCGGGAGATCCGCATGATCGAGCAGCTCGGGGTGACCATCCATCCGGAGAAACGCCTCGGCCGGGACTTCACCCTCAAGCAGCTTCAGGACGATGGATACGACGCTGTCTTCCTGGGCCCGGGGTCCCCCGCCTGTGTCGATCTCGACATTCCCGGAAGCGCCGGTGACGGCGTGGTCCGGGCCGGTGACTTCCTCCGGGAGTACAACGTTCGGGGTTCCGCGCCGGTGGGCGACCGCGTGGTCGTCGTCGGCGGCGGGAATGCGGCTATCGACGCGGCGCGAACAGCGATCCGTCTGGGCGCGGAAGTTACCGTCGTCTATCGGCGGACCCGGGACCAGATGCCGGCGTACGCGGAGGAGATCGAAGAGGCCGTCGCCGAGGGCGTCGACCTGCGGACCCTCACGCAGCCGGTGGGCATTGAGCGCGACGAGAACGGCGCGGTGACCGGCATGCAGTGCGCGGAGCTCACCCTGGGTGACTTCGACCGGAGCGGACGGCGCCGGCCGACGCGGCGGGGCAAGGAGATCATTGAGATCCCCGCGGATCAGGTGATCGTCGCAATCGGCCAGAAGCTGGATGCGGCGCCCCTGATCGCCGACGTCGGGGTTGCCGTGAGCCGGGACGGTTTCATCCGCGCGGACCATCAGACGGGTCAGACAAGTGTGCCCTGGATCTTCTCCGGGGGTGACGCCGTCCTGGGGCCTGCGTCGGTCGTGGAAGCGATCGGGGCGGGCGAACGGGCGGCCGTCGGCATCGATCTCTATCTGACCGGTGAGAATCACGCCTTCTGGCGGGAGGACAAGCCGGTGGATGTGGCCTTCGACCCGGATGCGGATCCGGTGCCCTTCGAACGAGAGGCACTGGAGACCATTCCCGTAGAGCGGCGGCGGCACAACTTCAGCGAGGTCGAGAAGTCCTGGTCGGAGGTTGTGGCGTTGCGCCAGGCGTCGAGATGTCTGCGCTGTGACTTCGGCAAGTGCCTGGAAGCCCGGACAGTGGAAAAGGAGGCAGCTCGTGGCTGAACTGACGATTAACGGTGTGCCGGTACCGGCAGAAGCTGACGATACGATTCTTACCGCGGCGCGACGAGCCGGCGTGACGATTCCGACGCTGTGCAACCTCCAGGGACTCGAGCCAACCGGCGCGTGTCGGGTGTGCATGGTGGAGGTCGAAGGCGCCCGGACCACTCTGGCGGCGTGCGCCACCCCGGTGCGCGACGGGATGAAGGTCAAGACCAACTCTCCCCGGGTCCGGGAGGCGCGACGCGCCGTGGTCGAGCTCCTTCTGAGCGAGCACGACGGCGACTGCAAGACCTGCGCCCGCAGCGAGGATTGTGAGCTCAAGGCGCTCGCCTACGACCTGGGGATCCGGGAGATTCCCTACGAGGGCGAGCGGGCGAGCAAGCTCGTCGACCTGAGCACGGAGGCGCTCATTCGCGAGACGGCGAAGTGCATCAAGTGCCGCCGCTGCGTGACGGTGTGCAACTCCATTCAGGCGGTCGGCGCTCTGGGAGCGCAGAACCGCGGTTTTGCCACGGTGGTCGGACCGGCCTTCGCGAACGACCTGGACGGTACGCCCTGCGTGCAGTGCGGTCAATGCGCGGCGGTTTGCCCGGTCGGGGCAATTACGGAGGTGCGTCACGTCGACGGTGTCTGGCGTGACCTGGGCAATCCCGATAAGACGGTGGTGGTACAGACTGCGCCGGCAATCCGCGCCTCGATCGGAGAGTGCTTCGGGTATCCTCCCGGGAGTCGGGTCACCGGCAAGATGGTCTCGGCGCTTCGGCAACTCGGTTTCGACGCCGTATTCGACACCAACTTCACGGCGGATCTCACGATCATGGAAGAGGCGAGCGAGTTGCTCATGCGGCTGAAGCGTGCCCTCGTCGACGGCGAGGAGGTGGCCCTGCCGCAGTTCACGAGCTGCTCTCCCGGGTGGATCAACTACGCCGAGCACTTCTACCCGCAGTTCCTGCCCAACATATCGAGCTGCAAGAGCCCGCAGCAGATGTTCGGCGCCCTGGCGAAGAGCTACTACGCGGAACAACTCGGCACGAGTCCCGAGGACATCTCGGTCGTGTCGGTCATGCCCTGCACGGCCAAGAAGTTCGAGGCGGCGCGCCCGGAGATGACCGACAGCGGTGTCCGCGACGTCGACTGGGTGCTTACCACCCGGGAACTCGGCGAGATCATCCGCGAGGCGGGGATCGACTTTCCCAACCTCGAGGACTCCGAAATGGATGCGCCGCTGGGCATCTCGACGGGAGCGGCGGACATCTTCGCCAACACCGGGGGTGTCATGGAGGCGGCCCTCCGGACGGCCCACGCCGTCGTGACGGGCAAGCCCCTCGGTACCCCGGCCCTCCATGTGGAGCCCCTTGCGGGCCTGCAGGGCGTGAAGGAGGCGGAGCTCACCGTGAAGGGTGCCCTGCCGGAGTGGAGCTTCCTTGAGGGGGCGACCCTCCGTGTGGCGGTTGCCCACGGCCTCTCCAACGCCCGGGACGTGCTGGACCTCATTGCCCGGGGTGAGAAGGAGTACCACTTCGTCGAGATCATGACCTGTCCGGGCGGATGCATCGGCGGCGGAGGCCAGCCCCGTTTCACCACCAATGAGGTGCGGGAGGCGCGGATCCGCGCCATTTACGAAGAGGACGAATCGCGCCCCATCCGCATGTCTCACGAGAACCCGGCGGTGCAGGAGCTCTACACGGAGTTCCTCGGGGCGCCCCTCGGCGAGCGCTCACATCATCTCCTCCACACCCACTACGCCGGCCGCGCCTCCCTGCGGGACATTGAGGCGCTGCGTGCCGGCGTCGCCGGAGCCGCCCACGCGGTAAAGGTGCCCGTCGAGCCGGCCTGACGGGTACGGGCCGTGCGCATGACGGCGCACGGCCCCCCGCGGGCTCCGGCACCCACGCGCGCCGCCGACGCGGTGGTTCGCGCCGGGACCGGCCACGCCGACCCCCCGCTGACGCGGCGGTTCGCGCCCGGCCCTTCGGTCGGTCCCGGGTGGGGCGGGGCGCCGTACGCATCGTCCCCAGAATCTTCTTACTCTTCTGAGGTGGTGTGGCGTGCCCTGCGCTCTGCGGCGTGCTCGGCGCGGTGGGTGAGGGCTGCGCAGGCGGCGTTTCCGAGGAGAAAGACGATCCAGAAGAGCAGCACCCAGATGAGGAAGAGGGGGATGACCGCCAGGGAGCCGTAGATGCGGTTGTAGTTCAGGACGTTCGCCGTGATCCAGCCGTATCCGCGCTGGACGAGGGCCAGCAGGAGGACGGACCCGGCCGTTGAGACGAGAGAGGCGCGGAACTTCACGGGATGGCGCGGGACGAAGTGGTACACCGCGAAGAGGATGGTGGCGAGGACCAGGTAGGCGACGACGCGGGTGGGAATGCGGCCGAAGTAGGGCAGGACATCCACCGAGAGGGCTGCCACCAGCAGCGCAAGCACCACCGGCCCCAGAACGATTATCGCGAGGTATGACAGGAGGGAGCGCACGGCGTGCCGCCGGTCGCGTACGCCCCAGACGCGTTGTACGGCTGTGTCGACGTCGTTGAGGAGCTTCATGGCCACAGCGACGAGGAAGACGAGTCCCGCACCGCCGATCACGCTGCTCCGCATCTGGGAGATCGTGTCCTGAACCTGAGTTACGAGCTGGTTGCCTGGACCGCTGAGCAGGTACTGCAGCATGATCTGCTCGAGGGCGCGCAGGTAGGGCTCGAGAGGCTCGATGAAGAGGAAGACCGACAGGCTCACTGCCAGAAGCGGCATGACCGCGAGTACCGTGGCGAAGGCCATGGAGGTTGCCAGGAGGCCGAGCTCGTTCTCCCGCACAATGTCCACGACGTGCCGCACGAACCCGAGGAGTCCCCGCCTGAGATGACGCTGTTTCACTGCGCGGGTCCTGGCCGCAGCGCCCCGGTAGCGGGGGCCGCGGCGTGGTGTGCGGGGGCGGCGCTGTGGTCTGCGAGAGCGGAGGGCGTCCCCCGCCCGTCGTGTCTGTTCCAGCTCACGACCTCGGATAGCGCCTTCCTCTTCTTCGGAGGCGGCGAATCCTTGCGAGGATAGCCGACGGTGATGACCAGTGTGGGCCGGTACCCCCGGGGTGCGCCGACCAGTCGACGGACGCGGCGTTCGTCAAACCAGCCCAGCATGCAGGTGCCGAGGCCATCTTCCGCCGCCTGGAGACAGAGGTGCTCCGCGGCCATGCCGACATCGTAGGAACTGTAGCGGCGACCCTTCAGGAGGCCCGCCAGGGCCGTGTGAGCAGCGCCCCAGCTCTCGAGGATTACAACGAAAGTGGAAACCGAGACGGCGAACTTGTTAAACGTTCCCGCCGGCCCGCGACACGCCGCCCCCAGCTCTGCACACTGTTCCGGCTCGTCAACGACTACAAAGTGCCAGGGCTGGGAGTTGCTTGCGGAGGGGGCGAGGCGTGCAGCCTCCAGCGCGCGCTCCACCAGCTTCCGGGGGACCGAGGCGTCCGTGTAAGCGCGAACACTGTATCGCCGCTTCGCCAACTCAAGGAATTGCATGATATTTACTCCGTTGTGTTACCCTGCACGACTTCTAGTACAATGGACATGACATGCCGGAATTTGGCAAGAAAGTATTCTTCCTGTATCCCCCGAGCGTAGTCACCGAAGAGCTTGTTTGGGAAGTGGTTCGCAACGAGTATGAAGTGTATCTGCTCAAGGACCATCAGCGTCTGCGAAAGTTGCTGCCCCGGTACGACGACTCCATCCTCTTTGTGAACATTGATGCGGGACTGTCCGAGGAGCGCTGGGAAGAGTACGTCCGTGAGATCAGCGAGTCTCCCGAGACGACGAACGTGCGGGTCGGGATCCTCACGTACAACAAGAACGAGGAGCTTGCGCGGAAGTATCTCATGGACATTGGGGTTCAGGCCGGGTTCGTCACGCTCTCGCTGGGACTCGAGGAAAGCTCCGGGATTGTGCTGCGCATGCTCGAAGCAAATGAGGCGCGAGGGCGCCGGCGGTACGTGCGGGCCCGGATAGATGATCCGAAGGTGGCGACCTTCAATGTGAAGATCCACGACATGCTGTGCAACGGCGTGGTACACGACATCAGCTCAGTCGGCATGGCGTGCTCCTTCGAGCCCGACATGGAAGTACCGGTCAGAAGCTATCTCACCGATATCCAGCTCCGACTGCGCGGGCAGGCCGTGAAAGTATCGGGTGTCGTTTCCGGGGTGCGTGCGGAGGGTAAACACGTGCACGTCGTGATGTTCGATCCGCGCCAGGGGAATGCGTTCCGGGCACGGGTGCGACGCTTTGTACACCAACAACTCTCCCGCGCCCTCGTGCGGGAGTTGGAAACGCTCTAACTCACGATCGCTCGCCGACTTTGACGCAGGAGGGGGCGGGTTGTTACCGTCCCCTTAATGGTACAATTTACACCACACATTAACCGTCTCTTTTTGGCATTGGTGGTTGCCCTTGTGGCGCCGGCAATGATCGCATTCGGCCAATCCTCCGGTTCCCCCGGGGGTGAAACGGGTCCACAGCCACCGAGCTCGCCCAGTGTATCGGTGTCCGACGCTGAGATCGAGCAGTTCACGGCGGCATTGGTGGCCATCCAGTCGATTCAGCAGAACGCTCAGGCGGAGATTGGAGAGGTCATCCAGGACAGCAGCTTCAGTCGGCAGCGCTTCATCGAGATCTATCAGGCCAGGCAGCAGTCCGGCAACCAGGGATCAAACGTCGAGCTCTCCGATGAGGAGCAGCAGGCATATCAACAGACGATGTCGGAGATTACCGAGATCCAGGACGGCCTCCAGAACAGAGTGCAGGACGTCATCTCTGAAGAGGACATGGAAGTTGCCCGGTTCAACGAGATCTACTCGGCACTCTCTCAGAGTCCCGAGATACAGGAGCGCGTCCGCTCGGAGATGCAGGCCCAGCAGGGTCAGTCTCAATCGGGAGGCTCGGGCTCCTGAGCATGTGATTTTGCGGCGGCCTGCCGGTGGATGTGTCGCGACGGGCCCTTGCGGCCCGCCGCGGGTCCGCCACCGGCCGCCACATCCACAGGTTCCGTGAAACGTTACCTGGTGCGGCGCAACACCGTGACCGCATTCGTTGCAGCGGATCCGCCGACGTTCAGGGTTACGCCCACTTCCGGTGATCCCGTGGTCGGTGTTGCACCGATCGGCTCTCCTACAAGCTGCTTGTACACGAGAGCGTGCATGGATACGCCGGTTGCGCCAACGGGGTGTCCCTTCGCCTTGAGTCCTCCCGAAAGATTGACGGGACAGCGATCATCCCGGGTGAAGCGCCCTTCCATGTAGTCGTGCCCGGCACGACCATCCTTTGACAGGCCAAGTGCTTCCGTCGACAGAAGCTGATTGATGGTGAAGCAGTCGTGAACCTCGGCGAGGTCGAGATCGTCGACGGAGATCCCGGCTTCACGGTACGCCTGGGTCACCGCCTTCTTTCCGGCAATCAGCTCGTACATGTTATCTCGCCGTTCGATTGGGAGCCGCTCGGAAGAGTGACCGATGCCGGCAATCTCCACCGCCCGGGGTGTGCCTGACCCAACCACGTCGTTGTGAGCAAGCACCACACCGGCGGCGCCGTCGGTAATGAGGGAGCAGTCGTGCAGGCGCAGAGGCTCCGCAATCATGGGGTTCTTGTCGTCAGGGAGCTCCATGATAGCCTGTGGCGTGACCAGACCATGCCGGTCGGGTGGACTCCCTTTGGAGAAGTGAGCAGAGGGGTTCTCAAGGCCGTTCTTATACATGAGGGCACTCACGTAAGCGAGCATCTTTCGGAGGTCCTCATCCGTGAGATTGTAGTGTTCCTTGTAACCCCTGGCGTACTCGGCAAAGAGGCCCGGGAAGGTCATTCCCTGCGCACCTTCGGTCGGCCAGTAGGAGGCCGTCGCCAGGGCGTGGGTGACTCCCTTCGTCTTCAGGAGATTCATCTTCTCCACCCCGACGACAAGGGCCTTCTTGTAGCGACCAGATTCAATCCCGTAGACCGCGTTGTAGATCCCCATACTCCCACTGGCGCAGGCTCCTTCGACGCGCTGGGAGGGCTTGAAGCGAAGTGCCTCCGGAAATGCCTCAATCGGCAACGGTCCGAGATGGTCCTGCTCCGTGAAGAGGCCCGGCGTGAAGGAGGTTACCCACACCCCGTCAATCTCCTGCGGATCTATCTGTGCGTCTTCGACGGCACCTTTGACGGCCTCATTCAGAAGCTCATAGATGGACTTCCGATCGGTAACCTCGCCGGTCTCTTTGTTCTTCTCGACAAAGGCGCCGAACTTCGAGTTGTATGCGCCGATAATGCTTACCTGACTCATGGCGTGCTCCGTTAGGTGGGTTTCTCATCTTCCCGACGCCGCCACCAACGGCAACGAGGTCTGTAGAGGAAGTGAGATATGAATCAACTCTCAATAACCACGGTGAGTGAATGATACCCGCGGCCCACCTTTGTTGTCAAGGATAAACTCAGTCTCGCGCCGGGACGGTTGGCCCCGGTGGCACGGCTTGAGGCTTGAGGGTGGGGGGCGCTACGCGCCGGGAAAGGGAGGCCGCCCCGGCGTCTCTTCAGATGCCCGGCCGTCCAGCGCCGGGAGCAGGACGACCTCACAGTAGTCCAGGCCTTCGCGAACGAGATCGAACGCGCTGTCCGAGATCGCCCAATCCAGGAAGATTGACCGCATTGACCGATTGAACAGCTGTGCAAGACGATCGGCCTCGACGTCCGTCCGGAACTCACCCCGCTCCTGGCCCGAGTGGACGATATCCCGTACAAGGGCATGCAAATAGCGCTTCGTGTCGATGAGGACCTTTTCGGTTTGAGGATGAACGAGCTGGTTAGAGTAGAGCAGCTTGAGCATCTCGAGGCCGATCTTGTCCCTGACATACCGGAGCTGCGTTCGTGTGAAGGCGACAAGTTGCTGTCTGGCCGAATCGTACCTGCGAAGGTTTCGTGCGTACCTGCGATAGTGGTCGTCGATTGCCTGGAACTCTTCGATGATGATCGCGCTCTTCGTGGAAAAGTAGGTATAGAAAGTGCCCTTTGCCGTCCCGGCGCGCTGCGCAATCTCTTCGATCGTTACCGCGTCGAAGCCCTTCTCCTTGAACAGAGCGAGAGCGCTGTCGAAAAGTGCCTTCTTGGTGCGTATGGCCTGTGCCTTGCGGTTGGTCATTTCAGGTCTCGTGTAATGGGAGCCGACGATCCGGGAACACGCCCGTGTCTGTTTGGGACGCACCCCTGTTTGTACAACCAGGGTCGTCCGTCGAGCGAACCCTTTGACAGTTCCAACTATAGCGAATACACTGACTGTGGTCAATGTATAAAGTCAATGACCACGGTCAATAAGCTACGTGGAGGATGAGTAATGGAACTCAAGGGAAAGGTCGCCGTCATTACCGGTGGCGGAAGCGGCATTGGCGAAGCCGTGGCAAAGAGTCTGGCCGGTAGCGGCCTGCGGATCATGCTTGGCGATATGAGTCAGGAAGGACTGGATCGTGTAGAGAAGGAAATCCGGGACGCAGGTGGTGAGGCGGCATCACAGGTGGTGGACGTCACGAAGGACGAAGACACCGCACGCCTCATGGATGCGGCGATCGAGAGTTTCGGGGAGATCAACGTCGTCGTGCCCTGTGCGGGCATCATTCGGGACAAGCTGGTCATTTCGACCGACAAGGAAACCGGCAAGGTCAAGAAGGTCATGTCCACGGACGACTTCCGAAAGGTCGTGGAGGTGAACCTCACGGGATCCTTCATAACGCTGCGAGAGGCCGCGGTACGAATGATCGACAACGGGTATCAGGGCGTTCTCTTCACGATCTCGTCCATTCAGAAGGCCGGCGGCGTCGGTCAGTTGAACTACTCTTCGACCAAGGCCGCCCTGGCCATGTGGCCGAAGGTACTGGTCGGCGAGTTCCAGATGCGAAACATCAACAGTATTCGCGTGGTCTCGATCGCGCCCGGGTACGTGGGAACGCCAATGGTCCGCGGCATGGATCAGAAGGCTCTCGAGAAGATCCTGAGCAACGTGAACCTGGGACGCCTGATCGAGCCGGAAGAGATTGCGGACACGATTCGCCACGTCATTTCCAACGAAGCGATTAACGCGACGTGTATTGAAGTGACGGGCGGGACAATCAGCGGCATGATCGCGAAGTAGGGAAAGAAGCTTCACCCTTCGGCGAAGCTTCCGAGGCCGTCATCGTTCCGCGGCAAACCTGGCGTGAACGGTGACGGTTATCTCTTTATCCCGGGATGCGGTGTTATAGACTCCGTAGGCGGTCACCTCGGTCGAGTACGGCTCTCTGATCTGAAAAACACCGGCCCGTGCTTCCCGAATCGGTCCGACGCTTACTTCGGCGGCGCCGGCGATGCGGTTTGCCCGCTCCCGGGCGTCCCTCGTGGCCTCCGCGAGGAGGTCGTGCTTCAGGCTGTCGATCTCCGAGTAGAAGTATTCCAGCTGCGAGCGCTCCAGGATCATTCCGGACTCAAGGAACTGTCCGGGAGCAAACGCAAGGTTCTCGGCGGCATCGAGCTGCACGGTGATGATCTGCACCGCCTGTTGTACGCGGTACCCGGAAATGCTCCCCTCACGGTCATGCATGGGATGACTCGTTGCGGGCTGAACGGTAATGGCGTCCTCCTGGATGCCCTCATTAACCAGGACGTTACGCAACCTGGCCACATCATCCTGTATGAGAGCGTACCCTTCGGCCGGTGTTGTCCCGTCGGTTGCACGGGTCAGTGTCAGGCTCCACTTCAGCGTGTCCGCAGTGAACCGGCTCGAGGCGCTGCCGACAACCTGGATGGTGTCGTCGTTGTCTCGCGCGGCATGAAAGAAGAGCCCGAAAACCAGGGCCGCGCCGACAACGCCCACGGCAAGAATGATCGATTCGCGTATCCGCATGGGAGGGATCATATCACGTGGTCAGGCATGTGTTCCACGCGGAGGATGCCGGCCCCGTGGGCTGCGGGTGCGCTCTCAGCGACCGATGACCAGGCGGCGCACATCGTGGAATAACAGAAACAGACCCGGGGGAAGGCTGCGATCGGCGGCACGAACCTCGAAGTGCAGATGAGGTCCGGTGGCCCGTCCGGTTTCTCCCACCGCGCCGAGCGGCCGGCCTCGAAGCACCAGTGCCCCTTCTCGAACTCGAACTCGAGACAGATGTGCATAGTAGGTCTCGAGGCCGAAGAGGTGCCGAACGACGACGAGGTTCCCGTAGGCAGGGTGCTCGCTCACTCGTACGATCCGGCCGCTTCGAGTGGCAATCACCGGGGTACCGGCTGGCGCTGCCAGGTCCAGGCCGCGATGCATCTCAATGTCAAAGAAGAGTCTGCTCTCGGGGCGACGCCGAAGGAAGAAGCTGGATGATACCACTCCCTCGACGGGGTACCGAAATGGCGGCACCGCAATGAGGAAAATGAGGACGACCGTCGCGGCGGCGACCAAGCGCACCACGATCTTCCGTCGCCGCCTGCCCCCTGCAGAATCACCGGCGGTACCTGAGACTCGTGCTTCAGTGCGTTTGAAGTCACGAATGGCTTCATCGACTTCATGTAGCTCAGGGTGCGTCTCCGCCTGGTGATTCCGGTTGCGACTGTACGGTAGACGCCGTATCCTACCTTGCATGACAGACAGAAGATCGCGGACTCAATGAGAACAATCAAGATGCGGTCCGGGGCAGATGTCGACAGGGGGAGTCTATGGCAATTCGCAAAGTGGTAGTTACCGGCAGCGAGGGAAAGGCGGGGCGCTTCACCGTCGACACCCTGCAGGCGCGCGGGTACGACGTTCTCAAGGTTGACGTTGCCGCACCTCTTGATCCTGCGGATCACTCGATTCGGCGGGCTGATCTCACTGATCTGGGCCAGACTGTAGAGGTTCTGAGGGGTGCCGATGCGGTGGTGCATCTTGCGGCGATTCCGGCTCCGTACATGGTCACCGACGGGGAGACGTTCAAGACGAACACAATCTCGACGTACAACGTCTTCCACGCGGCGGCCACACTCGGGCTGGAGCGCATTGTCTGGGCGTCGAGTGAGACGGCGTTGGGGCTTCCCTTCGAACGACACCCCGACTACGCGCCGGTTGACGAGAACCACACCTATCCGGAGTTCCACTACGCGCTCTCCAAGGTCGTTTCGGAGGAGATGGCTCGCCAGTTCCACAGGTGGACCGGCATTCCCATCATCGGCCTGCGCTTTTCGAACATCATTCTGCCGGACGAGTATGACGCATTCGAGGAGTACCAGAAGGATCCAAATCTCCGGAAGTGGAACCTGTGGGGCTACGTGGACGTCCGGGATGTTGCGCAGAGCTGTCGACGTGCCCTGGAGGCGGTCATAGAGGGAGCGCCGCACTACGTCATCGCCGCCGCGGACACCGTCATGGATCGGCCCAGCGCGGATCTCATGAAAGAGTACTTTCCTGAAGTTCCCATTCGAAAGGAGTTGCAGACCTACGAAACACTCCTCTCGATTGATCGCGCCCGCGCCGAGCTCGGCTACGAACCGGATTACTCATGGCGAGGAGAGACGAAAGGAGGGTGAAGTGTACCCGGATGTCCCCTATGTCCAGTTGCCCGGCGAACACGTTGTGTCCAACGCATACGTGTACGGGCTTTCGTTCTGCTCGCACTGTGGCCGCGCCAGAGAGTTCCTGACCAGGGAAGGGCTCTCGGTCCAGGCGATTCTCCTCGATCGATTACCCGCGGAAAGGCGGCATCAGATCCAGGAAGACTTCGAGATTGCGTACGGTGCCAAACCGATCTACCCAGTGCTGGAGATCGACGGGGAGCTCTACTTCGGCTTCGATGGCGAGGTCTGGTCGTCCCTGCTGCGATCCGACGGAGTATGACCTCATCCGGGCCGGCCCACATCTTCGCTTCTTACCGGTAGCTTCGCCGTAGATTCTCCTTTACAGAACCGGCGCGCTCATATACAATCATTCGTATATAGAAATCCTTTTATAGATAAGTGCCCATCGAAGCGGCCGGCCTGTGCGTTTCGTCGCCTGACCCTTGAGTGTGCCGACCGAGTTGCAGACGGGTATGGGGAGCGCCTGTGACACTCGTGCGAGGAAGAGTGTTGTTGGCCCTGCTCCTGATGGTCGTGTGGTCCGCCCTTGCGTACCCGCTGAACCTTCAGGAGTTGGGAGCCGCCGGCATTGTCACGCTGCTGGTTATGCTGTTGCCCCTGGGGGCGGCGGAAGTGCTCGGTGATTTTCGCATTTCCCCGAGATCCGTCCTGTTCGCGATCGCCTACGCCTTTGTCTTCTTCGGCGAGCTGATCCGCGCCAATCTCGACGTGGCGTTCCGGGTGCTTGCCCCGCAGCTTCCGATTCGTCCAGGTATCGTCAGGGTCCGCACCAGACTCAAGAGTCGTCTGGGACGGCTGATTCTTGCCAACTCCATCACGCTGACACCGGGGACCATAACCGTTGAGAGCCGGGGCGAAATCCTCTACATCCACTGGATCAATGTTGAAGGCGACGATATCGAGGCAACCACGCAACGCATTGTCGAGAAGTTCGAACGCTACCTGGAGGTGATCTGTGGTTGAGACCCTGTTCTGGGTTGCCGGGGGCATTGCCGTCGTGGCCGCCGTCCTGGCGTTTGCGCGAGTGCTGGCGGGTCCATCCGCTGCGGACCGCACCGTCGGTCTGGATGGAATGACCATCATCTCCATATCGATCATTGCCTTCATTGCGGTGGTGAGCGGGCGAGTAATCTACATTGATGTCGCCCTGGTCTACGGGCTCGTCAGTTTCCTCGGCGTTGTGGCGGTTGCCCGCTACCTGGAAAGGGGGCTCTAGCATGGATCTTCTTGGCGTAATCGGAGGTCTGGTGAGCATTGCAGGGGCGATCTTCCTGCTGCTGGCTGCCCTCGGTCTTGTTCGCATGCCGGACGTGTACAACCGCATGCAGGCGGGCACCAAGGCAACGACGCTCGGGTCCATCCTGTTCCTCGCGGGCGTCGGTATTGCCTTTCCGAGCTGGCTTCCGCGCCTGGCCCTGCTGATCGTGTTCATTGTATTCACCAATCCGATATCTTCGCACGCCCTCATACGGGCGGCTCACGCGGCGGGCATCCCGCTCGCGTCGCAAACGGTACAGGACGACCTGGCGGGCAGCGGCGCTGACGCTGACGCCGACGCCGCCCCGAGCGCCGGGGGCACGTCGAGCGTGGCCGGGCCGAGCGCCGGCGGGTCCAGAAAGGAGTCGCCATGATCGATGCATTACTGATCGTGCTGGGAATCGTCATGGTGATCTCTGCGGTATTTGCGCTGTATCAGAAGAGTCTGGTGGCAGCGATCATCTCCGCAGGGGTTGTCAGTCTTCTGGCGAGCATTGTCTTTCTGGTGCTGGCAGCACCGGACGTCGCCATGACGGAGGCCGCCATAGGCTCAGCTCTGACCACGGTGGTCTTCCTCCTGGCGCTGAACCGAATCCGGCTGACCCGCAGCGGCGGACACGGCGCCGAGGCTGGACGCGCCACCGGGGCCGCCACTGAAACCGCCACGGGAACCGACGGTCCAGCAGGGGAGGGCACCGACTCATGATCGCCAGATTGTTTGCCATCGTCGCGGTCGCCGGTGTGGCAGTGCTGCTCTTTCCGCTCCTCCGGGACGTGCCGCCGACTGCCGAGCTCTCCCGCGTTGCCGAGGGCTACGTAACTCGCACGCCGGATGAGCTCGGAGCCCAGAACGTCGTCACCGCGGTGGTAGTCACGTATCGGGGACTCGATACACTCGGGGAAGTTGCGGTTCTCTTCATCGCTACCGCGGGGATCGGGTTCCTGTTGCGCCGCAGCTTTGGGCCCGATGCTCACGGACCGCTCACCGGCGCCGTGCCGGGGCCCGCTTCCCCGGAGCGGTCAATTGCCCCGGGTCGCGGGCGGCCCCTGCACGGACTCCCCGGAGACGAGGTCGGGTCGGGACTGGACCGCGAAAGCGCCTCGCGATCCGAGCCATCGGAGATTCTCACCAGCGGGGCGCGGATTCTCATGCCCCTGGTGCTCGTCTTCGGTGTGTACATATTCCTTCACGGCCACCTGACTCCGGGCGGAGGATTCCAGGGAGGAGTCCTTGTTGCCGCGGCGGCGCTCCTGCACTTCCTCTCGGCGAGCCGCGCTCGCATCGGCCACGGGATACTGACCTTCATCGAGTCGATGTCCGGCGGAGCCTACGTGATAATCGGCATTCTCGGCATCGTGCTGGCTGCAGGTTTTCTGGATGCACGGCTGTTGCCGCCCGGTCGATACGGGATGCTCCTGAGTGCCGGCGCAATTCCCGTGATCTACTCGCTGGTCGGTCTCAAAGTCGGGGCGGAGCTCACCGGCATTCTCGACCGTATGAGGGCAAATCCCGCAGCCGCGCATACCCACGAACCCAATCGGGAGGCGCCATGACCATCGTATCCGCCTTCGGCTTTCTGCTGATTCTCATTGGACTGTGGGGCATGCTCACGCAGCGCAACATCGTGAAGATGATCATTGGCTTCTCGATCGTCGACACCGGGATCCACCTCGTCATGGTGTCGATCGGCTACATCCGCGGGCGCACCGCCCCGATTCTGGACGAAGCCGTTGCCGTCCTCGGCACCGCCGGCCGGGGCGCCGCGCAGGCCGCCGCCGCTCAGGCCGGCGCCGCGCAGGCCACCGCCGCTCAGGGGGCCGCCGCCCAGGTGGTTGATCCTGTGCCGTCGGCGCTGGTGCTCACCGCCATTGTAATCGGGCTGGCTGTCACCGCCCTCATGCTCGTCTACGCCGTGCAGCTGCACGATCGCCGGGGATCGCTCCAGATCGACGACTTCAAGGAGCTGAAATGGTAAGCCCGATCTTTCTGCCGGCAATCGCGCTCCTGGTTGCATTTCTTCTCGGACTTGCCGACCGGCTCGGCCGGGGTCTCTCCCTCGGGCTGACCCTTGGAACCCTTGCCTGGATGGTCGGGCTCTCCGGTGCGTGGCTCGTTGCGCTCCTGGGCGGCGCGGCCGCTCCGGAGGTGCTGACGGCGGGGTTTGCGCCGCCCTTTTCGATCAACCTGCGCATGGGGACCCTCGAGGCCGGGCTCGCCCTTGCAGTGAATCTGGCCTTCCTCGGATCGGGCGTTCTTCTCACGAGGCGATTCCTTCACGGTCATCTGGGCGCGCAGATCCTCTTGCTCATGATGGCCATGGGGACCAACGGATTGATCCTCACCCGGGACCTCTTCAACGTGTTCGTGTTCCTGGAGATCACCGCCATTGCCACGTACGGCATGATTGCCCTGCACGACGATCAACGCGGTCTCAGTGCGGGCTTCAAGTATGTCATAGCGGGAGGTCTGGCATCGGCACTGTTTCTGATTGGCACGATCTACCTCTATCGCGTGACCGGAACCCTGAACATTGACGGCATGATCCTGACGGCCCAGGGGAGCGAGGTTCTTACCGGCGGCGCGGGATTCGTCGCCGTGTTCCTGGTGGTCGCTGCGCTGTTGATTGAGCTGAAGCCCTTCCCGGCGAACGGATGGGCGCTCGATGTATATGAAGCCTCCGAGCCGGCAGTTGCATCAATCATCTCCGTGGGCACCTCCGGCGGCATTGTTGCTGCCCTCTACAAGATTGTGCCGATGATTCCTGGCCCACAGCTGAGTGTCCTCGTTGGTGTCGGTGTACTGACATTCGGTCTTTCCAACCTGATGGGACTCCGGCAGCGTCAGGTCCGGCGAATGCTCGGATACTCCTCGGTGGCGCAACTCGGTCTGGTCGTGGCGACAGTCTCGCTGGCACATCTGCAGGACTGGAGCGTCGGCACGTCCCTTCTGGTAGGCGGCGGTCTCCTGGTGAATCATCTCCTGGCAAAGGGCGGCCTCTTCTGGATCGCCTCCTCCCTGGGCTTCGAGGGATTGGCCGGTCTGGCAAGCCGGCTGCGCCGTGGCGGTGACGGGTCACGAGTTCGCCGCGGTCTGCTGATTGCCGCGGGACTCTTCGTAATCGCCCTCGCAGGCCTTCCTCCCTTTCCGGCATTCTGGGCAAAGTGGACGCTCATTACTCAGCTTGCCGGGGCGGGCTCAGTTCTCTGGATCGTCGTGATCCTCCTGGGCTCCCTCCTCGAGGCGACGTATCTCTTCCGCTTTCTCGGGGCGGCGCTGACTCCGCAGGTGCTCGGGGAGGACGCTGGTGAACCCGTCGCGGACGAGAGGGCGCGATCCGCGGCGGCCGCTGACGACGCGCTGCCTGCGGCGGGTGCCCGCGGTGTCACGGCGACTGCCCACGCCGCCGCGGCGGCCGCACCGGTACGGACCGGCGAGGCCCGCACCGGCGAGGCCCGCACCGGCGCGACCCGGACCGGCGTGGCCGACGATCCTCCCGGGGTGTTTGCGGTGATCCTGCTCGTCCTGGGCCCTCTGTCGGCCTGGCTGTTCGGCTTCCGGGAGGTGCTCCTCTTCGTGCCCTTTGCCGCGGCTGTGGCGTTGTGGGTTCTCGACTGGTTGCCGGCCCGGGTGAAGGCCCTGCTCACCGTGGCGGCGATTGCCGGGTTCGGCTGGGTGGTCTATCCGATGCTCGAAGGCATGGGGGTTGTTTTTCTGGGAATCTTCGCGGGAGGCGGCGTGATTGCCACTCTTGCGCTGCTGAACCGGAGGAAGCGCGCAACGGGGCTCTTTCCCCTGGTTGCCGCACTCACCTTGAGCATGGTTTCCCTCCTTGCCGCCGAGAGCTCGGCGGGATTCTTTCTCGCCTTCGAGTCGGTTACGCTGGCGTCCTACCTTCTCTTGTTGAGGCGACACGGCGCCGCCCGGGCGGCCCTTCGCTATCTTGTCTTCTCCGTCGGCGGGGCGTTCCTTCTCATGGTGGGGCTGGTCTACCTGGGGCTCACCGGCGTCGCCTTCGGCTTTCCCCACGTCGTCTCCGCGACCCTGGCTCCGGATGCAGCGGCTCTGCTGGGACCGGCCGTGGCGGGGCTCGCGGTTTCCGCGTTGTCCGGCGCGACCGCCGGGGCCCTCAACGCCGGCACCGGCGCGGCCGGGGGCGTGAGTGCCGGCGCCTCGCTGGCCGCGCTCATCCTCATTGTTGCGGGATTTCTGGTCAAAGCCGGTGCCGTCGGGGTGCAGATCTGGCTTCCCGGCGCCTACGCCGAGGCGGAGGACGACCTGTCTCCGGTTTTCTCCGGCATTCTGAGCAAGGTGCCCGTTGCGGGACTCCTGGTTGTCGGCATGCTCCTCGTTACGACCGCCGGCGCTGCGGATCTCTTGCTGGCAATCGTCGGCTGGATCGGCGCACTCACGGCCCTCTTCGGTGCGCTCCTCGCGGTGTACCAGAGCGATGTGAAGTATCTCCTGGCGTACTCCTCCATGAGCCAGCTCGGCTACATCATCATGGCCGTCGCCATGGCGAGTCAGCTCGGATGGACCACGGGGCTCTATCTCTCGGTGCTCCACCTGATCTTCAAGGGAATGCTCTTCCTGGCCGTGGCCGGAGTCATCTTCAGGACCGGAACGAGCCGGATGCACGAGCTCGGCGGGCTCATCAAGAAGATGCCCCTGACTTTCATATCGTCGCTCATGGCCATCATTGCGGTGTCGGGGGTTCCGCCCCTGGCAGGGTTCGGCGGCAAATGGATGCTCTACACCGCGCTGCTCGAGCGCGGGTGGTACTTCCAGGCGGCCCTTGCCTTCTTTGCCAGCACCATTGCGTTTCTCTACCTCTTCAAGTTCATCCACACGATCTTTCTGGGACAGCTGAAGGACACGCATCGCGAGGTGCGGGAGGCGCCCTTCTGGCTCATCCTGCCGCAGTTGCTTCTGGCCGGGGGGCTCATGGGCGTCTCCATGTATCCGAATCTGCTCGTGCAGCCACTCCTCTCGACCACCGGCGCCTACCTCGGTACGGCTACGGTCATGGAGCGCTACACGGTGCTTTCGACGCTGGGATACTGGAACGGCAACCTGGTCATGTACGTCACCATGGTGGTGTTCATTGTGCCCCTCGTGTGGCTCATGGTCGTCATGCGCCGTCCCCAGGCGGTCGGACAGTTCAACATTGTCTACGCTGCGGAGCGCCCGGATCGCCCGGAAACCACCCACTTCGCCCATCACTTCTTCGCCCACTACGACAAGGCGTTGGGCTTTCTCTCACGACCCGGCGTGATCGCCTTCTGGGCGGGGGTCCGTGACGGGGTGAACGCCGCGGGCTCCGCCATGCGGCGCATCTACTCCGGCAACGGCCAGACCTACGCGCTCCACATTCTCCTCTTTGTTGTCGCTCTCTACGTCATTGCAGGAGGTCTCTCATGACCGAGCCGATCTTGCTCCACGTCCTGTACGCCGCCATTACCCTCTTCGTGGTCTTCAACTACGGGATTCTTCTCATGGGAACCACCGCCCGCATCCGCGCCCGGGTCCAAGGTCGGATCGGCATCCCCGTGTGGCAGCCGTACATCGACATCATCAAGAACAACGCCAAGCGGACAACCATAAGCCACGGGATCATGTTCTATCTGGGGCCGGTCTTCCGCCTCGCCGGCGGCATCGGCACGCTCATGTTTATTCCCGTCATCTTCGGCTCCACGGTGTTCGGGAACTTCCACTTCGCCGGCGACCTGCTCCTGGTGGTGTACTTCATCTTCTTCGGCCAGCTCGGCATGGCCCTCGGAGCCGGTGAGGGCGGGCACCCGTACAGCGCCATCGGCGTTGCCCGGGGCCTTGCGCAGATGACCGCCTTCGAGGTGCCCTTCACCCTGGCGATCGTGTCCCTGGCAATCCAGCACAACACCCTGTCGATAACCGAAATCGTCGCGGTCCAGCAGGGAGGGATTCTCAGCTGGAACCTCTTTGCCAATCCTCTGGCCACCATTGCCGGAATGGTCGCCTTCCTGGGTATGACCATGGGTAACCCCTTCAGTGTCGTCACCGCACCGCAGGAGATCCCCATGGGCCCGCCGACGGAGTATCAGGGCTCCTACATGGGCATGCTCCAGTCCAACCGCGCCATCTTCAACGGCGCAAAGCTGATCCTCTACATGAACCTCTTCTTCGGTGGAGCGACCAACATCTTTGCCATGGTCATCAAGACCTTTCTCATCTATCTGTTCACGGTTTTCGTGGGAGTCTCCTTCCCACGCTTCCGCGTTCAGGATTCGATCACCTTCTTCTTGAAGATCCCCGCAGCGATCGGCGTTATCGCCGTCGCGCTGCAGATCATAAGGAGCGTTGCATGAGCGACCACACAGACGGCACCTCTGCGGAGGCGGCGGCCAACGCGTCGGCCAATGCGCCGGGCGGCGCGCCGGGCACGGCAGCGGCGCGGGCAACGGCCCCGGACACAAGCGCCGCGTCGGACCCGGAAGAGAAGCGCACCCTGCCCATCACGGGAGACGGCGTGCGCCTTCCCAACCTCGACATGCCGATCCAGGACCGTGCCTGCTTCTGTGACGCCCGCCCCGAGGCGGTCGCCCCCTTCCGCGGCATCATTGAGAAATTCCTCAACTGGGCCCGCTCCCAGAGCCTCTGGATCCTCGGCTTCGGCACCGGCTGCGGCGCAATCGAGCTCCGTCCCCTCATGACCGCCCGGTTCGACGCCTACCGCTACGGCATTCAGGGACGCCCCACGCCGCGGCAGTCGAGCGTCTTCATCATTGGGGGTTACGTCTCCCTGAAGACCCTCAAGCGTATCGTCCGGAGCTACGAGCAGATGCAGAACCCGAAGTTCGTGATCGGCCTCGGGAGCTGCACCATCAACGGCGGCATGTACTGGGACAGCTACAACACCATCAACCGCCTCGATCACTACATCCCCGTGGATGTCTACGTCGCCGGCTGCATGCCGCGCCCTGAAGCCATCCTCGCGGGATTCCAGAAGCTGAAGCAACTGATCCGCGCCGGCGAAGCCGAAGGGGCCAACTACTACGCCGAGAACTTCGACTGGTACAAGGCGAATCAGAAGAGGGTCATCACCGACTGGAACATGCCGGACTACAACTGGTAGGGCCGGAGGAGATCATTTATGACGATGCATACGGCCACTCGCCCCCTTGAGGAGCTTCTCCAGGACCTTGCTCAGCGTTTCGAGACCGACAACGGGCGGATCAGTCACGCCGGTCAGGCGTTCATCCGGATCTCCCGGTCGCACGCCGTTCCCATGATCCGCCACCTTCGCGACGTCGAGGGGTTCACCCATCTGGTCTTCCTGACGGCGGTCGACGTGATCGAGCAGGGGACCTTTCGTCTCACCTATCTGCTCCACGACTACACCGGCCGACGGGACGTGGGCGTCGAGGTGGAGGTTCCCCGGGACGCCGCGGAGATGGAGTCGATCCACCTCCTCTGGGCGCAGGCAAGCACCTACCAGCGGGAGCTCAAGGAGATGTTCGGCATCGACTTCCCCGGGAGCCCCCGGGTGGATGAGCCCTTCATCCTGGAGAGCTGGAACGACATTCCCCCCATGCGCCGGGAGTTCGATACCCGCGCCTATTCGGAGGCGCGCTACTTCCCGCGCCCCGGGCGCAAGAAAACCGTAGTCCGGGAGCACATGAAGCGCGCCCTCTACGCGGAGATCGACGGACCGCACCCGGCCTCTCCGGAGGCGGGCGGTGCCGGCACCGACGGGGAGAGCACGTCATGAGCACGTACACCCATCTGTTCCGGGACATCGACTCCCGGGAGATCTACGAGAAGCCGACCTATCGCGAGTTCGACGCCCCGGACCGGAATGAGGGCTCCGACACCGGCGCGCCGCGGATCGATCTCGAGAGCGGGAAGTATCTCAAGCTCTGGCAGGGCCCGAACCATCCCGGCATTACCGGCAACATGTCCCTGGAGCTCACCGTGGAAGGAGACACCGTCGTGGAGTGCCGGACCCACGTGGGATATCTCCACCGGGGCTTCGAGAAGCTCATGGAGCGGCGCACCTTCATTCAGAACTTCCCGTTAGTGTGCCGGATCTGCGTGCCGGAACCCGATTTCAACGAGTATCTCTACGCCGCCACCGTGGAGGAGCTCGCCGGGATCGAGGTGCCGGAGAAGGCCAACTGGATCCGCCTCCTGACGCTGGAGATGGCGCGGCTGACGAGCTTCCTTCAGTGGATCGGCGGCCAGGCGGGCTCCTTCGGCATGGGCACCATCGGCCAGTGGACCATGGTCCACCGCGACTACATCCTCGATCTCTTCGAGGAGCTCTCGGGTGGCCGCATCTACCACATGTACATCATCCCCGGCGGAGTTCGCGCGGATCTTCCGGAGGGCTTCCGGGATCGTCTCGAGGCGGTCCTGGCCACAGTGGAGAAGCTCCTCGGGGAGATCGACCTTGCCATGTTCTCCAACGCCGTCTTCAAGTCCCGGGCAAAGGGGCTCGGCGTGATCACCCCGGACATGATCGACCGCTACGGCATTACCGGTCCGAATGCGCGAGCCGCCGGCGTCGCCCGGGACATCCGCAAGGATGCGCCGTATCTCGGCTACGATCAGTTGGACTTTGACATCGTCACTGAGACAGAGTCGGATGCCTACGCCCGCGCCCGGGTGCGCTTTCGGGAGATGTACCAGGCGATCTCACTGATCAGACAGATCGCCGACCGCATTCCCGCGGAGGGCGCCATTCACACTAGGCTGCCGAACGTCCTGCACTGGAAGATCCCACCCGGGCAGACCTACCGTCGCGCGGAGTGTACCCGGGGCGAATACGGGTACTTCCTTGTTGCCGACGGTACCGGATACCCCCGGCGCGTGTATGTGCGCGGCCCCTCATACACCCACGCCATGGTGGTGCTGGAAAAGCTGGCGGTGGGAACAAATATCGCCGACGTTGCGGGGCTCATGGTCAGCCTCCACACCTATCCGCCGGAGATCGAGAGGTAGATCATGAGTGTCAAAGACCTGATTGCACCCTTTTCGGTGTGGAAGCGCGCCTTCGAGAAGCCCTATACGACGAAGAACCCCATTGATGATCGGCCCGGGGCGCCCCGGTACCGGGGCTTTCACACCAACGACGGCGAGATGTGCATTGGATGCGGGACCTGCGAGACCGTGTGCCAGAACGAGGCCATCGATCTGGTGGAGTCGGTCCGGCACAAGCCGCGTCACGGCGACAGCGGTCTGCGCCCCATGGTGGACTACGGCCGCTGCTGCTGGTGCGCCCTCTGCGTCGACATCTGCCCCACCGGCTCTCTGGGCATGAGCAACGAGTACATCTGGGTCGACATCGACCCGGACGTCTTCCGCTACGTTCCCGGAGAGGACCGGAAGGCCTGGGACGAGAGCGACCTCGGGTACGAGCGCGCCCCGGGGTACGAGCTCCTGGAGAAGGAGCGCGTGAAGATGGAGACGCTCGCTCCCGAGGAGGGTCTGACCAGCTTCCGGGAGCTCGTGCAGGGCTATTCCGAGGAGCAGGCCCGGAAAGAGGCGGACCGCTGCGTCGCCTGCGGCATCTGCATTGCCACCTGCCCGGCGCACATGGACGTGCCCGGCTACATTCGCGCCATCCGCGACGATGATCTCGGAGAAGGCCTGCGCATCGTCTATGAATCCAACCCGCTTCCGGCATCGTGCGGGCGGGTGTGTACGCACACCTGTGAGAGCGTCTGTGCAAAGCGCCACGGCGAGGGGGAGGCCATCTCGATCCGCTGGCTCAAGCGCTACATTGCGGACCAGATCTACTCCCGGGACTACGAGATGATCCTGGGCAGCGCGGAAGAGTCCAACGGCAAGCGCGTGGCAGTCGTCGGCTCCGGCCCCGGCGGCCTGAGCGCCGCCTACTATCTGCGTCTCCTGGGTTACGAGATCACCGTGTACGACTCCCGGGACCTCCCCGGCGGCATGCTTCGTTACGGAATCCCGGAGTACCGGCTTCCCTACGATCAGATCAACAAGGACATCGACTACATCCGCTCCCTCGGGGTCGAGATCAAGCAGGAGTTCCAGGTTGGCCGCGACCTCACCTTCGAAGACATCTATCGGGACTACGACGCGGTCTTCATCTCCACCGGTCTTCCCAACGCCTATCAGATGGGCATTCCCGGAGAGGACCACCCGCGGGTACTGTCGGGAATCACGGTTCTCGACGACGTTACCGCCGGGCGCGATCCCGGTATGGGAGAGAAGGTCGCCGTCATCGGCGGCGGCAACGTCGCCATGGACGCCGCCCGGACCGCCCGCCGCCTGGGGGCGGAGGTCACGGTGCTCTACCGGCGCCGCATCCAGGACATGCCCGCCGACGAGGAGGAGATCGATGAGGCCATCGACGAGGGCGTGCGGATCGTTCCCCAGGCCGTTCCGATTGCCGTGGAGGATGCGTCCCGGAGTACCCAGGCGACCTTCGTCTGGGGCGAGGCGGAGATGGTCGACCAGGGGGAGGGGAAGCGTCCGAAGCCCGTCTTGATCGAGGGCTCCGAGCACCGGGAGGTCTTCGACTCCGTTATCTCGGCGATCGGCCAGGATGCGGACTACTCCTTCCTGCCGGAGGAGGCGCTGGCAAAGATCACCGTCGACCGCGGCCGGGTGACGGTAGACAAGTTCGGGGCAACCGGCGATCCTAAGGTATTCGCCGGTGGCGACATTACCAACACCAAGCGCGACGCGATCAGTGCAATTGCCAACGGCCACCAGGCCGCCAAGGGCATTGATGCCACGCTCCTGGGGCTGAATGCACAGCGTCGAAGAATCTGATCGGCAGCGGCCGGGCGGAAAGCCCCGGAAGGCGCGAATGGTGATCGGGAAAGGTAGGATGTTTCAACCAGACCCTTTACACGGACGACCTGCCGCCGTATGATCAGAGCAATATGGACTCTTTTTTATAGATAATATAGGATTTATATCGATGCCGACGGGCGGGCGTGAGGCGTCCCGTCGGCTGCAGCAGTGCGGGGTGACCGCAGTGGCACGCACATGCGCGCCGGACCGCGGAGGCCCCGCCGCAAAGCTTGTGCGAGGACTCTGTACCATGAAGGAAACACCGGCATGAAGGAAATACTGGAACGAACGCAGCTTTCGGAAAACGTCTTCAAGATGCGCATTCGCGCTCCCGAGATTTCCCGGGAGCGACACCCCGGGCAGTTCGTCATCCTGCAGCTCGACGACAACTTCGGCGAACGCATTCCTCTGACCATTGCGGATGCGGACCCCGACGAGGGGTCGATCACTCTCATCTTCCAGGCGGTGGGCAAGACCACCAGGGTGCTCGCCACGTATCAGGCGGGGGACGCCATTGCGAACGTCCTCGGACCTCTGGGGCAGCCCACCCACATTGAGAACTTCGGCCGGGTCGTCTGCGTCGGTGGCGGAATCGGTGTGGCACCGCTGCATCCGATCGCCCAGGCGCTCAAGGAGGCGGGCAATCACGTTACCATCATCATTGGGGCGCGGACGAAGGAGCTCGTCATCCTGGAAGAGGAGATGGGCGCCATTGCGGATGAGCTCATCGTGGTGACCGACGACGGCTCCTACGGACGGAAGGCCCTCGTGACCGAGCCCCTGAAGGAGCAGTGCGAGCAGGACCCGCCCCCGGATCTCGCCGTGGCAATCGGGCCGCCGATCATGATGAAGTTCGCCGCCGAAACGACCCGTCCCTACGAGGTGCATACGGTGGTATCCCTCAATACCATCATGGTCGATGGTACCGGCATGTGCGGGGGATGCCGGGTCACCGTCGGGGGTGAGACGAAGTTCGTCTGCGTGGACGGCCCGGAGTTCGACGGGCATGCCGTGGACTTCGACAACATGTTGCGGCGTCTCGCCGCCTACAAGGACCAGGAAACGGAAGCCAGCAAGGCGTGCAGGCTCGACGCCGTGGCAGACGCGGAGGAGCGGCAGGCTGCCCAGAAGTAGCGCAACCGCGGCACCGGTCATGCCGGATCGGCGCGGCCGGCGCCATATCTTACAGGAGCCCGTATCATCAAGGAAGGGAGTAGATAGTGAGTTTTCGATCAGCGGAAGAGTTGCAGGCGGAAGCGCAGGACGTTCTCAAGAGCATTGACCCGGCGACCATGAAGAACAAGGATCGCTTGAAGATACCCCAGCAGGACATGCCGAGCCAGGATCCGCGGGAGCGTCGCGGCAATATGGAAGAAGTAACCTACGGCTACTTCGAGGAGCAGGCCCTCGTCGAAGCGGAACGCTGCCTCCAGTGCAAGAATGCACCCTGCATCAAGGGCTGTCCCGTTGCCATCGACATTCCAGGATTCATTAAGGCGATAGCCGAGCGCGACTACGCAAAGTCGCTTGCAGTCATCAAGGAGACCAGTCTTCTCCCGGCGATCTGCGGTCGCGTGTGCCCCCAGGAGAATCAGTGTCAGGAGTACTGCACCGTAGGTAAGTCGCTGAAGGACATCTTCAAGTCCGTATCGATCGGGCGGCTCGAGCGCTACGTGGCTGACTGGGGCGCAGAGCACGCCGACGGCGCCTCGCCGACGGTGAAGCCGGCGACCGGTAAGAAGGTCGGCGTGATCGGCAGCGGTCCCGCTTCCATCACCGCCGCCGCGGACATTCGCCGGGAGGGTCACGAGGTCACCCTCTTCGAGGCGTTCCACAAGCCCGGCGGGGTCATGATCTACGGCATTCCGGAGTTTCGGCTTCCCAAGCGCATCGTCGGAGACGAGATCAAGACCCTGGAAGCCATGGGTGTCGAGATCAAGACGAACTTTCTGGTCGGCCGGACGCGCAAGCTCCGGGATCTGGTTGAGAAGGACGGCTACGACGCCATCTTCATCGGCACCGGTGCGGGACTGCCGAAGTTCATGAGCATTCCCGGGGAGAACCTCGTCGGTGTCTTCGCGGCGAACGAGTACCTCACCCGGAGCAATCTGATGAAGGCCTACGACCGTGACAGGGCCGACACGCCGATCTTCCAGCCCCGGAAGGTGGCGGTTCTCGGCGGCGGCAATGTCGCCATGGACGCCGCCCGGACGGCGGTGCGCCTGGGCGCCGAAGAGGTGAATGTCGTGTATCGGCGTACCCGCACGGAGATGCCCGCCCGGGCCGAAGAGGTGGATCACGCCGAGGAGGAGGGGATCCGCTTCCACTTCCTCAAGAGCCCGAAGCGCATTCTCGGGAATGAGGACGAGCGCGTTGTCGGCATTGAGTGCCTGGACTATGAGCTCGGCGAACCGGACGACTCCGGCCGCCGCCGTCCCGTCGCCATACCCGACAGCGAGAACGTCATTGACGTGGATACGGTCATCGTCTCGATCGGCAACGAATCCAACCCGCTCCTGGTTACAACCACTCCCGAACTGAAGGTGAACCGCCGCGGAAACATCATCACCGACGATAATGGCGAGACCTCCATCCCCGGCGTCTTCGCCGGCGGCGACATCGTCCTGGGAGCAGCCACGGTGATCCTTGCCATGGGGCAGGGGAGACAGGCGGCCGCGGCAATCAACAAACGGCTGGCCGAAACCGCGTAGGGGTGCGACGCCGGTTCAGCGTCCCGGCCGGGGGCGGCCCATCCGCTCCTGTTGACACCGTCGCGCCCGGCAATTGCAAAACACCTTCGTTTGCGTGACAATAGAGAAAGATCACTCTGCCGGAGGTCGGCTGATGAAACGTCTTCTTCTGATTGTCATGGTTATCGTTGTTGCAGCTGGCGCAGGGTTCTCCCAGAACCTCACCGTCCTGGACGACGACTTCAATATCTTTCTGGGATCGCTCGGAGAGCACCTGCTGCCCCATCTCCAGCAGACCGCCGTGAACGGCATCTCCACCGGGGATGCATCCGTGCCGGCCTATCGATCCTTCACGATTGGTACGTCTCTTGGTGCGGTTCTCGACTTGCAGGGTTGGGACGAGGCGATCGATCCCCCTCCGGAGTACGAGTTGCTGCCCTTGAACGAGATCGTGAACCCCCTCATTGAAGAAGCCGGGGGAACGGTACAGACAATCTATGAGGGTTTCATCCCTTATCCGCTATCTCGTCTGACCCTTGGAGGGACAATTGCCGGCTGGCAGATTCTCGGCACGGCCGCGTGGGTGCCGAACGCGCTGGCCGGTTGGGGCCTGAGTCTTGGAGGAGAAGCCACAGCGAACTTCAGCGGCCTCGAGTTCAGCATTCTCAACCTCGGTGGCCAGGTTAGAAAGACCCTCGTAGAGGACGCTCCGGGTTTTCCCGCAATTACCGCCGGCCTGGGGTACACGTATGCCGGTTTCGACTTCGCTTTTCCATTAACGGATGACATAACCAGCCAGATCACGAATGTCGTGCCCGGTGCCGAAGTGCCCGACAGCATGAGTCTCTTTGTGGACACGACCATCCACACGGCCGGGCTGGAGCTCGCCATATCGAAGAAGCTGGCGTTTTTTGTTCCGTTCATTGCGGTGACTCCGTACTTCCAACAGAGCACATTCAGCGCGGGTATCAAGAACTTCGATCTGACAGTTGGAGGTACCTCCTACCAAGAGCAGTCCGGGGGGAGTGAGCCTGGCGCGACAGTCAATCTCTATGACTTTGCACTGGCCGCGCGCGGCGGATTCGATCTGGTCTTCGGCGGGTTCGGGCTCTTCCTGCACGGTCAGTACAGCCTTACCACCATGGCGCCGGCCGTAACCACCGGTATGAGGCTGAGCTTCTAGGGGTGGGACCGGTCCGGTAAGGCGGAAGCGGCGGCACGCCGTTACAGATTCAGAGTTCAGACAGGCAGTCGGCGTCCACCAGGGCGTTGGCTGCCCTTTTTCGTGTGCGCCCGGGAGGGCGCACGAAAAGAATGGCCGGTACCGAAGGGCGAACACAAAAAAGGCGGGCACCGTTACGGTACCCGCCTTCGTGTGGTCCAATTGGCTTTGTGCCGTGGGACGACGCGCAGCGGAAGCTGCCGTCGTCCACGGCCTTCCGCTGCTATTCCGGAAGGCTCCCGAGAATGCGTACTCCGTTGCTTCCGGCAACCACGAGTTGTTCGTCGGTGCCGTCGTCATCCTTGTCGCGGAACGCGACCAGATCCGACTGACCCGGCTGTACATCGTACGCGACGAAGGGATACACCTCAACGACGCCGTCACCATCCCTGTAGAGGACTACGGCGTCCTTGGTGAGAAGAGCCACAAAGGGGTTGCTCACGCCGGACTGGACTGCGACGTTCTCGACCCTGTTCGGAATAAGGGGCTCGTTCTCAGAGAGAGAGGTCCCGTCGAAGGTCGTGTTTCCTTCCGCGTCTTCGCCGAGCTGGACGGCCCATGCTCCTCCGGCGCCGCGGGCTGCGACGTAGAGAATGGCGTTATCCGCATCGAAGGCGATCGACGTAGCTATACGGCTGTCAATGGCTTCATCGTAGAAGTCGAAGACTTCGATTGCCTGCACAACGTCCTCTGTCTCTCCGGCGAGATCGTCGACAGCGGAGGGCGTGACAATGAAGCCTCCCACGGAGGTCGCCAGAAAGGCGCGACCCTCGTCGCCTGATGTGTCAACAACCAGGTCGAATATGGACAGGTTTATGTCGGTGTCTCCGACAAGGTCCGCGGTGGGAAAGAAAAACCAATCGTCGTCAGCGGAGCTGGTTGCGTCGGCGCTGAATCCCAGGCCGGTCGCAGTCTGGAACGCTATGATGATCTCCCCGGTGTCAGTGGTGAAGCCGGTGGACGTCAAGGCGGCACCGTACTCATCTGCATCATATCCGGCGAACGCCGTCAATGAGGTGCCGGCCACCCGGTAGATCCCCTGGGCAGCATTCACAAAGACATCAGTATCCGCGCCACCACCGGTCACGGAGTTGATCCCACCGGCATCCCCGAGCGTGAGCGTGCTGGTTGCGTCCGTCGGAGAAACGGCGAAGACGGCCTCACTGCTTGAGGCGTAGATCGTGCCATCCTTGGTGGTCAGCCCGTTAATCGCCTCGGTTGCGAGCTGTGCCGGCGCAGTGAAGTCTGCATCTTGCAGCGTCAATGTCTGGCCGGGATTCTCGCCGGCAATCACCTCAAACGAAGTCTCCGTCCAGGCGTAGCCCGCGAGGGTGGATCCGTCCCAGACGCTGACGTAGAGGCGATATCCGCTCCCGGTCGGTACGTCCGAGAGAGTCACGTCCGTGGCCTCTCCGGTCGTATCCACTTCACGGTAGTCGACGTCTTCGTCTTCCGTGTTGAGGTCGATCAGTGTCGACCCCGCGCCACGCGTTCTGGACAGATAGATGCGTGCCGTATCTATTTCGCTTCCAGTCACCTGAGGTTGCAGGCCGGCGTCGGCAAGCTGCCGGGCCGAAGGAAGTGTCACGGTTATGTCACCGCTTTGAGGCGTGCCGCCGAGATAGCAGGCGCCAAGCAAGATAATGCCCACAAGTACAATGGCGCTTCTGAATAGATGGCGGGTAGTTCGTAATCTCATTCTGGTACCCTCCTTTATTGGCCGGTGCTTGTCTGGATGGTGATCGGCAGCGTCCCGGTCGTCGTAACCTCCGGCGCGTCGTCGGTCCCGTCGCCTTCGCCTGCCTCATCGTCGAAGGAGGAGGTGGAGAATACGATGGTCGTGGTGTTTTCGAGCTCTTCCTCTTCGCCGCTCGGTGTGGACTCTCCATCCGTTGTGGACTGGTTGCCCGCGACGATCCGACGAGTCTGGCCGAGGCTGTTGGTGATGGTCACGACACCTTCACTGACTTCAATGGTCGTGCCGTCGAAGCTGAAAACGGTGCCGCGAACGGATGCTGTCGAGAGCGGGCTCTTCACCTGGAAGTCCGACTGGAGTCCCTCGGCAGTCTGGACGTCGGCCGATACGCGACCAACGTTGAGTCGAAGGCTGGACTTGACCACGCCCTCACTCTGTAGGAGCTCCTCAACACCCATGCGGGTGAGGGGATCAACCGTCAGCACGGAGTCGCCGATTGCCAGAATCGCCTCGGAGTTGAATCCGGTGGAGATCGTGGCCCCTGTCGGCACTTCCATGCCGACTCGGGCGGTCGCCCAATTACTGCCGGGCAGGCGTATCTCAACTTTGCCGCTTGTCTCCTCTACGACCGCCGTTATCTGGGCGAGCGCAGGTAGTGTGGCAAGGGCAAGAAGCAGAAGTATCAGTGCAATGCGTTTCATGTCCCTCTCCTTATTCTTCCGCGTCTTCAGAAGCTAAACGACGTAGAAAGACGCGCGCGGGTTACAGGTTTCTGGCTGGTCATGGGGCTGCCACTCCCTCCGTTCGGGAAGAACATTCCCACGCCAACTCCCAATCCAAGATCGGAGAACGGCCGGTACGTCACATTCAAGTCCACCTCCGTTCCCAGATAGTTGCTTCCGGCGCCTGTTCCGACGCCGGTTGCCGAGACCGCTCCTTCGGTGCTCCGTGCAAACACATATACCCCGGAACTGACTCCGAGGTTGCGCAAGAATCGACTCTGCACCGAGCCGAAGGGCCTCACTCCTAAATGTAACTCGCCATACATAATATTCCCAAGACGCGGGGCAAATGCGATTGAAGCCGCTGCTGCGTTAATGGGCTGGTAGAGGGTGGAGGCATCCTCGGTGTTGCCTTCGAAGTAGGTGCTGTGATCCGCGTCCCCGCTGGTGTAGGTGAACTTGCCGTTCACGCGCAGCGAGAGAAGCTGCGGCCGGAAGTAGGTAAGGCCGAGTGATGCCGCGAATGCGCGGATGGGCGTGGGCTGGTAGGACTCAACGTTGGTGTCGGGGTCCTGTGTCAGCGTGAGCATGCTCCCTGCGTTGTAGGTGCCCCACACCTGATAGAAGAGGCCGGAGGTGATACCGCCGTTGATGCCCAGGCTGACGTACTGGGTATCAACCGGTCCGCTGGCATCTGTGGGAACATCCGTATCGTTGGGGCCTATGAGGGGCGTGTCGAGATTGCCGGGCTTCATGACCGGCCGCAGATCCTCCTGAAACGCCCCGGCCAGGGTGATCTCCTGTCGGGGAATCAGATCGGTAAAGGTTACCGCGGCGGTGCCGACTACCCTGGGAGTGGCCAGTGCGAAGGTGTCCGTTGTAGAAACCTGCGTATCTGCAATGGACACCAGAATCTGAGAAGCCGGTCCGAACAGAAATCCCGTGTAGCCCATGCCGAATCGGGTCGTTGCTCCGGGCGCCTGAATGCGAAGTGAGCCGCCGTCAACGTCGTGGTTGAACACCATGCCGGACGGTGTCTGGAGCCCGATTCGCCCCAGCTGTGTCACAAGCCTGGTATTCGCCGTAGGGCTGTAATCACCCTGAATGACGAAGCGGTTCAGGACAAGTTCGACCGGCAGCAGCGTCGAAAAGGCGTATCCACCGCGGAGCTGGAAGAGGTGGTTCTCCCCGAGGGGAGCTTCGGTCCACACGATGAGGGCATCCTTGTTGAAGAACTCCTCGCCGGTTGTGTAACGGGAAGTGGTTGTTACGTCGGCGCCGAAGTCGAAGCTGAGGGCAAAAGGCGCCGCAAGCAGCAGAAGCGCTGCAATCAGTATTGTTACGCGTTGCATGTCTACCCTCCTCAACCTTGCTGGTCCGCGTATCGCGTGGCGCGGCCAATCACGTCGACCACTTCACGCCCCGAGAGGACGCGCCCCGGATACGCCTTGCCCGGGACGAGCCGTAGATAACTGAACTCTCGTGCGGCGTACCGCGGTGACGGTATCAGGCTGTACATGATGCCGCCCGAAATGCCAAGGGTCTCCATACTGAGGTAGGCGAGCTCGCCGAGGGTGACCGGAGCATCCGCTCCTTTCTCCGCGATCCTCCAGTTGGAGAAGTCGAACTCACTGTACGCCTCCTGGACCGAGGTGTCCTCGTCGATCTCGCCGCCGGCGAGCATGACCAGATACACCGCAGCCGCGAAGGGCGCTTCCTCCGTAGCTAGTAGCTCATCTATGAGCTCGTTCGATTGTGCCACGGCGAAGCCGGCCGTCAGGGCAAGCAGCAACGCCAGAATGACGATTCGTTTCATCTCTCCCTCCCCGGTGGAGACGTTTCTATTCTTGCAGTATACGTTGCCGTCGAGCACGGATTCAACAGCGCCGTTTCGTTGCAATTCAATGCGGGAGCAAACTATAGTGATCCCAAAGAGGGAGGTGTATCCCGTGAAGCGTACAACGGTTCTTTACGTGCTCATTCCGTTGGTTGTCGCCGGTGTCATCGGCGCCGCGTCCTTCGTCGAGCTCTTCGAGACGGCGGATCTGCGCCTCTACGACACCCTGCTCCGGATCAAGGAACCCATCCCTGAGGATGAGAACCTCCTCCTTCTCGAAATCGATGACACCGCCATTGCCCAGGTGGGCGTCTGGCCCTGGAGCCGACACATCATAGCCGACGGGCTGATAATGCTGGCCGAGTTCGGCAACCGCTTTACCATGCTCGACATCGAGTACACCGAGGCGAGCCCCCGAGGGGTCAACTCAGAGGTATTGAATCAGGAGTTTCCGGAGGTCCTTCAGAACCAGTTCGGACAGATACGCCAGAATATCGTGGACCTCTTTACGGCGCTCCAGCAGGGACAGATCCCGCTTTCGGAGGCGGAAGGATTTGTTCAGGATCTCGCCGGTCTCACCGACCAGGCGCGGCAGCAACTCATGGACGAGGTCCAGAGCATTGCCAGAGATAACGATGCCTACTTCGGGCGCGCCGCCGCCTTTCACGGCAACACCTTCTTCACCATAGGGATGGCGCCGGAGGTTGAACGGGAGGTGCCCCAGGAGGCCCTCGAGCTCGCCATGAACGAGTTTTCCCTCGAGCATGTCGAGGACAACACAGAAGGAACCTGGCCATTCACCGCCGCCGGTATCCGGCCGACGATTTCCACCATTCTGCGAGGTGGTGACGGAGCCGGGTTTCCGAACGTTATCATTGATCCGGATGGAGTTCGTCGACGGGTCGACATCCTTGCGCAGTACGAGGACCACTTCTTCGGCCAGCTTGCATTTACGCCGACGCTCGATCTTCTGGGCAGGCCGGAGGTGGAAGCCTACGCGGACCGCGTTATCCTGCGGCAGGCGCAGATTCCCGGTGAGGACGAGCCCGAAGACATTGTGATTCCTTTGACACCGGATGGCGAGTTCCTCATCAACTGGCCCAAGGGTACCTTCGAGGGCACGCTTCGGCATCTTTCATTCTTCGAACTGGTTCGCAATCAGCGTCTTGAGGAGCGCCTCGTCGCTAACCTGCGGACCATGTCGGACGCCGGGTACCTCAACTTCCACGACGGTACCAACCCGTTGCAGCTCTTCGACTACGCTGACGGCCTGCGGCGCGACATAGTAGAGAACGGACGGGACGTGGATATTGAGGAGTACCGGGAGGTCCGGGAGCAGTTTGCTCAGCAGACGGGGACCTTCGTGAACGGTAATGCCGAACAGGCAATTCTCGGGGAAGTGCAGCGCATCCTGGACCGTGACGATCTGCCGGATGATCTGCGCAACCAGTACGAACCGCTTCTGGAGGAGGTCCCCGACATCTTCAACGCCACCCGGGAGATATACGGCACCTACGCCGAGAACCGGGAGAGGCTGAAGGAGGAGCTGGACGGCTCCTACGCCTACATCGGTTATACCGGCACAGGTACGACGGATATCGGGGTGAACCCCTTCTCGCCGGAATACGCAAACGTTGGAACCCACGCATCGGTGACCAACACCATCCTGCAACGGCGGTTCCTGGACTTCCTGCCGCACTGGTACGGCATCTTTCTCGCTGCGGTGCTGGCTCTCGCAATCGCATTGACGATTCGCCGCCTCGACCCGGTGCCTTCACTCATCGTCGGTGTCGGGTACGTGGTGGTCTTTGCCGTTGCGGCGGGGGCCTACTTTCTGCTCACCCGGAACTATCCGCCCATGATCGCACCGTTGATCTCGGGAGGTCTCACCTTCATAGGGCTGACGGCGTTCAAGTTCATTCAGACAGCCCAGGAGCGCTCGTACATCCGGAACGCCTTTTCTCACTATCTCTCGTCCGACGTCATCAGTGATCTCATGAACGACCCGGACAAGCTGCGGTTGGGTGGCGAAAAGAAGCATCTCACCGCCTTCTTCACCGACGTGAAAGGGTTCTCAACGATTTCTGAGAAACTCGATCCGGAGGCGCTGGTCGCGCTCCTCAACGAGTACCTGACCGCCATGAGCGACACCATCCTGGAGATGCGCGGCACAATCGACAAGTACGAGGGCGACGCCATCATCTCCTTTTTCGGCGCTCCGATCGACCTCCCTGACCACGCGCGACGAGCCTGTCTATCGGCGGTGCGGATGAAACGGGTGGAGCAGGAGCTGAACGAGCGGCTTGTCGAGGAAGAGCGCACCCCGGGGCCTTTGCTGACGCGGATCGGGATTAACACCGGCGAGATGGTAGTCGGCAATATGGGTACGCTGCAGAAAATGGATTACACCATGATGGGCAACGCTGTGAACCTGGCGGCGCGGCTCGAGGGAGTGAACAAGCAGTACGGCACCTGGGTCCTTGCCAGTGAGGCAACCCGCAACGAGGCAGGAGACCACTTTGCGTATCGGAAGCTCGACCGCGTCCGCGTTGTCGGTATTGAAACGCCGGTTCGCCTCTTCGAGGTGGTGGAGGAAGCGAATCAGCTCGATCCTCTGGTCAAGGAGGCCCTTGACACCTTTCACGAGGGATTAGATCTATTCGAGAATCGTGATTGGGAGCAGGCGCGGAAGCGCTTCCAGGATGTGCTCTCGGCTCGACCCGGCGACGGCCCCGCGACCTTCTTCGCGAAGCGCTGCGCCGAGTTTCAGAAGAAGGCGCCGCCGGCCAACTGGGACGGTGTGTTCAACCTCAGCTCGAAGTAGGGATGCCGCCGGTGCCCGGCGCACCGGCGGTCCCGCGCCCGCCCATGGCCCCCGCACCGGCGGTCCCGCGCCGGTGGCCCCCGGATGTCCCGCGCCCACGGCCCGGTTGCGGCCATTCCCCTGAGATCTCCCCCCGGAAAGTCCGGGAATTCGCCCGCAATCCTTGAGGTTTTCCGCCGCTGCATCGTACGTTAGAGACGGCCGGGCGGCGATATCTCGTCACGCCGTAACGCTACTGGTGTGTCCTGCCTGGTCGAACGACCATTTTTCGGAGGTAATCCAGTGAACGTACAGAAAGACGCAGTCGTAACCATCGACTATGAACTGAAGGATGAGGCCGGCGAGGTTCTCGACACTTCTCAGAACAACGGCGAGCTCGCCTATCTCCACGGGCACGACAACATTGTTGAAGGCCTGGAGGAGGCTCTCGAGGGGAAAACCCCCGGGGAGAGCGTTGAGGCGAAGGTCGAGCCCGACAAGGGCTACGGCCAGTACACCGATTCCCTCGTCTTCTCCGTAGGCCGGGATCGCCTTCCTCAGGATGTCGACCTTGAGCTCGGCATGCAGTTCGAGGCGCGCTCTCAGGACGGACAGCGGCAGATCGTGACCCTTACCAAGATCGGTGACGACGAGGTCACCCTGGACGGAAACCATCCCCTCGCGGGACAGACCCTACACTTCAACGTAACGGTCAAGGACGTGCGCTCCGCCACCGAGGAAGAGCTCCAGCACGGCCACGCTCACGGGGACAACGGCCACGAGCACGAGTAGATCAGCACGAATCGACCAGCACGAATAGATCAGCGTAAACAGATGAAACCCGGCGCCGGCCGGGCAGGCTGATCCGCCCGGGGTGTGCCCGCATCCCGGGCGTCGTCGTCCGGACAATGAGGAGCGCTTCATGAAGTACCGAACCCTCGGAAACACCGGATTGGTGGTGAGCAGCGTTTCGCTCGGCACCATGCAGTTCGGTGGCGGAAAGGCAATGGGAGGTCTCCAGCAGGAGGAGACCAGAGAGATGATCCGCTTTGCCCTTGAACGCGGTGTGAATCTCATTGACACGGCAGATGTCTACAGCATGGGCGAGAGTGAGTCCCTCATCGGTACCGCCCTCGAAGGCATGCGGAACGAGGTGATTCTGGCAACGAAGTGCCGCCTCCCCATGAGCGACAACATGCTGCGAAGCGGCGCGACCAGGGTGAACATCATGCGCGCCCTGGAAGCCAGCCTGCAACGGCTGAAGACCGATCACATCGACCTCTATCAGATTCACAGCTGGGACCTGAACACGCCGATCGAGGAGACCCTGCGGGCCATGGACGACCTGGTTCGGCAGGGAAAGGTGCGGTACGTCGGCTTGAGCAACTACCAGGCGTGGCACGCTGCGACGGCCCTGCAGCTGCAGGAACGCAAGGGTCTGGAGCCCTACGTGACCGCGCAGATGTACTACAGCCTGGTGGGCCGAGATCTGGAAGACGACTTTCTCTCCATGGCGGACTACTACAACCTTGGTATTCTGGTCTGGAGCCCTCTGGCAGGCGGATTCCTCTCCGGAAAGTACGATAGAGAGTCGTCCCCGCCGGCGGGTACGCGCTTCGCCGAGGCGGGACAGTTCATCCCCTTCGACCTCGATCAGGGCTACCGGATCATCGACAAGCTCCGGGAGGTCGCGAAGCGGCACGACGCCACGCCGGCGCGGGTCGCCCTGGCGTGGATTCTCTCCCGTGACGCCATTTCGAGCGTAATCGTCGCCGCGCGGAAGAACGAGCACCTGGAGGACAACATCAAGGCGGCGGACCTGGAGCTTTCCGACCAGGACGTGGCGGAGCTCGATGAGGTCTCCGCCCGGTCGATTCCCTATCCACGCTGGATGGTCCTGCAGCACAACATTGCCGAGGAAGAGCGTGACCGCGCACTCAACCCGGGGCGGTACGCCGAGGGAATTCCCTGGGAGGACCGACGCTTCGCTCAGTGGCGGAGTTCCTGACCACTGCGGTAAGTCAATTTTATGGCCCCTTCCGCCGAACATAAGAGGGAAACAACGTCTGCTCCGGAGCTGCAATGCGACGCGCGGTGACGGCCCTCATGGGGCTCCTGCTTTCCCTGACATTCGCGCCTCTTCTTCCCGCATCGAGTGAGTACCTCGTCCGTCCGGGCGACACCCTCTACTCCATCTCGCGCCGCTTCGACGTGAGTGAAACCGCCATTCGCGCCGCCAACGGCATCTCAGACCCACGAGCGCTCTCAATCGGTCAGCGCCTCGTGATCCCGGGTACCTACACCGTCAAGCGCGGCGACACCTACTGGAGTGTTGCCCGCACCTTCGACATGAGCGTCGACGATCTCCTGGAAATGAACGACCGCACGGCGGACTCGGTCCTCCGCGTCGGAGACGTTCTCATTGTCTCATCTGGGGACGATGCTGACGGCGCCCCCGCCCCGGATGCGCCCACCGCTGTTGCGGACGCCCGCACCGATGCCGAAGAAGGGCGCACCGCGGCATCGGAGTCGGGCAGGGCTGCGGGCTCTGCTGTCAGTAGGGACGGAGGTAGCCGGGACGGAGCTACGGCCTCGGAGGGGAAAAGCGCAGCGGAAACGACGGATACCGCATCCGTCGGGAAGAGCACGGAGGTAGCGGCTACCAACCCGCCCGCAGCGCAGACTGTCCTCTGGCCACATCCGGGAGACCGAAATCCCGTAACCGGCAAGTTTCCGGGCGTCGCCATATCCGCCTCCGCCGGAGACGTGGTGTACTCGGTATCCGCCGGGCGAGTCATCTACTCAGGGCCCCACACCGCCTTCGGCAGGGTCGTATTCGTCCAGACCAACGACGGGTATCTCTACGTCTATGCCGGCAACTCCGAGCTCGCCGTTACCGTGGGGGACCGTGTCCGGGTGGGAACGCCGATCGGGCGCGTCGGATCGACTCCCACTGCCGAAGAAGCGCAGCTCTACTTCAGCGTCTGGAAGAACAACCGCTACGTCGATCCCTCCGAGGCGCCCCGCGGCTGATCGGTTGGACGTGGAGTGATAGTGCGATAGGCTTCCGACAGGGCTAGACGATTCCTAACAGTGAATCAAAATGTGGCGGTTGACGGCCGACAGGGGCTATTCTATACTGCCCGATAACGGAATCGAGGTAGCATGAAGAAAAAACCTTCGCAGACGCGAGGCCTTTCTGCAGTAACTGCCGCGGGAACGGACTCCCGGAAGCAGGAACCCGTCGATGCCGACCCCCTGGCATTTTACCTTCGACAGATTTCAAAGTACCCGCTCCTCACGGCGGAAGACGAGCAGGCGACCGGCCGGCGCATAGCCGAGCTGCGCCAGGAGCTCCTGGAGCTCCCCTGTGATGAGCAGGGCGACTGTGATGACAGAGAGAGCGAGCAGCAGCGGGAGCAACTGCGCGAGGAGCTTCGCCGGCAGAAGAACCGCATGATCAACGCCAATCTGCGGCTGGTCGTGTCAATTGCCAAGAAGTATCAGCACCGCGGTCTGACGTTGCTCGACCTGATCGACGAAGGCAACATCGGTCTCATTGAGGCTGTGGAGCGATTCGACTACCGCAAGGGGTGCCGTTTCTCCACGTACGCCACCTGGTGGATCCGGCAATCCATCATCAAGTCCCTCGCCGACAAGGGACGGGTGATCCGGATTCCTGTTCACATGTTGAACACCATTAAGAAGTGCTACTTCGTGGCCAAGCATCTCACCCAGGAACTCGGCAGGGATCCCGAGAGCGACGAGCTCTCGGAGTACATGGATCTCACCGCGACGCGCATTGCCGAGATCATGCGTCTCTCCCAGGAGACGACGTCTCTGGATGTCACCGTAGACGATGACAACTACACGCGTCTTGCAGACCTCATTGAGGACGAATCCTCGGAGCAGCCCTTCGATCTGGTCTTTCACGTCACCCTTCAGGACACCATCCGGGAGGTGCTGCAGTCCCTTTCCAGCCGGGAGATGAAGATCATTCAGCTTCGCTTCGGTCTCTCCGGAGAGGGGCCCTTCACGCTGGAAGAGACCGGAAAGTTTCTCGGTATTACGCGTGAGCGGGTCAGACAGATTCAGGAGAAGGCGATCGCCAAGCTGCGAAGCAGCATTGTCATGCAGGACTTCTGGACCTGACACCCCACCGGTCGACCCCATCCTGAATGCTGTTGCACCATCCTGGATGCCGTTGCACTACTGGAGTGCCCGAGCGAGGCCGGTTCGATACTCCTCATCCAGACCGTCCCGCAAGACATAGCTCAGCATGGTATCCCCGTCGAAGATGAATCTTCCGGCGACCTTCTGTCCCGCAATGACCTTCGGAAGCCACAGTACGTCATCTTCCCACATGCGCTCGTATGGTATCTCACTGGTGTGGGCCCAAAAGGGCCGTGCTTCAGGTGTCTCGATGGGGGAGCCGGCGTAGCGAGTTGCCATGAAGACGTCACACCGGAGCGAGTAGCCGTCGGTGAAGACGAAGGAGAGCTCCGCGACTCGGACCGGCTCTGCCGGGACAATGCCCACCTCCTCTTCGGTCTCTCGAAGGGCCGCCTGGAGTGGCGTTTCCCCGTCCTCGAGCTTCCCGCCGGGGCCGTTCACCTTGCCTCCACCGAGGCCGCGTTTCTTCTCAATGAGGAGAAGGTGATCGTTGTCACGGACGAAGCAGATAACGGCGTCATCCGTCGGCCGCCAGCGGCCCCAGTCGAAAGTATGAACATGCATGGTTGCTGTATTCTCTTGCAGAGTCGCGCGGCGCGCGTTGCACTGAAATTACGATGATGCTACCATGCCGTCAATTGCCGGCAGCGGAAATGGTGCCGTCTCCTTTCGTGGATTGCCGCTGCGAGAACACACATCACACTGGTCCAAAGGAAGTTGCGTATGCTTGGGTTCGTATTCATTGGAGTGTTTGCTGCGTTAGCTCTTGCGGCAATCAACTACACCGCGGTGCGGAGAATGGACACCGGCACCGATATGATGCGGGAGATCGCCGGGGCCATCCAGGAAGGTGCCGACGCATTCATCAAGCACGAGTACAAGATCATCTTCTCCATTGCAATCTTCATTGCAATCGGCCTCGGTGTCGTCGTCTCGTGGTATACGGGTATTGCCTTCCTCTTCGGCGCCACCATGAGTGCCACGGCGGGCTGGATAGGCATGAAGATCGCGACACTTGCGAATGTACGTGTCGCCAATCGCGCCCGCGAAACTAAGCACCTCGGAAAGACATTGAAGGTGGCCTTTCAGGGCGGCAGCGTCATGGGACTCAGCGTCGGAGGCTTCTCCCTTCTGGGCCTCTTGATCGTCTACCTGGTCTTTGGTCGCCTGGCGGGACAGCTCGATCCGGGTCGCCTGACGGTGGAGGTTAACTGGCTCGGTGTCACCTTCATTCCCTTCACCATGGCGGTCTCCGGCTACGCCCTGGGGTGCTCGATCATCGCCATGTTCGACCACTGGAGATAATAGACCAGAAATAATACTAGCACTACCAACCCGCAGTC